>MGUL01000087.1:0-307 GCA_001800005.1 Elusimicrobia bacterium RBG_16_66_12 | reverse complement strand
TCTGGCTCAAGTGGAACGATTACGGCAAGGTCTTCGGGCAGATGGTGCGCTGGAGCCTGCGGACCACGCAGAGGCGGGAGGTGGTGGCTTCCGTCTCCCACCGCGACGGACGCGGCGAAATCCAGCTGGAGGCGGTGGACGAGAAAGGCGACTTCATCAATTTCGTCGAGGCGAACACGGGCGTCGTGTTTCCGGACAAGACGCAGCACGTCCTTCCCCTCACACAAGTGGGTCCGGGCCGTTATCGGGGTTCCTTCGAGGCCGCGGACCAGGGGGCATACCTGATGGGCGTCTCCGAGCGCAAGGA
>MGUL01000086.1:7702-9927 GCA_001800005.1 Elusimicrobia bacterium RBG_16_66_12 | reverse complement strand
GTAGAACACGTAGAAAGAGTCCACCGGACGCCCGGACTTCCAGAGCGCCTCGGACAGCCGTAGGTGCGCGCGGCAGTCGAGGAGTCGGGCGCGGAACTCCCTGCGCGCCTCGTCGAGAGTCGCTTCCGAGGCGGCCTTGGCGGCGGCCTCGCGCGTCGCCGGGTTCGCGGGGCGCGCGGGCGTCGAGAACCAGCGCATGACCAAAGCCGCATAGGCCGCGAACGCGGCCGCGATCATCAGCAGGGCCGCGAGGATGACCAGGTTGGTCCGTCGGTTCTCGCGCATGCGTGCCGCCGGATCGGCGGCTATTTCGAGAAGTACTTCCAGCGGCGTTCGCAGTCCCGTCCGTCTCGGGCGAGCAGGTGTTCCTCGACCTGGTTCCAGGTCTCGTCTCCGCCCGGGAGCGCGGTCATCCGCTGCCAGGCGCGCTCGCTCTGCTCGCAGCGCTGTGAGATTTGTTCGAGGGCCGTCACTTCCTCGGCGGACAGTTCGAGGCTCGCCGCCTTCTCGGCCTTCTTGACGACGAGGCGCCGTGCTGGGGCCTTGCGGACCTTCTTTCTCATTCGGGAGACCTCCTGGCCCCGGCGTGACCTCGGCGTGGCCGCGGGGGCCCCTCAGTGTAAGGGGTGTTCCCGATCCGCGCAAGGGGGGTGTCAGTTCTCGGAGCGGGCGTCGCGCAGGCTGAGGACGATGTCGCGCCAGACGTCGTCCTCCTGCCCGCCGTAGAAGAAATAGAGGTCCCTCTGGCCCAGCAGGTAGGCCTCGACGCGCGGGAAGGGGGCCTGGATGTTGACGATCACCCCAGTCAGCGTGCCGACCGAGAAGTTTCTCAGCACGAACTTCTCGCCGTGGGAGGACGTCTTGCGGGTGACGGCGTTCGTGAGTTGGGACACTCCCGTGGGGTTGGCCGGGAAGGGGCTGGGGGTCACCTCGAGGCGGACGATCTCCATCTGGCCGAAGAGCCCTTCATTGAGGAAGTTCGTCGGATCGGTCCCGCGCCTGCAGAAATGGACGAGCTGGTCGGTCTTCGCCTTGTCCTTGAACTCCGACATCCCGACGTAATCCTTGGGCAGGCGCACCACCCAGCCGCGGTGTCCGACATAGCCGGACTCGCCGGAGGCCGATTCGGGTCCGCTCGCTTTTTCCGGCGGCTTCGTGCTCGTCGAGAGCGCCAGGAGACCGACGCCGATGATAATGACGAGTCCGATGACGAGGAAGGCCTTCGCCGGGGCCGCGGCTTTCTTGGCCGCGGTCGAGGTCTTGGGGCCGCGCCGCGCGAGGGCCAGGCAGTCCTCGAAATCGAGATCCGACACGCCCTCCTCGTACAACTGGCGGCGCAGCGCATCGACGGGGAACTTCGAGAGATTCTCGCGCAGGTACTCGATGACCTCCGGGCGCACCGTCATCGCTCAGCGCGTCCCTTCGGCCGCCACGCGCAGCAGGTAGCGGCCGTACTCGTTCTTCGCCATCGGCTCGGCCAGCGCGCGGAGCTGTTCGGCGCCGATGTACTTCATGTTGAACGCGATCTCCTCAAGGCAGGCGATCTTGAGGGCCTGGCGCTCCTCGATGACCTGGATGAAGGTGGAGGCCTGGAGCAGGGCCTCGTGCGTGCCCGTGTCGAGCCAGGCGATGCCGCGCCCCATGCGCTCGACGTGCAGGGTTTTCTTGCGCAGATAGACCTTGTTCACGTCGGTGATCTCGAGTTCGCCGCGAGGCGAGGGCTTCAGGCTCGCCGCGATGTCGAGGACGGAGTTGTCGTAGAAATAGAGCCCGGTCACCGCGTGGTTCGACTTTGGGCGGGCGGGCTTCTCCTCCAGGCTCCTGGCCTTGCCGGCGGCGTCGAACTCCACCACGCCGTAACGCTGGGGGTCGCGGACCTGGTAGGCGAAGACCGTGGCCCCCGTCCTGCGCGCGGCCGCCGACTGCAGGGACTGGGAGAGGCCGTGGCCGTGGAAGATGTTGTCGCCCAGCACCAGGGCCACGCGGTCGGAGCCGACGAACTCGCGGCCGATGATGAACGCCTGAGCCAGGCCCTCGGGCTTGGGCTGGGCCGCGTAGGAGATGTTCAGTCCGAGCGCCGACCCGTCGCCCAGAAGGAGCCGGAAGTCTTCCTGGTCCGAGGGCGTGGTGATGACCAGGATGTCTCGTATGCCCGCCAGCATCAGCGTGGACAGGGGATAGTAGATCATCGGCTTGTCGTACACCGGCACCATCTGCTTGCTGAT
>MGUL01000086.1:2548-7643 GCA_001800005.1 Elusimicrobia bacterium RBG_16_66_12 | reverse complement strand
CCTTGGCCATGTCCCTTATTTGACGAGCTGCGCGTCTTCCAGGGACACGGGGAATTTATACATGCCGCCCAGGTCCTTGTCGAGCGCGACCTTGCCTCGAACCGTGACGACCTGGCCGAGCTCGGTCTCGTCCTTGAGCAGGACCGTCAGGTCGTCGCTGCCGTCCTTGGGCGAGCCGGAGCCGTCGCGTATGTGCGCCCAGTTGCGCTCGAGGATGCCGGGGTTGTACTTGACGACCTTGCCGGCGACGACGACGTCCTTGCCCTTGAGCGCGGCCTTCTGCGCGTAGACCTCGGCGACGGTGCGCCCGTCGGGGCCGGCGGCCTTGGCCACCTTGATGGGGCCGAAATCCTTGGCCGGGGCGCCGGCCTTCGCCGCGCCGTCGCCCAACATCCCGAACGCGATGACGTCGAACTTGCGCTTCAAAGTCGGGCTCTCGAAGTTCTTCATGTCCATCGCGCCGACGACGGTCGCCTGGTCGCCCTTCTTGATCTTGGCCTGGGTCACCGCGGCCCACTTCTCGCCGGTGGGGGTCTTCAGGCGCAGATAGGTGTAGCCGCCGGCGTTCATCGTCTCGACGACCGTCCCGGAGAGGTCGGCGGCCGAGGCGTCGGAAGGGAAGGCGAGAACGGCGATCAGAAGCGTCAGGAGCAGGTTCATTCGAATCCTCCGGAGGATGTCACGACATCATAGCAATCGGGGCTCGCCCGCTCATAGCGCGCGAGACAGGGAGATGCTCAGATAGGAATATGAGGATGACGACGAGTACTCGGTGTGGGTGAACTTGAGGTTCAGCGCGGTCTTGCCCAGCGCGTAGCCGGCGCCGCAATTGGCGGTGTATTGGTCGTTCGCGGCGAAGCTGGCATCCGCATAAAGGCGCAAGCCCCAGCGCAAGGAGTAGTCCAGCCCGGCCCTGGCGTTCCTCGAGGACGTCCGGGAGCCGAGATCGCTCTTGGAGGTCGTGTAGTTGTAGCCTGCCGTGGCGCGGAGGCCTTCGGCCGGGGTCGCGGAACCGGAGAGGTTCACCTGGTCGCTGGCGGACTTGGCCCCCGAGGAGAACTCTCGCTGCTCGGTCCTGTCGTAGCGCAGGGTCGTTTCGACTTGGGAGAATCGCCTGTCTCCGCCCAAGCCGAGGCGGTGGGTGCGCTGACCGCCGGTCCCGCCGGAGTTGAGGGCTTCGACGCCGCTGGTCCGGGCCTCGGCGAAGAGGTTGAGGGCCTGGCGGGGCTTGAGGTCCACGCGGGAGCCCAGGGAGTCGCTGAAGGTCGTGTCGCCCGCGGCGGCCCGGCTGAGGCCCGCCTGGCCGTTCGTGACGGTCAGGAGCCGCCCATCATAGAAGCTGAGGTTGACGCCCGGGGCGACGCTTGCGCCGCGGCTGGACCCGCCGCGTCCGGTGGCGGCATTCCCCGACAAGATGTTCGTGATCGACCCGCGCTGGACCGGGCGGTTGCTGGTCCACTGTCCGTTGTGGGTCATCAGCGTGGTTCTCCTGAGGATGTCGCGCTGGGCGTCGTTCCAGTAGTTCAGGGCGTGCGTCCAGGCGCCGGAGCGGAAGTCGCGGCTGCGCACGTTCAGGAGGTTCGTGACGGTCTTCTGCGTGGAGGTCTCGCTGCGCGCCGTTCGCAGGTAGTCCGCGTGCACGGAGAGCGACTTGATGCCGAGGGCCTTGATCTCGCCGCGGCTGTAGTCGAGGGAGCCCCACTGGGTGGTGTCGAGCAGCGAGGGGGTGTTGGCGCGCAGATCCTCGGTGCGGGTGCGGTTCTGGCTGAAGTTGAGGCTCACGCCCCCCAGCCGGTAATAGAGGGACTCCCTCATCGTATTGAGGCGCTGGTCGGTCGGATTCGGGCTGTCCAGGTCTCTGAGCGCGTTGTACTGCCGCGAGGCGCTCAGCGCGGGCAGGCGCGGGAGGTTGAGGCTTGAATTGTAGCCCCAATTCCTACTGGTATATGTGTGCTCCGGCGTCAAGGAGGAGGCGGCGTACTTGGTGCGCTGGAGGGAATAGTTCGGGTCGAGTGTGAAGAAGTTCCGGAGCGCGGGGCTGAAGGGCTGGAACGCGCCCTGGCAGGCGATGATGCGCTGCTCCGAGACGTCCGAGTTGACGGCCGTGTCGATATCGGCGCCTTGAGTGTAGCTGCCGCCCGTCTGGAACGTCCCCACGAAGGGGTGGAGGAAGACCCCTCCCACGTCCAGGCTGTAGCCCTGGTACCAGGACGAGCGGCGGCGGCGGCCGGAGGGGTCCCTCGAGGTGATGTCGTCGTAGCGCCAGAGCAGAGAACCGGAGCGGGACAGCGCGTGCGCCGGGGCTTGCGCCAGCGTCAGCAGCAGTCCCAGTGCGGCGGCCCGGCGTCGGAGCGAACTCGGCATGGAGTCCTAGGGATCGAAAGTCCCCGAGCCGGTGTGGCACCCGCTCGCGCGCGAGTTGCAGTTGCTCTCGCTGTAGCCGGTCGGGCTCGAGGCCTTCCGGAAACCTTCAACGACGAGCTTGTCGTAGGTTCCCGCGCCCCCATAGTTGTACGGCTTCGGTTCCGAAGCGTAGCCGATCAGACGCGAGCGCCGCGCGCCGTGGGGGACGACGACGTGGCAGGTGATGCAGTAGACGGTGCTGCGTTGGTGGTTGCTCTTGCCGTGGACGTTGTTGGCCCAGGTCCCGTTCGAGTAGAGCGGGTGGCAGTTCACGCAGAACATGTCCGCGGCCCACGAGTTCTTATTGTTCTTCACGTCGTCCAGGCTCCAAAGGGCTCCGGCCGCGTTCTTCGGCCAATGGCGCCGCGGCCCCTTCAGCATGTACTGCGAGGCGGAGCCGTGGGGTCCCTTCGGATCGCTCGCGACGTCCGAGCCATGGCAGTCCGAGCAGGTCATGGTCTGGTTTCCCGTGTTCGTGTTCCACGGCGTCGACATCTGCGCGGCCGCCAGGGCCTTGGGCGCGACGGCGCCCGTCTGGGCATTGGCTGAGTTGCGCACGGGATGGGCGGAGCGATTGCTGGGATTGTACTCGACGGATTGGTCGGTATAGCCCGCCGGCGGCGTTGCGGCGTAGGCATAGTAGCTGTGGCATTTGAAGCAGAGCTGGTATTCCTTGTAGTTCGTGGTGTCGTTGAAGACCTGACGCACGAACGAGGTCGCCGCCTGCCAGACTCCGCCGCCGTAGGTCGGCTCCACGCCCCAAGCTCCCAGGAGGGAGTCTCCGATCGCGTTGCCGGGCGTGACGTGGGTCCCCGCCTTCGCGCGGTGCGGATTATGGCAGTCCCAGCACTCGGAGTGACGCTTGCCCGTTTTCAGGTTGGACGCGTCAAGCTCTGGGTTGATGTGCACGCCCGAGACGCTCTCGGTCGGGTGCTTCGAGGCTTTCGCGTAGAGGTTCTTGATGTTCTTGGCGCCGGGCAGGGCCGGGGAGCCGTGGCAGTTGTAGCAGGTGTTCTCCTCGGCGCCGCGCAGGATGTAGGCCTGGGCGGAGGAGGCGCCGTGGGTCCTATGGCAGTTGCGGCAGGAGTATTCTCCGACCGTGGTCTGAGCGCCGTCCGCGGCCGCGTAAGAGGCGTTCGAGGTTCCGTGGGCGCTGGAGAGATACCCCGTCTTCTGGTGGCAGGTCGTGCACAGCGCCGCGTTGGCGTTCGACTTCACCAGGAACTTGCCGAAGGTGTTGTCGTGCGGCTCGTGGCAGGAGGTGCATTCCACGCGGTTCGTGGTCCCATAGACCTTGACCGCGTCGCCGGCCGGGGGCAGCTGGATTTCGGCGTCCGTGCCGGGCTGGGTGGGAGGGCCGGCGCCCGGTTTGACGTCGTAGAGCACGGGGTGGTCGTTGGAGAGGTCCGTGCCGATGACGGCGGACGCCCCCAGCGGGCCCGTCATCTCGAGGGTGTTCGGCGCGATGTTGAAGAGGGATCCCAGCGCCGTGACCCCGTCGTGGCAGGACAGGCAGAGCTTCGTCCTCGAGGTCTTGAGATCCATCATGGTCGGCGCCGCCTGCCCCAGGTAGTTGTTGAGGTAGTTCGACGAGTAGAAGGTGAACTGGACCGCCGAGTCGGACCGATTCCAGAGTTGGTCCAGCTGGGCTGGCCGGTGGGCGGTGTGGCAGAACATGCAAGGCTGGCTTTCCGCGGTCGCCTTGGGGCCGCTCGTCGCGCTGGCCGCGGAGAGGTCGTGCTTCGAGTTGATGACCGACAGGGCCCCCGCGGAGGAAGCGATCGTCAGGAGGATGATGACGGCGAGGAGCGGGTTTTTCATGGCTTGGCCTCTTTGATGAACTGGAAGACTTGAACGCGGCCGTTCTGGGTGTCGGCGACGTACACGCGGTCGCGCTCGTCGATGAAGATTCCCCCGGGCATGCTGAACTCGCCCGGGCGGCTGCCGGCGCGTCCGATGAACAGGAGGAACTTGCTGCTCTTATCGAAGATTTGAAAGGCGTCGAAGGCCGCGTCGGCCGCGTACACGTGGCCTTCCGAATCCCGGGCGATGCCGCGCGGGCGGGCCAGGTAGCCCGGACGGTTGCCGTTCTCGCCCATTTCCCCGATGAAACGGCCGTCGTGGTCGAACCATTGGAAGCGGAAGTTGCCCGAGTCGCAGACCCAGAGCTGGCTTGATGACTTGTCGTGCCAGAGATAGGTGGGGAAGTTGAACTCGCCGGGACCGGCGCCGCGGCGGCCGAACGACTGGAGGAAGGTTCCCTCCAGTCCGTAGATCGCGATGCGGTGGTTCTTGACGTCGCTGACGTAGACCCTTTGACCGGAGACCGTCACGCCGGCCGGCTGGCCCAGGCCCTGGGGGTCTCCTTCAAGCTCTCCCTGGATGTTCCCCTCGCGGTCGAGGATGAAGACCTTCTTGAGGAGGGAATCGAGGACGAAGAGGCGTCCGTCCGCGGCGCCCGCGACGCTCACCGGGCTGAGCAGCTTCGCGCGCGCGGAGCGGGGCCACCACTCGCCGCTGCCGTCGGCCTCCTCGTAGCGCAGCACGCCGCGGGCGCCGGGATCGGCGATGAAGATCGTCCCGCCGCTGACGAAGATGCCGGTGGGGCGGACGAGGCGGTCGCGGGCGACCTCTCCCGCCTTGTCGAGACCGATGAGGGCGCGCAGGAAGCCTCCGATCTTCCCCGTTCCCG
>MGUL01000086.1:0-2530 GCA_001800005.1 Elusimicrobia bacterium RBG_16_66_12 | reverse complement strand
CCGACGAATCTCAGCCGGGCCGCCTGCGGCGCCGGGGGCCACTGCGGCGCGGGCGGCGTCTCGGGCGGGGCGGCCGCGCCCGTCAGGGCCGCGGCCAGAAGGATGAGGGGGAGAGTGCGGTTCATGTCGGGTCCTCGTTGACGAGGGCCTGGCGGAGGTCCGCGTCGTTTAAAGCTTGGGTCAGAATCTTGCGCACCCGCCAGGCCGTGGCGAGCTTCACCTTAAGCTTCACGGAGAGTTCCGAGCAGGTGGGGCTCCCGGCGACCAGCATGCGGGCGGCGGCCGCCCACAGGGTCAGAGGCAGGTGCGAGCGGGCCAGAGGAGTGCTGGTCAGGTCGGTGAAAGTGCGCCCGCAGCCGGCGCAACGCAGCTTGCGTCGGCCGTCCCTGCCGCGCGCGTGGACCGAGCATTCGCCATGCCCGCAGCGGGGGCAATGCAGGCCGCCCCTCCAGCGGGAGGCCTGCAGACGCCCGATCAGGACGGCCTCGGCGCTTGGAACGACGGTCATCGTTTCAATCATAAGTGAACACCTTAAAGCGGAAAACATCGTCCAAAAAAGACCCCCGGTTTCCCGGGGGTCTTGGTGCGGTTACTTCGTCGTGTGGCAGTTCAAGCAGACGGGGCCGGTGGGAACGAGAACGGCGTTGCGCACCAGCTTCTGGTTCATCGTGCCGTGCAGCGAGTGGCAGCTCGTGCAGCCGATGTAGTACTTGGTCGTCACGCCGTCCGCCTGGAGCACCGAGTCGTGCGTCTTCAGGATTTCGGCATCGACCGGGAGTGGCAGGCCTGTGACGGGGTCGGTGCCGGAGGTGGCGCCGCGCTCATAGCCGATCGAGTGGTTTTGAGACAGGTCGCGGCCCATGTTTCCTCTGATGCCGGCTGCCATCGTCACGCCGTTGTTGATCGCCATCGAGCCCTCGTGACAGGACAAGCACAGGCCGGACTTGGACGCGACGAAGTCGGCCGGGGAGATGAGCTTGGCGTTGGTTCCGTCGAGGGCGCCCTTCTTGACGACCCAGCCGGCCGCATCCAGGTCCGCGCGGGCCCAGAGGGGCTTCATCTTCAGGGGTTTGTGCATCTCATGGCAGGGGGAGCACTGGTTGACGGCGCTGAGCGCCTGGCCGTTGTAGCTGACCGTGAAGTCATGCTTGGAGCCGGCGATCGGGGTTCCCGGGACGCTGGCGGCGTGGAGTTTTGCGGCGATGACGAGACAGGCGACGAGCAATCCCGTCACTTTAATGAGCGTTTTCATTTCGTTTCCTCCGTTGGATTTACTTCGGCGTCTACTCGCCGACTATCGCATGGGCAACGTTAAGGCCAGCGATTCGCCCTCGGAGGAACGATTAAAACGCGTTTCGTGCGTCCGTCTGCGCGCAGGCGCGCGTTGGTGCGCGATTGCGCGCGGAAAGGCTCACGGGTATTTGATGTATTGGAAGACCTGTATGCGCTGATTTTTGGAGTCGGCGATGTAGATCATATCGTCTTGATCGATGAAAATCCCCGCCGGCAGGACCAGTTGGGCCTCCCGCGACCCCGGCATCGCGTACCAGAGGAGGAGCTGGCCCTCTCGGTTGAAGATCTGCACGCGCGAGAAGACGGCGTCCACGACATGGATGTTCCCGTCGGAATCCACGGCCGCGCCGCGCGGTCGGGCCATGTAGCCGGGGGAGTCCCCGGTCTCGCCGAAGCCTCCGAGAGCGCCTCCGGTCGAGGTGAAGATGTGGACGCGGCCGACCAGGGGGTCGGTGACGAGGAAGCTGCCGTCCCTGTCCACCCAGATGCTGCTGGGATTGGGCAGGGCGTAATACTCGTTCTTGGCGTGGACGCAGAGCTCCTTGACGAACTTGCCTTCCTTGGAGAGGAGCACGAGACGGCGGTTGCCGTTGTCGGCGACGAGGAGGTCGCCGTCCGGAGTCGGGGAGATGCCCGCGGGGCGGTTGAACTTGCCGCCCGCGTCTCCGAGGACGTCGGTCTTCCAGAGGAGATTCTTGTCGGCTGAGTAGGCCTTGACCGAATGGTCGCCCGAGTCGGTCACGTAGACGGCGCCGTCGGGGCCGGCCGCGACCCCGACCGGCGAGCGCAGGCCGTTCTCGCCCGTCTCGCCGATGAAGTCTATCTTCGCCTTATCCAGGTCGATGACGGTCAGGCGCTGGGCCCCGGTGTCGCTGACGTAAAGCTTGCCGCCCTGCCGGTAGACGCCGTAAGCGCTCACGAAGAAGGGCTGGGTCACGTCGCCGCCGGCCAAAAACGAGAGGATCTTCTCGAAGAAGGTCTCCTTGCGGCCTTTGAGGTCGCGCATGTTCTTGATGCTGCGCACGAAGCGCACGCGCGGCTTGTCGGGCGGGTTGGGGAAGACGACCTGGATGGCGGCCGCGGCGGTCGACACGGCGGGCGCCTTGGCGGCCTCGGCCGCGGCGGCGGGCTGGGCGGCGGCGATGGCCGCCAGGAAGAAGCCGAGGGACGCGGTTCGGATGTTCATTTCGGGTGGCACTCCGTGCACAGGATGAATATGTTCGCGCGCATGAGCTTC
>MGUL01000085.1 GCA_001800005.1 Elusimicrobia bacterium RBG_16_66_12 | reverse complement strand
CGTCTGAGAACGCCCGCCGGGCTCCGTCCGCAAACACCGGAGGGCAAGGATCAGTCTGCATACTGCACCCCTTTCCTCACGTGCGGAGCAAGCTGAGGGTAGCGGCGGCGGTCCCGGAAGCGTTTGCCGGGGTGGGCGCGAGGAAGTGCACCGCTCGGCGGTTCGAACAGCATATCGCCCTTGTCATCAACGTGGGCGGCGCGCAGCACTCCTTCGCGGCCGAAGCGTTTGGCGGTCTGGGGATGCACCTGGAGCTGGGTCGCGATCTCGGTGACGGTCAGCCATCCCGCCCGACGGAGGTGCGCCCCGAGGCCCTCGATACCGTGAGTGGTGCGGAGATAGCGGACGGTCAGGCGCCGGAACGGCTGGCCCGTGCCAGTGCGTAGCCCGCGCGCGTTGAGCGTCCGGGCGATCTGCTGGTCGGTTTGCTCGGTGGCCAGCGCGCGGACCTGCTCGATGATCGCTGCCGGGGTCCGTCTCAGGTCTGGCGCGCCGAGAGGCAGGGGTTGTTCGATCGAGGTGGTGGCACCGCCTTTCCAGCGCAGCTGGATGCGGATCGCGCGGTCGCGCACCAGGGTGACGTCTTCGACCAGCAGGCGCAGCATGCGCTTGCGCTCCCGGGCCGGCGTGCGGGGATCGTTCCACACCCGCGGCAGGTCGCAGGCCAGGGCATGGATGTGTTCCCGGACCTCGGGGCTCAGGTCAGGCCCTTCCACTGAGCTCATGCGCCTGTATTTCTCTTCGGCTTGCTGGACGGCGGTGAGTTTCTCGTTCCACTGCCGCTCGAGACTGTCGGCCACCAACCGGTGCTCGGGACGCACCAGCAGGTATTGCCGCTGCGCCAGCCCGGCTTCCTCGCGGGCCCGTTCCACCTGAGCACGCCGCAGCCGATCGACCTCGGCGCGACGGGCACGCAGTTCTTCGAACACCTGAAGCGCTACGTCCAACGACGCCGGTGTCATCGCCTCGAGTACCAGTTGGCTCACCGTCTGATCCAGGCCCGCGCCGGGGACGCGCTGACAGATGGGCTGGGCGGTCTCAATGCCGCGTCGCTGGCACATGTAATCGGGCGCGGGATGTCCGTGGCTGACGTGATAGCGCACCGTCATGCGCTGGCCGCAGATCCCGCACACCACCAAGCCCTGCAGCAACGCCACGCCTTCGCGCGCCGGGCTGCGGCGCCGATCCGGCCCATAGCCGCCGGCATTGACCAGGAGCTTGGCCTGGTTGGCTTCGTACTCCTCCCAGGTGATGTAGCCGGGGTGAGTATTCGGGATGAACACCTTCCACTCGGCGCGCGGTAGCCGGCGGTGGCGGACCCGGCCGCTGGCCACCACCTTGCGCTGCCGCGTCCGCCCGTACACGAATGCTCCCGTGTAGCGCGGGTTGTGAAGGATGTGGAGCACGCGGCTGTGGTCCAGGGTCGCGAACACGATCTCGCCGGCGTGGACGCCGCTCACGATGCGGCGTGGCCACCCGATCTTCTCCGTCCCGAAGTGCCGCACCACCCGCAGCGCCGTGCCGGTGCGGCGGAAGGTCTCGAACAGCAGGCGCACCGTTCCCTGGATCTGCTGATCGGGATCCAGCACCAGCTTCTGGCTGGCGTCCCACACATAACCGATCGGCGGGTTCATCCACAGCTCGCCGCGCCGCGCCTTGTTGAGCTGGCCGCCCAGCAACCGCGCTCGCAGCACGTGCAACTCCGCCTCGCTCATCGTGCCTTTGAGACCCAACAGCAGCCGATCGTTGAAGTGACTCGGATCGTAGATCCCGTCTTCATCCAGGATCAGGGTGTCGGCAAGCGCGCAGATCTCCAGCAACCGGTGCCAGTCGGTCGAGCTGCGCGCCAGCCGCGAGACCTCCAACCCCATCACCACCCCGACCCGACCGAGCCCGACCTCGGCGACCAGGCGTTGGAAGCCGCTGCGCTCCGAGCCGCTCGCCCCCGACAGCCCGAGATCCTCGTCGATCACCACGACCTGCTCGGTGTTCCACCCCAGGGCCTGGGCGCGCCGCTTGAGATCGTACTGGCGTGCGGTGCTTTCGCGGTTCTCCCGCACCTGGTGCAACGACGATTGCCGCACGTACAGATAGGCGAACCGACTCAGGTGAGCCGACGTGACCTTGTCGGGCGCGCTCATCCTGCCACCTCGCCGCTACAGGCGAGCACCATGTCGGCCAGCATCACCGTCAGATCCGAGCGCACGCTCGACTCCAGCACCGGCAGCCGCTCGAACTGCGGCGGCGCGGAGACCATCGCCGGGCGGGGGGAGCGCGGCATCAGGGCGGTCACTGCGGCCAGCCACGCGCTCATGCCGCGGGTCAGGAACAACGACAGTCCCAGCCCCTGGTCGAACGACGAACCTACGGCGAGGACGTCGCGGCGCAGCGCTTCGTATTGCTCCAGCACCTGGTTCGAATCGAGGACCAAAGGACTCATCGCCGGGTCTCCCGTCGCGCCTGCCGTTTTTTTTTGCGTCGCGCCAACGCGCGCTGGATCGAGCGGGGATGAAGACTCACCTGGAAACGGCGTCGTACGGCCTCCGTCACGTTCGCTTCGCGCTCGGACGCGGGAGCCGCACGCCACCGCTCCACGAAGTCGAGCAGCTCGTCGCTACACTTGTGTGCCCGGCGAGGACCACGCCGACGCGGCAGCAGGCCGGGGATCCCGCCGCTGCGAAAGGCGGTCTCCGCCTTGTAGAACGCCTGCCGACTGACGCCGAAGGCGGTGGCCACCTCGGTGACCGGCCGCCCCTCCAGGCGGTGGCGGCGCAGCATCTCGTACTTGACCTGCACCCGATCGCGCCGATCGAAGAACTCGTCGCGCGCGAAGGTCTCGTCTTGCACCGCCTCCGGACGGGGATGGAGCGCGCCGGCGGCGCGCAGGGCCGCGCTCTTCGGGTCGCTGGGGCGGGAAGATCGTTTCGGCATGTGTGTTACTCTTATTACATACCGCATGGCCTTAGTCAAGCGCTCTTTTGCCAGAAAGCATGCGTGTATTGTGCTCAATTGTCGGATATCCATGGAACCGTCCGGCCGCAATGACCGACCTGCCAGGACGTAATTGAGATGACAGATTGGACGAAATCCGGGTGACACTCGCCCAGCCCTCATCGCCGCCCCCGCAGGCCCACCAGCGCTACCAGGGCGAGCAGGTCTTCCACCCGAAAGCGCGATCGCCCTTGCCCGAGACCCAGGTACGGGTCAGCCGGCAGGAGATCAGTCCAGCCCACCGGCACCGATTGAAGTGAGCCGTCGGGATGCTGCAGGGTGACGCGGTCCTCACCCCACAGCTGCTTCGAGGTCACGAAGCGGAACGACTGACCTCGCAGGGGATGGAAGGGGTGGATGATCTGGACCCGCTGCTCACAAGCGGCATCCTGTGTAGTCGACGGCCTTCGACAAGCTGACGTCCGAACGCCGCATCCCGGAGTTTAGGCAGCCCTTGTCCACCGATCCGGTGGTATCATGCGCTCGTCCACGGGTTGAGTCGCAATCTCGATAGGGGTGGCACCGGCCGCATGTCTGACCCGCATCAGACGCTCCTGCCGGCACACGCGCTGGTCCGGTTCGTTGCCGGACTGACCGGCCTCCACTTGAGCATGCTCCCCGCCCTGTCCCCGGGGCGGGCGGGGGACATCCGCTGCCTCACCGCCGGATGCCGAGCCCACGCGCGGCGCGCGAACGGCGCCGGGGGCTACTCACACTGCGCCGCCTGCGCGCGCTCCCAGTTGCGCAGCGCACTCGCGGCCCCCCGTCTCGGGCACGACTTCGAGGGACGGTGCGGCGTGCGCACGTTCCTGCTTCCCGTGATGGGAGCGACCGAGCCGGTCGGCGTGCTGGCGCTGCGCCGGGGGCCGGAGGGGCGCCGGCGACGCGCGCGCCCCGGCGAAACGCCCGATGGCCCCCGCGACGCCGTCTTCCGCCGCGCGGTGCGGCTGCTGCGGCCGCTGGCGCGCGAGCCGGCGTGGCGAGCGGAGGGGAACGGGCATGCGGCGGCGATTGCGTATGGGGACGGAGTCCCGGCGCCGAACGGTGGTGCCGCCCGCGCCATGAGCGCGAAGGGATCACCCGCGTGCGAGGCGCGTTCGCGCCAGGCGGTGCGCGCGCTGATCAAGCGCGTGCGGCGTGAGTTCGCCGCGCCGCTGGAGCTCAAGAAGCTCGCTCGGGAGTCGGGCTTGAACGCCAGCTACCTGTCCACGGTATTCGCCCGCGAGGTGGGCCTGCCGTTCAAGTCCTACCTCACGGCGCTGCGTCTCGAGCGCGCCCAGGTGCTGTTGGGCGATCCGGTCCTGCCGATCTCCCGGGTGGCGCGCGAGGTGGGCTACGCCACGCCGCACCGCTTCCGCGCGGCGTTCCGGGCGTGGACGGGCGTCTCGCCCGGCCGCTGGCGCGCGGCGCGGCTGATCGAGAGCGAGAGCTAGCGTAGGCACACCGCGGGCCGGGCGCCACGCGCCCTGCCGCGTTGGTACCCAGGCCGATCCAACATTTCGTCCCCCCAGACCCAACATTCTGGCCCTTTCGCGCGGCCGCGCGTCCGGCGCATGATATTGAGCGACTGACGGGCAACTGCCACGGTGTGGCGCGCCCGTCGGATGTTCGTTGCGCCCACGACACGATTCACTGGTTAGCGCGGACGAGTCGCCCGCGTTGATTCGAGTGTGCTCCTCCGCCGGTCGCCCGAGCCGGAGCGCCGCGATGACGTCCGCGAAGCGATACGCCGCGGGGCAGAGACGAGATATCTCCGCCTGCGCGGCGTCGGGGATTCGAAGCCGTGCGCCGTCCTGCGGGGCGCTGGGGGCTGGCCTGGTGCTCTAGCGACGCGGGATTACCAACCGACCATCCGGTGGCGACCGGCCGCTCCGAGCACCCGCCCGAGCTGGCCGACCGCCCCACCGATGCGGAGGCCGACATGCTGGCGAAGTTGTTCTTCTGCGTCTGCGCGGGGATTCTGAGCCTTGCGGCCGCCGTCCTCACGCCTGTGGCAAGTGCAGAGCCACCTGTATTCCTGCTCAAGTGGGGCACGCTCGGCAGCGGCGACGGGCAGTTCAACGCACCACACAGCCTCGCGGTGGACGGCGATGGCAACGTTTATGTGGTCGACCGCGACAATCACCGTATTCAGAAGTTCACGAGCGACGGTACGTATTTGACGCAGTGGGGCGGGGCCGGCACCGGCAACGGACAATTCGATCATCCGTACGGCGTGGCTGCGGACGCCAGCGGCAACATCTATGTAGCGGACGAGCACAACTCACGCATCCAGAAATTCACCAGCAGCGGCACATATCTGACCCAGTGGGGCAGTTGGGGCAGTGGTAGCGGGCAGTTCAACCACCCCGAGGGCGTGGCTGTGGACGGCGCTGGAAACGTCTACGTCACAGAGCAGGGAAACAGTCGTGTCCAGAAATTCACGAGCGACGGCACCTATCTGACCCAGTGGGGTGCCTACGGCAGTGGCGACGGACAGTTCGTGTTCCCATATGGGGTGGTGGCGGACGGCGCCGGATACGTTTACGTGGCGGACACGTGGAACAATCGCATCCAGAAGTTCACGAGCGATGGCACCTTCCAGACCAAGTGGGGGAGCAACGGAAGCGCGAGCGGGCAGTTCATTCTGCCATACGGCCTGACAGCGGACGCCAGCGGAAGGATCTACGTCGCCGACTACGGCAATAACCGCATCCAGATGTTCGCGGGCGATGGCACGTATCTGACCAAGTGGGGCACGGGCGGAAGCGGCAACGGGCAGTTCAACGCGCCGCACGGGGTTGCCGTGGCCGCCAGTGGAAATGTCTACGTTGCGGATACGGGGAACAACCGCGTCCAAGCGTTCGCATGGCCGTCCTACTCGATTCCAGAGCTATACGCGCAACTCCCGGGGAATCTCGGCAACCAGGTGCGCGTCGAGGCCTACTTCACGAACCCGGCGGACAGCCTGCTGGTCAAGGACTTCGCGGCGTACGAGATCGACTCGCTTCTACCCATTCAGGACCTGGCGGTAGTGGATGACGCAGGACCTCCTGACGCGACCTGGTATGGAGCGCGCATCGTCGTCATCGCGCGCCTCGACACGTTCCACGTGCAGGAGCCCTATTCGGCCGAGGACTCCGTGTGCATCATGCTGCGCGACGTCGTGTACGATCACATCGTCACGCCTTCGGAGTGCTCGGGAGGGGGCGTCGTGGCGCGGCCTGAACGAAGAGCCTCCGAGACCAGCGTCGCGGCCTGCGACCCCTGCAAGTTCGCCCTGATGATGGCGGGAAGCGCCAATGTCAAGCAAAAGCGTTATTGGAACAATCTTGTCACCGAGTACAGACTCAAGACAGAAACGCTCGGGTTCTGCCCGGACAACATCTTCGTGTTGTACAAAGATGGCCGACCTGAAGCAGGGAACCAGATCCCCGCGAGTGCGCTTCGCAGTGCCCGGAAGGTGTCTGTGTCGATGGCTCAGCTCACGTTCAGTATCAGGATGATGGCGTGCAGGCAGAGCGGCAAGGAGGTGACGTTCGAGTGGTTCGTCACGGACCACGGCAACAGCCTCGGGAACATATGTCTCTACCAGGGTGAGCTGCTGACGCCACAAGAGTCCCTCGACATGCTCCAGGCGTTCATCGATGCGGGTGCGACCGCGATGGACGTCGACCTTGTCCAGTGCTATGCGGGACAGATCGCATCGAAACTCAAAGAGCTGGACCGAAAAGGGAGAACAAGCCTCCATGTGTTCTCGGAAGCGGGCCAGAACACCAGGTCCTTTTCCAACGTGTGTCCTGCCGACGGCGGATGGGATGTTTATCCTAGGAAGCGGGCTGAGGCGCTCGAGGCCACGGGCGGAGCAGACATGGAAGGGGCCGTCCTGAAGGGACAGTTGGACTATGAGACGTTTCTTCGTGAGAAGCCATGGCGCTCGGAAAGTAAGCTGAAATCAATCCACTGGGATGGATTGTCGATGAAAGAGTACTGCGAGTGGCACAAGGTCGTGGTGCCCCCGGGAGGCCAACTCCTCCTGCGCTTCTCCGGCTCCGGCACGTCTTGCGGCAACTGCTGTGTGTGGGAGGACATGCCGGACGGTCACGCTCGTAAGCGAGCGGTTTGGAACTGGAACGTCCCCGGCAGCGCCAGGTTCGAAACGGGTAACGACCTTCGGGTTCTCAACGTCGACCAGAACTCCACCGGTGTGTTCTGGCTCCACAACGACGATGGTGCGTATGAAGTAATTGCCACCTCGGTTCACTTGCGGGGGTTGCCGGAGTCCCCGTCCAACGCCTCGCTGTATCCTGGGTTTTCGGCGGGCGGTGATGATCAGAGCGCCCTCGAGTTCCGGCCGATCGCCGAGCCGTATCGCGTCGTCCAGAACGTCGACCAGCCCGGAGTGAGCCTGGGGGACCTGCCGAGAGAGATGGGCCCCGGGCGCGGGGTCGAAGACCTGATCGTGACCTTCACGAATTCCGGTGACGAATACTGGAACAATATGGAACTCGTCATTGACGCCGCCGAGGTGTTCCGGCCCGGCGTCCTGGATGTGCACGCGCCGTCCGACGCGTTCCACGTCCAGGTGCCCATGGCCACTCCCGGCCGGTACGTGGTTCCCCTCGGCAGAGTCTCAGGCGACCATGTGGAACTCCAGGCTCTGGGGACGAATCCGAACCGCGCGGAGTTCTCATTCGACTGCTGGGGACTGAGAACCCGAGTCGAGCCCGTGGACGTGCCTGCCGATGCGCCGAACCGCGCGCTCCGGATGGCCCTGGAGTTCGTGAACCCGTACGCGCCCGGGTTGCCGATTCGCCTCCTTACCGACCGCCGCGGTCGAGCCACGGTCGTGGTCTACGACATCGGTGGTCGTGTCGTCGCGACGCTGCTCGATGAGGTCCTGGCGCCGGGGGAGCACACGGTCACATGGGACGCCCGGGGCCTGTCGGGCAGGACCGTTGCGAGCGGCGTGTACTTCTACCGGTTGTCGCTGGAGGGGAGGAGCATTGCCCGGAGGGTCGCGTTGCTCAAGTGATGCGGAACGGGCTCGCTCAAGACTGATCCGTCTCCAGCGTGCTGGGCATCATCGCGATCATCGCTTCGCAGCAGGGCGATGATGGTGATGATGCCCAACGAGGTGGAGGGCTCGCTGCACATGATCCCATGGGGGAAGAGCTCCCGTGACGAGCCTCGGCTGGGGCTTGATGCTCTGACCCCCATTCAGTGACGGACGCAGCGACCGTCTCTGAGCTTCATTTCCGTCGGGTTTCGGCGGGGTTCCGACAGCCGGGCGCCTGTCGCGGAGCATGCACGTCGTGGGTTTCGCGCCCCACTTGCACGGGCGCTGCCGGCAGGACCCGCCATTGCAGGCTTGGCCCCCGCGACGTATAAGGAGCCGCGAGCCCGCCCGCGTCCCGGGCCGCCGGAACTCGCGTCTCGGGCCGGGGCGGGTGGGCCCGCCCACCCGCGCGGCCTGCGTGACCCGTTAGCTCAGTCGGTAGAGCACCTGCCTTTTAAGCAGGGTGTCGCTGGTTCGATC
>MGUL01000084.1:10547-11050 GCA_001800005.1 Elusimicrobia bacterium RBG_16_66_12 | reverse complement strand
GCCGCCGTAGGTGTCGTTGTTCGGGTCGGAGTCCACCGCGTTGATCGTGACGGTCGAGTCCACGTACAGGTTGTAGAACTGGTCGGTGACCTGGGCCAGATAGGTGACGACCTGGCCCGCGACGCGCGTGCGCGGCGAGCCCAGGCGCCCCTCCGAGCCGGGGGTCGTCACGCCCGGGCCCGGCCGCTGGCCGGCGGGGTCGTAGTCCGAGATGACCTGCACGCGGTCGGCCACGCCGCGGTGGACCGTCAGGTTCAGCGCGCCGAACAGCGAGGGGTTGCTGACCTGCTGGACGCGCAGGATGCGCGTGCCCGCCTTGCGCAGGCGGATCGGGAAGACGTGCACGCCGTTGTCGCCGCCCGTGCCGGTCAGGAAGGGGTAGTTCTGCGGCAGGCCGTGCAGATTGTCCATGATTGCGTCCGTGTCGGCGGTCTCAGGCCCGTCGGGCGAGTCGACGACGAACTCCACGGTGCCCAAGTAGCTGGAGGCCACGCCGCCGCTGC
>MGUL01000084.1:7868-10473 GCA_001800005.1 Elusimicrobia bacterium RBG_16_66_12 | reverse complement strand
CGAGAAGCTCTGCGCGATGCCCGAGCCGAAGAAGCGCGGGCCGTTGGCGATGACCGCCTGCGGCTGGCCGGCGTTGTCGACCGCGCGCGTCCAGATCACGTAGGGGTCTCCGCGCACCCAGCAGGGATCCGTCGGGATCGGCCGCGGGCAGGTCAGGCCCGCGTACTGCCAGTTGCCGAAAGCGTCGCTGAGGGTCGCGGGCGTCCAGACGGGGCCGAGCGCCGAGGCGACCCAGGTCGAGCCGTTCCAGAAGTAGCCGGTGTCGTCATGGCCGCCGTACAGGACCGGGCCTCCGCCGATGAGCGGCGCGGTGTCGCGGAAGACGAGGACCTCGATCTTGCTCTGCTGCCAGGGCAAAGTCGGCAGGAAGACGCCCGAGCCCCCTCCGTCGATGCCGCTGGTGTAATTGGGATCGGAGGCCGTGCCCAGGATCTGCTGGGTGTCGTTGTAGGTGATCAGGTTGACGGGAGTGCCGGCGGCCGAGCTCGGGACGTCGGTGTCGTAGAGGAACCGCGACTGCCCGGCTCCGGCCTGCTTATTGGCCACGCTGTCCGTGGCCGAGGACTTGACGACGTAGTGGTGCGAGGAGATGAACTGGGAGAAGAGGGCGCCGGGCGCGTAGCTCCAGGAGCTCACGTAGACGCCGAGGGCGGGAACGGGCAGCCAGAACTCGGTGTTCGAGTTGAAGCCAGCGCCGTTGAACCACTTGCCGGCCTCCTCGTCCTTGATCGAGACCGCCACGGCGGTCACGGTGCTGACGTCGTCGGTCGAGGTTCCGGTGAGGTTGCTCAAGCTGGAGTACGCGGCGTCCGGGGCCGGCAGGGTCGGGCCCGAGGTCGGGGGCGCGTTGTCGAAGCGGAACGAGCGCGTGGAGAGGACGGCCTGGACGTTGCCCGCGCCGTCGACCGCCTGCGTGACGACGTTGAAGGTGTGTCCGTTGGCTTGGTCGTGAGTCCCCTTCCTCCAGGCATAGTCGTTGGAGAGGACCGCGGCGAAATCCGGGTTCTGGATGGAGTTGTAGTCCCAAGGATTGTCGACGGCCGCCGGTCCGGCCGCGCCGCTGATGGAGGCGACGAAACCGGGGTCGGTGACGGACCAATGCGGCGGGGCGGGGCTCCAGTAGTAGCTGGCGCCGGCGGCGAGGTACCACATCTTGATCTGGACGGACGCGATCGGAGAGGTGCCGTCCGTGGCCGTGCCCTGGATCGAGGTCATCGACGAGAAGGTCGCGTCCGCCGGGGAGGGATAGAGGGTCACGGATGTCGGCGGCGTGTCGTCGAAGCTGAAGGTCGACGCCGCGGTCGTGTAGTTGCCCGCGGCGTCGGCGGTCTTGACCTCGATGCCGAGGCCGTCGTTGCGGTCGGGCCACTGGGCGCTCAGCCCGGAGGCCGCCGCATCGTAGCGCCAGGTGAACACGCCCCCGGTCGAGGACGAGTCGAGGGCCACGTTCCAGATGTTCGGAAAGCCCGGGTAGGCGTTGGTGACCCAACCCGTGCCATCCAGCCAATACTGGTCGAGCAGGATGTCATGGACGCGCACCTGCGGGAAGACCGCGTTGAAGGCGCCCGGCGCGTTGTCCTGGGCCGTGCCGGAGACGAGCGTCAGCGCCTTGTAGCGCGCGCCGTGGGCCGGGAGCTGGACGGAGGCCGTCGGCGAGGAGACGTCGAAACGGAAGGTGTTCGGCGTGACGACGGTCTGGGTGTTGCCGGCCAGGTCGTAGGCGCGCGCCGAGATCTCGTAGACGCGGCCGTCCTGCAGACCCGACGGGACGTTGCCCGGCAGCTGGGCAGACTTCGCCCAGGCCGCGCCCGCGACCGCGCTCAGCCACGAGGCCTCCGTCGCGCAGTTGGCGCCCCACGCCCCGCCGCTCCAGCAGTTGCTCAGGCCCACGTCCTTGATCTGGATCTGGGTGCCGCCCACGCTGGAGGCTCCCGCCCCGGGGTCCGAGGCGACGCCCGTCACGGAAGGCAGGGAGTTCCCGTATGAGTCGTTGGCCGGCAGGACCACGGCCGCGGCGGGGTTGGTCGTGTCCCACTTGATCACGCCGGGCGCGCTGGTCTGCTCGGTGCCCGCGGTGTTGCCCGCCTTGGCGTAGATGTTGTAGTCACGGCCGGTCGAGGGCGCGGGGACGGGAGCGGCGTGGGTGAAGACCTTGTTCTGGGGCGGCCCGGACACGTACGATGCGTTCGACCAGACCGGCGACGTCGCCGAGAAGGTCGAGGCGCCGTCCCAGTACATGCCGGTGTTCAGTTCCTGGTAGGCGACCGAGGCGAAGGCGATGCTGAAGGAGTCCGAGGCGCTGAGCGCGACGGCGAACGCGGCCTTCAGATTGCCGCTGGGCAGCGAGGGAGGCGCCGTGATGTTGACCACGGGCAAGTCGGGGTTGTAGGTGAAGGTGACGGAAGAGATGGTCGCGCCCGCCGTGTAGTTGCCGGAGGGGGTGGCGTTGTCGCGGGCGCGGACGGAGACCTTGTAGGAATACTGCGTCGTCAGAGGGGGCACGTCGACGTCCCAGTAGCCGGAGCCGGGGTTGAAGGTCCCGGCGCGGTCGCCGCCGTTGATCGGGTAGTAGATCGGGCAGCCGACGAGCGTGAAGGTGCCGCCG
>MGUL01000084.1:7139-7853 GCA_001800005.1 Elusimicrobia bacterium RBG_16_66_12 | reverse complement strand
CGATGGTCCCGTACCAGCAGCCGCCGCCCGGCGCGGTCTCCGCGATGGAGACCTCGATCTGGCCGGCGCCGGCGACCCCGGCCAGGGCGTCGACGGCGGTGCCGCGGATCTTCGCCAGCGACGAGACGACCGAGCCGTCGAGGGGCGCCTGGAACTTCGCGACGGGGCCGACCAGGTCGACGGTGAAGGTCGAGGACTTGGCCGGGTCATAGAAGGCCTCGGTGTTGCCGCCGGCGGCCGCGTCGTCGATGCCGGAGACGGTCAGGAAATAGGAGGCGCCGTCGGTGAGCTGGGCGTTGGAAGGCAGGTTGGAGGTCAGCGTCCAGCTGCTGTCATGGATCTGCACGCCCTCGGTCTTCGTCAGCTGGTCGACGCCGCTCGACCAGCCTCCGCCCGTCCAGTATTCCCCGGTCCTGAGGTAGACGAGGCGCACGCGCACGTCGGAGACCGCGCCTCCGTTGCCGGACGGATAGTCGGTGGCGCCGCCGGAGAGGGTGGGCAGGGCCGAGACGGTGCTGACGTTGACGGGCAGAAGGGCGCTCGTCAGCGGCGGCGTGGTGTCATAGACGACGGTCTTCGTCGAGTAGGTCGTCGAGTAGGTCCCAGACTTGTTGAGGGCGCGCGCCTCGACGCTGTAGGATTCGCCCGTCACGTAGGGCAGGCCGCTGGAGAGCGTCCAGTCCGTCCAGAGCGGAGCCGACACGGAGGCCGCGT
>MGUL01000084.1:1955-7107 GCA_001800005.1 Elusimicrobia bacterium RBG_16_66_12 | reverse complement strand
GTGCCCGCCCGCGGGGTCGGCGTAGCGGTTGATGCCGGTCAGGCGCAGCACGCGGACCTGGACCTTGGCCAGGGAGGCCGGGATGGCGTCGGTCGCGGTGCCCGCGAGCGTCGTGAGGTTGTTGTGGCGCGGCGCGGACGGCATGGTCACGCCCAAGGTCGGGACCGCGGTGTTGTAGGTGAAGGAGTTGGAGCTGGTCCCGACGGCGTAGGCCGACTGGACGTTGCCCGACTGGTCCGCGGCCTGCACGACCACCGCGTAGGACTGGCCGGTCGCAAACGGGTTCGGCGACGGGGTGTAGGTCCAGGCCCCGACGACTCCGGCGGCCGGGATGAAGTTCGGACAGCCGGCCGTGAAGCCGCCGCCCCAGTCGTAGCAAAGGTTCGAGCCCAGCCTCTCGATGGAGACGGTCACGGTGGAGACGCCGGACGCCGCGAGCGGCCCGCCGCCGTCCGGGTCGGGGTCGGTGGAGGCTCCCGAGATCACGACCGTGCCCGTCTTATAGTCCCCGCTGAGGGGAGACGCGAGCGAGGCCGTCGGCTTGGCCGAGTCATACAGGAAGCTGAAGTTCTGGACGCGCACGTTCGTGGCATTATCCGTCGCCGATGAGCGCAGCACATAGGCTTGGCCGTTGGTCAGGGCGGGGTACGACCAGTTCCAGGAGTCGATCACCGGGTTGGGAACGTAGGTCGTCGGGACGAAGAAGGTCGGCCCGGTCCCCGTGAACGCGGACCCGTCGTACCAGCCGTCAATCCCGGCGTTCGCGGACAACGCCAGCCTCAGCGCGCTGATGCCCGCCGGGAAATCGGTCGAATTGCCCACGATGAAGGCGGCGGACGGCCCCAGCATCCCCGGGGGCAGGGCCGGGGTCGTCACGTTCACGGTGGGCACGACCACGTCGTAGGTGAAGGTGACCGTCGAGCCGCCCACTTCCTGGTTGCCGGAGATGTCGCCCGAGCGGACGTTGAGGGTGTAGGAGCGCCCATGGACCCAGGCCGTCGCGATGTTGGCGTCGGTGTAGCTCCAGGTGCCGGAGACCCCGCCCACGTAGGCCGCCGACAGGGGGATGGGCGGCCCGGCCACGAACGACGCGCCGCTCCAGTAGGAGGTGGACGCCCCGACGTAGTAGCTGATCTCCACTTTGACGTTGGCGGCAGCGACGCCGGAGAAGTCGTCGGCGACGGCGCCCGCGAGGCTGGGCAGCGAGTTCTTCCTCGAGAGATCGGTCGGCATGGTGAAGCCCGAAACGGGAGCGACGTTGTCGAAGGAGAACACGTTCGAGCTCACCCCGGCGTTGAACAGGCTCTGGACGTTGCCCGCCTTGTCCGTCGCCTGCGCCAGGACCCGGTACTGGGTCCCCGACGCGAACGGCGGCAGGCCGACCGTCCAGGCCCAGGTGCCCGAGGTCGCGCCGACGAAGGTCTGGGCGTTCCAGACGGGAGGTATCTGGGACGTCCAGGTCGCGCCGTTCCACCACGAGGTGAAGCCGGGACCCGAGCTGATCGCGACCTTGACCGCGGCCGCGGCCAGGCCCGTGTCGGACGGGTTCTCCGAGGCCCCGCCGCCGCCCGTCCAGTCGCTGGCCGTGCCGGAAAGTCCGGAGGGGAAGCTCTTATAGCCCGCGTTGTGGGCCGGCACGATGATGCCGGCCGTCGGGGCGGCGTTGTCCAGGCTGAACGCGTTGCCCGCCAGCGGCGTCTCGACGCCGCCCGCGTGGTCCAGGCCGCGCGTCAGGACCCGAAAGCGTCCGCTCGGCGGCCAGGAGACCCCGCCGTAGGTCCAGTTCGCGAGGGTATTGTCGAAAGTCTCCGGCACGCTCACCGGGACCCAGGAGGTGCCGCCGACGGAGAAGGCCGAGACGCCGTCCCAGACCGCGTCGCCGGCGCCCACCGCGCAGCCCGCCGTCTGCTCGACCTGGCTGGCGGCGCCGAAGTACTTGATGCAGATCTCCACCGTCCTGACGCCTGAGGCGTCGTCCTGCGCCGTGCCGGAGAGGGTCGCGAGAGTCTGGTAGGCGCCGCCGTCGGCCGGAGCGACGATCCCCGTCACCGGCGGCAGGGTGTCGACGGTGAAGTGGCGGTAGTTGGCCGCGCCCTCGGCGTTGGGCGTGGGGGTCGCGGTGTCGGTGGACACGGTGCGGATCACGTAGTGCTGACCGCTGATCCAGGTCGGCGCGGTGAAGGTCCAGTTGGCGAACGGAGCCGTCCCGGTCGAGAAGAGGATCTCGACCGGCGAGGTGAATGTGCCGCCGGTGGCCGCGTTCAGGAAGCGGTCCTCGGCGCCGGCGGGATCTCCCAGGGGCGCGTAGTCGAGGCGGACGGAGATCTGGAGCCCGCCCACGCCGGCCCCGACCGCCTGGTCGGCCGCCGTGCCCGAGATCAAGGACAGGCCGCCGCCGTAGCCGACGCCCTCCGCCGGCAGGGTCACGACGGACGCCGGCGCCGCGACGTCGTAGATGAAGGTGTTCGTCGACGAGGGAACCTGGACGTTGCCCGACCGGTCGGTCGCGGAGACCGCCGCCGCGTAGCGGCGGTTGGTCTGCCAGGCGGGCAAAGTCGAGTAGTTCCAGGAGGTCGCGCCCGAGGCCGCCACGGTGTTGCTGGAGTGCGCGGTGAAATTATCCCCGTTCCAGTACAGGTCGTCGCCCGTGCCCATGATGTTGTCGGCCCCGGCATCGACGATCTTCAGCGCCACGGAGTTGATGCCGCTCGCTCCCGGGGAGCCCGCGGGGTCGGCGGCCGTACCGGAGATGGTCGGCAGGTCGGAGACCACGCCGCCGTTGGCCGGCGTCTGCGCCGCTCCCGTCGGCGCCTGGTTGTCGAAGAAGAACAGGCGCGAGGACACGCCGACCGCATAGGCGTTCTGCGTGTTCGCCGCCGTGTCGGCCGCCTGGCTGAGAACCAGGTAGCTGCGGCCCGACAGGAAGCTGCCGGGCGCGACCGCGTAGGTCCAGGTGGAGGTCAGCACGCCGGTCGAGCCCGTCGAGGCGGCCACCCAGGCCTGGGCGCCGCCGGTGAAGTCCGCGCCGGTCCACCAGCCCGCGGTCGGCGGCTGGGTCTCGTCGTGCATCGAGACCTGGACCAGGTCGGGGCCCGCGAAGTCGTCGGAAGCCGTTCCCGAGATCGTCGGCATGCTCTTGTGGTACTGGAGGTTGGGCATCGTGATGCCCGCCGTGGGAAGGACGTTGTCGAAGGAGAAGGTCGAGCCGCGGACGCTGTAATAAGACTCCTGGTTGCCGGCCGCGTCCTTGGCCCGCGAAGTCACGTAGTAGGAAGTGCCGCTGGCCAGCCCCGCGCTCAAGGCCGCCGAGGCGAAGCTCCACGGCGTGGAGACTCCGCCGCTGAAGGACTGCGGCGCCGCCAGGTCGAAGGCCGACGAGACGCCGTTCCACCACAGGCCCGTCGCGTTGTTGCGCACGGCGACCTGAATGAGGTTGAGCCCGGAGCCGAGCGCGCCGTCGGTCGCCGTGCCGGTGATGGCCCCGAGGGCGTTGATCATCGAGGCGTTGGCCGGCTGGCCGACGAAGCTCGTGGGGAGCGCGTTGTCGAAGAGGAAGGTGCGCGTGGAGGTCGCATGGTCGTAGTTGCCCGCCTTGTCCCACGCGCGCGCCTCGACCTGGTAGGTGTTGTTGTTGACGAAGCTGAAGGTGGCGTTCCAGACCGTCCAGTCGGGCAAGGATTCGTTCACCTGGTACCAGGCCTCGTCGGCTGGAATCGCGTCGAAGAACGGCGTGCCGCCGTTGTAGGCGCCGGTGTTGTCCCAGTACGCGGTGACGCCCGGGTTGTAGATGCGCACCTCGACGCGCCGCAGGGACCCCGGGGCCGCGTCGGCGGCCCCGCCCGTCACCGCGGTCAGCGCGTTCTGCGGGGTGTTCCCGGGCGGCGCGGTGATGTTCGTCGTGGGCTGAGTGGTGTCGTAGACGAAGGAGATGGGCGCGGCCGGCGTCTCGATGTTGCCCGTCGCGTTGCCGACGGCCTTGTCCTCGGCGTAGACGTCGAGCGTGTAGCCCAAGCCGTTCATCCAGGTCAGCGTCGGCGTGCTGGAGGCGTAGCTCCACACCCCCCCTCCGTAGGCGGCGGTGCTGTAGGTCACGGAGACCACCCAGGTGCTGGTCAGGTGGTCCCAGTAGTAGTTGTTGTCCTGGCGCTTGAGTCGGAAGCGCACGTTCTTGATCCCGGCGCTGACGAACGGGACCGCGGAGTTGGCGTCCAGGCTCGCGCCCGTCAGGGTCGGCGGGACCGAGAGGTCGCTGCCCGTGGCCGGGAAGGAGACCGAGGAGACCGACGAGGAGCGGTCGATGGAGAACTGGGCCAGTTGGACCGGGCTCTCCAGGATGTTGGCGAAATTGACGCCCGCGCTCTGCAGGGTCATCGAGGTGTTGTTGACCGTCGCCCAGTCCGGGAGGGTCTCACCCGCCGGCGGGTAGACCCAGGTCACGCCCGAGGGATAGACCGTCCGGGTGGCGGTCGAGGCCTGGGCCGTGCAATTGACCCAGCCGAAGCCGGTGGCCCCGCCGCCCCAGCATTGGGCGGTGTCGAGGCGCTTCAGCTGGACCTCGACGTTCTTCGTATCGGCGTTGGCCGTGCCCTGGAACGCGGGGATGTTGTTGTAGAGCTGGAGGCTCGCCGGCTGCGTGATCGCGGTGACCGCGGGCGGCGGCTGGAAGATCAGCCGGCGCCAGCCCGGCTCGCCCGAGACGGGCAGCGGCGAGGAATTGCCGGTCTTGTCGGTGGCGCTCGAGATCAGGATGTACTTGGAAAGGTTGTACAGGTTGGCGTCCAGCGTGGCCGAGGCGAAGGCCCAGTTGCCGGTGGCCGGGGTGTAGGTCACCGGGTTCCAGACCGGCAGGCCGCTGACGTCCCAGTTCGCCCCCACGTCGTTCCAGTAGCGGCCTTTGTTGGGATCAAGGACGTTGTTGAGGTCGTTCTGGATCGCGAGGTAGACGACCCGCACGGCGGAAGACGAGGCGTTGACCAGAGGGTCGGCGGCCGTGCCGGCAATCGAGGCCAGACCCGTGGTGGTGTTGTCGTCGGGGCCCGCCGGGAAGGTCACGCCGGTGGCGGGAGGAGTTGCGTCGAAGGTGATCGTGGCCACCGCGGTTTTGTAGTTCGGGAAGATCCCGGTGTTGCCCGCGGCGTCGACGGCGAGCACG
>MGUL01000084.1:647-1940 GCA_001800005.1 Elusimicrobia bacterium RBG_16_66_12 | reverse complement strand
GGCGGCCGTTCGGCGACGTGTCGGCGCGCGTCCACGAGTCCGTGCCCGAGCCCAGGGGCGGGAGGCTCGCCAGGGTCCACGAGGTCTGATGGACGACGGCGGCGACGCTGGCCGGGCCCGCCTGCCAGGCCGCGCCGTTCCACCACACGCAGGGGCCGCCGCAAGCGGGCATCGAATGCCCGGAGGAGACGTCCTCGATCTGGACGCTGATGGCGGAGAGGCCCGAGGGGATGTTGCCTCCGACCAGAGGTTCCACGTAGGAGCCCGACGACAGGGAGAGGGTGTTGGAACTGATGTAGGCGCCCGCCCAGGGCCGCAGGAGCGTGGCCGTCGGCGTCGAGCGGTCCACGATGAAGGTGACCGTCGAGTATGCGTTGTCCGTGAAATTCAGGAGGTCCCGCGCCCGCGCCACGATCTGATAGCGGAAGCCGTCGTCGAAGTTGGTGTCGACGATGGAAGCGTCCTGGCTCTGGAAGACGACCACGCTCTGCGGCGCGCCCGACAGCGTGGTGGGCAGGTTGAAGCCGAGGTCCGCGGCCGAGAGCCAGTCCACGCCGTTCCAGTAGTGCCTGGCGCTCAGCGAGTCGATCTGGACGGCCTTGAGACGGACCTCGGCCATGCCCACGCCCTTGGTCGCACTCGCCGACTGGTCGTTGGCCGTGCCCGTGATGGGCGTCACCCCGCCGATGAGCGCCGCGTTGTCGCCGGGGTAGGTGAAGCCCGAGGTCGGGCGGAAGAAGTCGACCAGCAGGCGCGAGCCGGTGCCCGCGATGGGTTCGGTGCCCGCGGCGTTCGCGTTGCCCGCGCCGTCGACGCCCCGCAGGAAGAACTCGAAGGCGCGCGGGACGGTGTTCAACGCGACGTCCGCGGCCAAGGCGGCGTCGACGTAGGACCAGGAGGAGACGAAGACCTGCGCCGGACGCCAGCAGGTCGCCGGATTGAATGAGCCGAAGGAGGCTCCGTCCCAGAACGCCCCCAGGGGATCGCGGATGGCGACCGTCATCGCCGCCAGGCCGGAGGTCGCCTCGACGTAGGTGCCGGAGGACAGGATGAAGGCGGTCGCGTAGGAGCCGTCGACCGGGGTCTTGATCAGCGTGGTCGGCGCCGTGGCGTCGTACCTGAACTGATAGCTCTGCGCCGGCGACTCGGTATTGCCCGACTTGTCGACGGCGCGCGACTGGATGGTGTACTGCTGGCCGTCCGTCCAGCTGGGAATCTGGTCGCCGGCCGGGTTGGAGGGCGGGTAGGTCCAGCTCGCCGGATCGGCGGTGTCGGTGGAGACGACGCGCCAGC
>MGUL01000084.1:0-637 GCA_001800005.1 Elusimicrobia bacterium RBG_16_66_12 | reverse complement strand
CGCAAATCCGAGCGCGTTGGTGCCCTGGTAATAGTCGCCCGCCGAGTTGGTGATCGCGATCTCGACGCGGGTCAGGCCTGACTTGGCCTCCGTGGCGGGGGCGTTGAGCCAATCCACGGCCGCGCCGGAGAGGACCGGGGGCTGGCCGGCCGGATAGAACGGCTGGCCCGGGACGACGATGGTCGACGAGGGCTTGTTGACGTCATAGCGGAACGTGACGAGCGGGTCGGAGCCCGACAGCGAGGCGTTGCCCGAGTTGTCCACGGCGCGCGCGGTGATCCGGTACTGCTTGTTGCTGATCCAAGCGGACGCGGGCAGGGACCACGGGTTGGTGTCGATCACGACGAGATAGGTGGACGCCGACACAACCCAGCTCGAGCCGTCCCACTTCAGGTTCGGGGTGTCGGAGATCTCCTCGATCTGGACCTCGACGCGCGCGACGCCGGCCGGGGTGTCGTTCGAGGTTCCCGAGAGCGCGGCCAGCGCGCGCGCGGCGCCGTACTCGGGCGCCGCGGCCATCGGCGTCGAGATGCCCACCGTCGGGCCGACCCGGTCGAGCACCACCTGCGCGGTGGCGGCGGCGGCGAGGTTTCCCGCGTTGTCCTTCGCCTGGAAGGCGACGCCGTAGGTCGTGTTG
>MGUL01000083.1:14926-16962 GCA_001800005.1 Elusimicrobia bacterium RBG_16_66_12 | reverse complement strand
AGAGGGCTCATCTCATGCTCCTGCCCAGCAACAGAGCGGCGCCCGCCGCCATCCACCAGAGCGAGTCGTTGAGGCGGCCCGCCGACAGGAATGAAAGCCTGTCCGAGAGTCCCCGCGTGGAAGCGGCGCCGCCTTCGATGAGGCCGTCCCACCAGGACTTGTCGGACGCGCCGACGAAGCGGCCCAGGCCCACGACTCCGCGCACGACCCCGTCGACGACCGTCTTCCAGCCGAAATCGGATTCGAAGACGCGCTCGGCCAGGCCCCCGCGCCAGCGCCAGTCCCAACCGGCATCGACCATCGTCAGGTAATAGGCGCCGGCGGCCCCGAGGGCGGCCATGCCGGTCCCTAGGGCGAAGACGGTCCAGTTGAACTCCGGCAGCAGGGCCTCGCCGGGCAAGTTCAGCACCCCCGTCACGCCCGGCAGTCCCACGGGCAGGCCCTGAAGCCCGTAGAGGACGAGGCGCGAGACCCCGTGTCTCAGGGGTCCGACAGCAAGCGCTCCGAGGGCGAGGAAGACCACGGGAACGCTCAGGCCGGCCCCGGCCTCGTGGGGATGGGCGACAAGCCCCTTCTGCTGCGGCCGCTCGCCGTGAAAGGTCAGGAAGATCATGCGGAAGATGTAGAAGGCGGAGAGCGCGGAGACCGCGGGCCCCACGACGGCGTAGAGCCCGCCGTGATGCCAGGCCGCGTCGAGGATGGCGTCCTTGCTGAAGAAGCCGGCAAAGGGCCAGACTCCCGCCAGGGAGAGCGCGGCAAGGAGGAAGCAGGCGTAGGTCACGGGCATGGCCTTGCGCCAGCCCCCCACCTCGTCGATGTTCGCGGTGGATTGATGGAGGGCGTGGGCGATGTTGCCCGCGCAGAGGAAGAGGGTCGCCTTGAAGAAGCCGTGGGTGAAGAGATGGAAGACCGCCGCGCCGACCTGATTGAGGCCGAGGGCCAGCATCATCAGGCCGAGATGGCTGACCGTGGAGTAGGCGAGGATGCGCTTGAGGTCTTTCTTGGTCCCCGCGATGATCGCGGCTCCCAGCGCGGTGAAGGCCCCGATCGCGGCGACCAGGTGCGGCAGCCACGGGACCGCGGCGATGAGCGGCCAGGAACGCACGAGCAGGAACACGCCCGCGGTCACCATCGTCGCGGCGTGCATCAGGGCCGAGGTCGGCGTCGGGCCCTCCATCGCGTCGGGCAGCCAGAAGTAGAGCGGGAACTGCGCCGACTTGGCGCAGGCGGCCCAGATCAGCAGGAGGCCGATGGCCGTCAGCATCTCATGGCGGCCGCCGGCGACCAGCACGTAGAGGAGATGGAAGTGAGAGACCTTGTAGTAGGCCAGGATGAGGAGCAGGGCCAGCAGGAAGCCGAGATCGCCGACGCGGTTGGTGAGGAAGGCCTTCAGCGCGGCCCTGCGCGCGGATTCTTTGTGGAACCAGAAGCCCACCAGCAGGTAGGAGGCCAGGCCCACCAGCTCCCAGCAGAGGTAGAACTGGACGAAATTGTTCGACGTGAGAAGCCCGATCATCGCGAGGAAGAAGAGGTGGAAGACGAGGAAGAAGCGGGAGAAGCCCGGGTCGCCCTTCATGTAGCCCGCGGCGTAGACGTGGATCAGCGAGCCCACGAAGGCGACCATGGAGAGCACGGCCGCGCCGGGCCCGTCCACGCGCAGGCCGAAGTCGACGCCCCAGTCGCCGGCGCCGGCCCAGCGCCAGACGTTCACGTCGAAGCTGTGGCCGGCCAGGACCCGCGCGGCCAGCGCGAAGCTCGCGGCGGTCACGACGGCGCAGGAGAGGAGGATGGGCCAGTGGGTCTTCTCGGGCGCCAGCGGACGCATCACGAAGAAGCCGAAGAGGATCGCCGCGACGGGGGCCGCGAAGAGGAGCCAGGCCGAAAGCGGGATCTGGGCGGGAGTCATCCGCGCAGCTCCGTGAAATCGCCGGCGTCCAGGCCGCCTCCCGCGCGGAAGGCGCGCAGGATCAGAGCGAGGCCGACGACGGCCTCGGCGGCGGCGACCGCGAGGATCAGGACGACCGCGGCCAGGGCCT
>MGUL01000083.1:13042-14865 GCA_001800005.1 Elusimicrobia bacterium RBG_16_66_12 | reverse complement strand
GCCCAGCAGCATGGCCAGCAGCTGTCGGCGCAGCACGACCATGCTCAGCCCCGCCGTAAAGAGAAGCCCGGTCACGACCCAGACGACGGCGTTCACGCGGTCTCCTTGTCCGGGGCGACGGCCAACGCCGCGAGGAACATCAGCAAAGTGACGGCCTCGGTCGCCAGGGCGTAGGAGGTGAACAGGGCCTGACCGAAAGCCGCCCCGAGACCGGGCGCCGCCGGGACCGGAGCGGGGGCGGCGCCGAGACCCCGCAGGGTGAGCGCCGCCTCGAGCGCGGCGGCGGCCAGGCCGAGTACCGCCAGCCGGCGCGGGAAGGAGAAGTCGGCGAAGCGCGGTGCGTCGCCGGAAGCCCCGCCCGAGGCCATGATCGTGACGACGACCAGGACCATCACCGCTCCGGCGTAGACCATGACCTGGAGAAGGCCCAGGAGGGGCGCGCCGCGCAAGAGGAAGATGACGCCCGTTTGGAGGAGGACGACCAGAAGGCAGACCGCGCTCACGTAGAGCGAGCGGTGCAGCAGCATCACTCCGGCGAAAAAGACGGCGACGGATCCGGCCAGGGCCACGGCCCACAGCGTCATAGCGCGGGCATTCTACTGATTTGGGGGGGCCGCCGTCCAATCAGGCGGGTCAGGCCGCCTGGAAGCGGTAGCCGATCCCGTGCACGGTCTCGATCCAGACCCCGCGCCGGCCGAGTTTGCTCCGGAGATTCTTGATATGGGCGTAAAGGGTCCCGGAGGTCATCACGTCGGCGCGGCGGAGAGACTCGGACAGGGTCTCATAGGTCAGGACATAGCCCTGCCTGCGCAGGAACAGCCCCAGGAGGTCGAACTCGATGGGGGTCAGGGCCACCGGTTCGCCCTGGATGGTGCACAGGCGCCTGTCGACGTCGAGGCGCAGGCCTTCCGCCTCGACGACGGACGCCGGCGCCGCCGCGACGCGGCTGCGCCGCAGGAGCGCCTCGACCCTGGCGAGGAGTTCCTTCATGGAGAAGGGTTTGACCAGGTAGTCGTCCGCCCCCGCTTTGAGCCCGCGGACCCGCTGAGATTCATCCCCGAGCACGGTGAGCATGATGACGGGAAGCCCGGCGGTCTCCGGCTGCTGGCGCAGCATCTCCAGGAGCTTCAGCCCCGAGATGCCCGGCAGTTCGATGTCGAGAAGGAGCAGGTCCGGCGTCCGGCGTCTCAGGAAGGCCACGGCCTCGTCGGCGCTTTTGGCCCGGCAGGCCTCGTAGCCCGCGGCGGAAAGGGAGGTCTGCACGAGCCGGGAGATGTCGGCGTCGTCGTCGACGATCAGGACGGAGGTCTTCACGGGCGCGGCCCCAGCGCCCGGTCGATCTCCGCCTGGAGCTGCGCGAGCTTGAGGGGCTTGCGCAGGCAGGCCGCGGCCCCGGCCCGGGTCGCCGCCTCGATGTCGGCGTTCTCGAGGACGCTCGAGCAGACGACGACGGGAATGGCACTCGTGGCGGGGGCGGCTTTCAAGCGCCGGATGGTCTCCAGGCCGCTCATCTGCGGCATGTTGAGATCCATCAGTATCAGGTCCGGCTTCAGCGAAACGGCCAGTTCCAGGGCCTTTTGCCCGCTCAACGCCGCGGTCGCCCGGCAGCCGATGGATTCCAGGAGCATCGTGCTGAATTCGGCGAAGGCATAGTCGTCGTCGACGATGAGGATCTCATGAGGCGGCACGGCTTCCTCCCTCGACCGGCAGGATGACGGCGAAGCGGCTTCCTTTCCCCAGCGCGGAGGTCGCCGCGATGCGCCCCCCCATCCCCTCGACGGTCTGCTTGACGATGACGAGGCCGAGGCCGGTCCCCTGTATGC
>MGUL01000083.1:12669-13018 GCA_001800005.1 Elusimicrobia bacterium RBG_16_66_12 | reverse complement strand
CGTGTCGACTTGGCGGAAGCGCTGGAAGAGCCCCGCCAGGTTCTCGGGCGAGATGCCGTTGCCGGTGTCCTCCACGAAGACTTCGACTTCGGCGCCCATGGCGCGCGCGCCCAAAGTGATGCGGCCGCCCTCTGGCGTGAACTTCAGCGCGTTGGAGACGAGATTGGCGACGACCTGGTCGAGCCGCTCCGGGTCGGCTTGGGGCTTGGGCAGGGAGGCGGGGATGTCCGCGACCAGGATGATCCCCCGTTTCTTGGCCACGATGCTGAAGAGCGTCTGGATGCCGCGGGCGACGGCGTCCAGGTCCACGGGACGCAGGTGATACTCCATTCTTCCCGCCTTCATCTTG
>MGUL01000083.1:7464-12658 GCA_001800005.1 Elusimicrobia bacterium RBG_16_66_12 | reverse complement strand
AAGACGTTGAGGCGCATGGCGTTGTCCATGATGGTGGTCAGGACGTCCCGGTGCTTGGGGATGAGCTGGTCCCTGTTTGGGTCCTCCTCCAGCAGGTACTGGGCGTACATCTTGATCGCGCCCATGGGGCTGCGCAGGTCGTGCGAGACGTTGGCGATGAACTCGTCTTTGATCTCGTCGAGAACGGCGAGGCTGCGCGCCATCTGATTGAAGCGCCGCGCCAAGTCTCCGAGCTCGTCGCGGCTCTCAACCTCGATCTCCGCCTTGAAATTGCCCTTGGCGATCTCATCGGACCCGCTGGAAAGGGCCTGGATCGGGCGCGTGAGCGCGAAAGCGAACAGCAGCGACGCCGCCACGCCCGCGGCGCCCGCGCCGGCCGCCGCGGCGAAGACCTGGCGCATGGTCTCGCGCAGGGCGACCTTCAGGGAACGGACGCGGAAGTCTTCCTCGAATCCGACGACGGCGTTCCCCCCGGGGAGGCTGCCCGCCGAGACGGGCAGCGCCGCCTCGAAGACGCCGGCCGGGCGCTGGGAAGACCAATCGCCCAGGGGCTTGTAGAAGAAGCGCCTGTCGGTGTGGATGAGGATGCGCCCGCGCGCGTCGGAGAAATAGGCGTAGGAGACGCCGGGGTATTCGCTCAGAAGCTTCACGTAGTTGATCATCAGCAGCTCGTTGTCGACCGTCAGCGCCTGGCGGCAGACGGCGGCAAAGCCCGAGACGACCATGTCCTGGGACGACGCCATGTTGCGCTCGATGAGCCCTTTTTGAAGGCGATAAGAGATGGCCGTCATCCCCACGATGACGGCCAAGACCACCATGCTCGTGAAGAGTCCGAATTTGGTTCTGATCCTCATGGTCTGACCCGGTTGCGCAGCTCCGTCTGAGCCTGGTCGAGCCCCTGCTGCGCCTTCTTCATGTCCGGCTGCCAGAGGACGGCTTGGGAGAACGCCGCGACCGCCCCTTTCAGGTCGCCGTCCGAGTATTGGATCAGACCGAGGGAGTAGAACTCCTCGGCCTTCTCCCGGGAGTACTCCCTCTTGGCCGGGCGCGCCGAGGCCGGTTCCGGGGCTTGCGCCTTGACGGTCAAGCGCTTGCGGGTCCGCTCCAGAAAGCGGCGCGCCTCGGCGTTCTGCGGGTCTATCGCGAGGATGTCCACCCAGCTCTGCACGGCCTCCAGAAGCTCTCCCCCCTCGTAGCGCTCGCGGCCCTGGATCATGAGGGCCTGGACCCGGGCCTGCGTCGACGCGGCGTCGGAAGCGCCTTGGGCCAGGGCCAGGTAGCGGCGCGCCTGGGCGTTGTCGGGGTCCAAGTCGAGCGCTTTGTTGAGCCGCGACACCGCCTTCGCGTGCCGGCCGACCTTGAAATCGCCGATTCCGAGCAGGGCCTCATGGTCGGCCTCCTCCTTGCGCTTTTGCGACTTCCACCTGGACTCAAGAGCGTCCAGGCGCGGGCGGAGCAGTTCATTGGCGGGGTTGAGCCTCATGGCTTGATTCCATTCCTTGACGGCCAGCTCCAGGTCCCCTTGATAGAGCCAGAAGTACCCCTGGGCTTCATGAAGGCTGTCGGGCCTTGCGGAAGGGTCGTTGACGATCCTCTTCAGGGAGTCTCGAATCTCCTTCAGGCGGCTTTCGGCCCGCAGGCGCGACAACTCATCCAGGCCGGAGAAATCGAACTCCGCCGGGGCCAGCGACGTGACTCGCAGGGATGCCAGAGTGGCCGTGCTTTGCGAGAGGCTCGAAGACAGCATGTCAAGATCCTGCAGCATCTTTTCCGCGCGATCTCTCCGCTGCTGGATCACCGCTTTCGCCGTTTTGACCGTCTCCCGCCAACGCTGCGGCTCGAGCGCGATCGACTTCTCCGCGTCCCTGGCCGCATGGGCGATCTTCCAGATGACGCGCAAGGCCTCTTCCGTCCGGGGGTCCGAAGGCGAGGACGACACGAAGAGCAGCATCTTGTTGAGGGCGGCGCCCTGCCTTCCCTCCCGGTAGTCCGACATGGCGTCCGCGAACGCGTCGGGCGGCTGAGGTTCGCCGGCCCCGGACGCGCCGAACGACAGGGCCAGGGCCAGCCCGAGGACGGCGGCGCCTCTTCGATGCGGCGTTGCCATGCCCCGTCAGTATAACTCATTGCATCGCGGAGAATCCGGGCCTGAAAAAGCTGCTATGTTCGATTCTTCCACATGCGAGCATCAAACTCGAAGGGTTCAGCCGAGGAAATCGCAAGGCGTTTGAAATCGGGGTGCAGCGGGTTGAGGAGGTAGTTGGACTCGGTTTCGATAGCGACGGAGGGGAGCTTTAATATCGACGAACGCGCGTTTCTGACCCATCGGGTGCCGATGTCCATCGTGGACCGCGGAGCGGGGACGACCTTCCAGTCTCGCGGCATTTCCCGCGGCTTGAGTTCTTCAATCCGAATATTGGCCGGGATATCGATCCGATAGCAGACGAGCCGCAACGCCCGCCCCTCATCTCCAAGATGAATGAACTTCTCGAGGGCGGCAAGCGCCAGGGTATCCGCGGCGTAAATCATCCGCGTTTCGGGATGGTTCCACCTTCCGCCGCCGATCGCCGCTCCGTTTCCGGAAAACGACTCTTCCTTGGAGAACTTGGCGAAGTCAATGCGCCAAGCCGCGATCACGGCAGGACGCCGTGTTCAATCTGCGTCAGCAGCCTTTGCACCAAGCGCGATCCAGGTTCGGTGTCCAGGATATCGAGCGGAATCATCCCCGCGAGTCCGGGTTGGGGGCGCTGAAGCCACCGCATGGCCCGCTCCTTGGTCTCGAAGATTCGAGCTGCCAGATCGAAAATCCCTTCCGCCCGATAGAAGCGATCGCTGGCCACCGGGGCAAGCGTCTCTTCTTTCTTGCGATGTCTCGTCAGCGTGCGATTGCTGGCGCCAAGCAGCAGCGCCACGGATTCGTCTTTCAGTCCGTAGGCCTTCTGGAAGCGGTCGACCTTGCTCCATGCGATGCCATGCCGAATCTGCTCGATGATAGTGGTCATTTGACTACATGGTATATGCCATTTGTCTTTTTGTCAAGCCCCCGTCAGGGCCTGCCCTTCCTTCGCGACGGAGCGGCCTGAGGCGCCGGCTCGGGCTCGCCGAAGCCCTCCAGCGCCTTGGCCGCCTCGAGGGCCTTTTCGACGACGCGGCGGTTCTTGGGGTCGACGGCGAGCGCCTTGTCGAAGAGGATCACGGCCTCCGCCGCGTTGCCCATACGCAGTTCGTGGACGCCCTGCTCGTAGTAGCGTTCCACCGCGCCTTGTCCGAACTTGAAGGACAGACCGACGTGGTGGACGAGCCCCAGCGCCCCGTGCGGGGAGAGGGCGTAGTCGAAGCGGGCCGCGCCGACCTTGAACCCCGCGCCCGCGCTCAGTCCCGGGCCCGCGTCCTGGTTGGTCCGCATCCCCACCCGCAGGGCGACCGCATCCTTGAGCCAGATCTCCGCTCCCGTACGCAGGGCCAGCGGCTCGGGGCGCCCGGAGGCTCGCTCGACGTCCAGCGAGAGGCTCAGGGCGTCGGCCAGGGCGCGGTAGGTCGCTCCGAGGGCCATGACGACGGGCGCTTTGCCCGAGCCGCCCTCATACTTGGCGCGCGTGCCCAGGTTGCGCACGGAAGCGCCGAAGGTCATGCGCCGCAGACGGTAGAGGACGCCGGCGTCGGCCAGGAAGGCGGTGGCCGTCGCATTGTCGAGCTTCTCCTGGACGGCCTTGACGCTGACGCCGGGGATAAAAGTCTCCCGCTGCGGCGCCCAGCTCAGTCGCAGCTGGCGGTCGGAGGCGGAGACGTTGCCGGTCTTGGCGCCGGAGGCGTCGGCGCCGGCGATGTCTCCGTAGTCAAGGTGCAGAAGGGATAAGTCGAAATTGCCGAATTTTTGGGCGGGATGGGCATAGCTCATGACGCCGTAGCCGACGCCCTCATAAAGCCGGGTGTAGGCGAAAGACGCCTCCTGGGAGCGCAGCAGGCCGAGCGCCGCCGGGTTGAGCTGCGCGCTTCCGCTCTCGTCCGGAAACCCCACCCCCGCCGAGGCCATGGCGGCCAGCCGCGCGCTTTCCGGGAGCCTGAGGAAGTCGAGGGACGTGCTTCCCGGCGCGCCCGCGCCGGCGCCGATGGGCAGGAGGACGAGCAGGAGGAAGGCCGGCCTCGGACGCTTCATCTGATCACCACCAGCTTGCCCTTCTTCGAGTTGGAGCCGCTTTCCAGGAGATACAGATACACCCCGCTGGCCACGGGCTCTCCCGCCGAGTTGACCACGCCCCAGTCATACGTGCCGTTGATGGAATTGGCGGTCAGGTCCGCCACTAAATCCCCGGCCACGGTGAATATCCGTATCCGGGTGGTCTGCCCCAGGCCCGTGAAGGTGATCTTCGTGTGCCCCCGGGAGGGCCGGAAAGGCACGGGGTAGGGGTAGGCGTCGTCGAGGCCGGTGGCCGCCTGCCCGATGAGGGCGAAGGTGGTGAAATGGCCGGTGGGCGCCGAGACCCGCTTGGCCTGGAGGTCGGCGGAGGACGCGGGCAGACGCACCCACAAGGAGGAGGTCTCGTCGAGCCACCAGACTCCCAGGCTGTCGGCGCGCACCGGGACCGCCGCGCCGTCGACGAGGCCGTCGCCGTCGGCGTCCGGATAGGGCATCGAGATCGTCACCGGGGCCGCGAAGGCTCCGGGCTGGACGGCGCCCAGGGCGTCGTACACCTTGAGGTCCACCACCGTCCCGGTCAGGGGGGCCCGCGAGGAGTCGCCGGAGTTGGCGATCAGCTTGCGGTTGGCCTCCGCCACGCCGGCGGAGACGGCCGTCGTGCTGGCCTGGATGTAGCCGTCCGAGGCCAAGGCCCCGGCGGGCACGGTGACGACCAGCCCCAAGGCCGCCGCCGCCACCCGGTTCGCCGTGTTTCGGTCCATGATCGTGGTGAACTGCGCGCTGGAGGCGGCTTGCAGCGGGTTGCCTTGCATATCCAGCGCGCCGGTGGTGATAGTTACCATATACACGCCGTTGCCCGCCAGGACGGCGGCGGGCGTGAAGGTGAAAACGGCCGCGTCGGAGGCCGGGCTCAGACTTCCGGGCGCCGGAACGTCGACCGCGCTGCCCTGGGCGTCCTGGACCTGCTTCAGCGAGAACGCGCCCGCCAGGGCCGCGTAGGCGACCGTCTTGTCGAAGGTCACCGTCACCGACGCGGAGCGCAAGACTCCCGCCGCC
>MGUL01000083.1:7038-7437 GCA_001800005.1 Elusimicrobia bacterium RBG_16_66_12 | reverse complement strand
GGCCGGCGACAGGAGCGTGATCACCGGCCCCGGCTGGCGCGGGGTCGCCGTCGAGATGTTGGAGGCGACGGACCAGTTGAGCGCCGAGTCGCCGGTCCAGAGGCGGACGTAGTAGGTGGCGCTTTGCGTCAGCCCGGACAGCGTCCTTCCCTGGACGGCGCCGGGGCTCACCCCGGAGGTCGAGAACACCACCTGGGCGTTGGCCGTGTTCCAGACCACGCCGGCGGCGTCGGTCGTGTACTGGACGGCGTAGCGGCTGCCCGCGCCCAAAGCCCCCGTCATGCCGTCGTCGCCGGGCGCCGTCCATTGAAGCGCGATCTCGTTCAAGCCCGCGCCGAGGGCCGCGGACAGGTCCGCCACGGCCGCCGGCGGCGCGGTGTCGGGGGGGACGGCGAAGTT
>MGUL01000083.1:581-7020 GCA_001800005.1 Elusimicrobia bacterium RBG_16_66_12 | reverse complement strand
CTTGAGCCCCCCGGTGTCGGCCGTCAGCGCTCGGTAGTAGTAGGTCGTCCGGTTGAGCAGGCCGGTGTGGGCGTAGGTGAGGGTGGTGCTCGAGATGGAAGCCAGCGCGGTGTAGGGGCCCGCCTGCGCGGTCGTGCTGTAGGAGATCTCGTAGTGGTCCAGATAGGGCGCGGGCGGCGTGGAGGGCGCGGCCCAAGTCAAAGTGATCTGGCCCACGAGTTGGGAGGTCTCCAGAGAGGCCGGCGGCAAGGGCGTGAACTGGCGCGCCTGGGCGGTGGCTCCGTTTGAGAGCGTGGAGTAGAGCGGGACATCGTCGGCGGTCCATATCCTGAAGTAATAAGAAGTGGCCAGGAGCAAGGTGCCCGTGGTGTAGGACTGCAGCGAACCGGGCGCCGCGGCGGTGGCGATGACGATCTGGGCCTGGTTCGTCGCGGCCGAGGTCAGGTCGGCGGCGTCGGTGCTCATGGCGATCAGGAACTGTCCCGCTGATATGGCCCTGACGTAGCCGTCGTTGCCGGGCGAGGTCCAGGTCAAAGTGATGCCGCCTTCGGAGGCGCCGGGGGCCGCGGCGAGGTCGGTGACCGCGCCGGGGGCTACGCTGTCGATCGTCGCCGAAGACACGGCCGCGTTGGAGACGGCGCTCCAGTTGCCGGATTCGTCGGCGGTGAACATCCTCAGGTAATAGGTCGAGCCGGGCGTGAGCCCTCCGAGCTGATAGCTCTGGGGCGAACCGGGGGTCACGCCCGAGGTGGAGATGGAGGTGCGAAACGCATGCGCCGGCTGCGCCGCCGTCGGGCTCCAGGCCGAGAAGGCCGTGTCCGTCGTGTACTGCACCCGGAACTCGCTGCCCGTGCCCAGGACGCCGGTCGCGCCGTTGTTTCCCGGGGCGCTCCATGAGAGCGCGATGACGCCGGAACCTATCCCGGTCGAGGCGAAGAGATCGGCGACGGCGCCGGGAGGGACGGTCTCGATCCAGCGCAGGCGGCTGCCCGGGTCGTACTCGTACGACGACCCGGAGAACGGCCCCGTGGCGTCGGCGAGGGTCCACCACAGGCCGGCGTCCGCTCCTTCGACCCGCGCGTTATAGGCGGTCAAGCCCGAGGTGCTGCGGGAGAGGTTGAAGGCCACGTTGTAGAAAGTCGCGTTGGAGGTCAGGTCGCGCGCGGTTATGTAGGAGGCCGTGCCGGCGTTCTTGCCGATGAGGTCGAAGACGGCGCTCGAGATGGCGACGCCGGCGCCGCCGCTCAACTGGAGGCCGCCGGAGTCCGTGTTGGACATGCTGGCGTAAGCCATGGTGAAGGCGCCGGAACTGACGAGCGAGTAGTAGGTCCCGCCGGAGATCATGTCCACCGCGGTGGGGTTGGCGGCGGTGCCAGTCAGGACCAGGCCGCCGGACGCGTCGACCTCGAGCTTGGACCGGCCCCCGTTGAAGGCGGCGACCGAGGGGCCGAAAAGCAGGCTTTTCTGGGTGTTGGCGTCGCCCGAGGCGGCGGTGGTGACGAAGTCGAGGGCGTCGTCGGCGTTGAGGGTTCCGCCGACGTTGAGGGTGAAGTCCGCCTTGGCGTGGGTGAAGGCGCAGGTGCCGGAGGGGCAGTTGAAAGAGGCGTCCAAGATGCCGGAGCTGGAGCCCTCCACTCTCCAGTTTCCGCCGCCGATGGCGGTGACGGTCAGGAGCTCGGAGAGGGTGGCGGCGTCCTTGGTGACGACGGCGGTGATGCTGTGGCCGGTTCCGCGCATGAGCTTGGGGGCGGTGTTGGTGGAGGCGTAGAGCTGGGTGGCGTAGTCCAAGGTCATGGTCGAGCCCGCGAGTTGGTAGTTGCCCCAGATTTTGACCGTGCCCGTGGCGTAGTCTTGGTTGTAGGAGAGGAGGTAGGCGCCGGGCACGTCCATGCCGGCATTGGAAATGCCGACTGCGGGGTTGATGCGGGTGCCCTTGAGGGTGAGGGATTCGGCGCTACCGCCGGGTACAAAGTAAATCTCGGCCGTGACGTTGGGGCGGCTGACGCCGGCGGCATCGTAGCCACTGTTGCCGCCGACGAGAGTGTTGTTGATTGAATTTTCGGAGTAAATGCCGGCGCTCAAGTTAGAGTAAGAGTTATTGGCGGTCAATGTGTTGTTGGATGATGCTCCGAGATAAAAGCCAGGGTATGCATTGGAGTAACCGTCGTTGCCGGTCAAGGTGTTGTTGGAGGCGGTATTGAGATAAATGCCTCGGGCTGGGTTAGAGAAAGACTTATTGGCTGTCAACGTGTTGTCGGTGGCGTTGAAGATGTAAATGCCGTAATCTCCATTGGAGTGCGAATTATTGCGGGTCAGGGTGTTTTTGCTGGAGGAAGCGCGAATGGAAATGCCATAGCTCGAATTGGAGTAAGAGTTATTGGCGGTAAAGGTGTTGTTGCTGGAGGTTTCGAAGGCAACGCCTGAGCTAGAGTTGGAGTATAAGTTGTTGGCGGTGAAAGTATTGTTTTTTGATAAGCTGAGATAAATGCCTACGTAGCCGTTGCGGACCGTTGAAGTCGAGATTGTTCCCCGAACTGCCGCGCCACGGAATGTGATGCCGCGTTTGTCGTTCGGGTTGGTTGTGCCGAGGAACGCGAACTCGCCGTACGCTAAGGCGAAGCTGGTGGCGTTTTGAGCGAGGTTGAGGATGTAGGCGCTGTTGCCCCCGACAGCGCTGACGATAGTGCCGGAGGAGCGGACCAAGGCGTTGCGCGTGAGGTTCGCGACGATGATGGGAGTGGCTGCCGTTAAGACCCGTGCCTGCGGCAGGGTCCCCCCGGACCAGTTGACGGTGTAAGAGGGCCCGCCCGTGATGCTCGCAATCGTGCGGCTGGACGTCGTGGCCTGGCCGTTGCCTGAGGTGGGGCCGATGGTAATCACGTCCCCGGCCTGCCAGCCGTCGGTCGAAGTCGAGCCGTAGACCGTGAGGCTGGTGTCGGATGTCGTGATGTCCTGCGTCGCGTAAGAGTAGGGCGTTTTGGTCGAGCCTCGGACGATGAAGTTCCCACCGTTATCGACGATGAGGCCGTACTGTCCGGCATAGGTGCCCGAGGACAGGATTAGGTGGGCGCTGACGCCTTGCGGTACGGGAGACGCCTCCGTTCCCAAGTTCAGCGTGCCCCCGGCGGAAACCGTCATGTCGCCGCCGACCAAGGTCAGGCTGCTGTTGACGACCGTGCTGAAGGTCAGGGTTCCCACGATGGTCGTGGTGCTGGCGGCCGCCGTCGCGATGTCCAGCGTGACGACGTGCCCGGCCAGGACATTCACCGTGTCGTCCCCCGTCGGCACCTGGGCAGGAGACCATGTGGCGGGATTCGACCAATTCCCGCTTCCTGCCGAATTAATGGCGATAGCCCATACGCGGCACACGGACACCGAAATGAAAAACAGAACCGGAAGCCATGTGGAACCGCGAAGAACCCATGGCTTCCGGCCAAAACCATCTTCTTGATTTCGCGGTTCCGATTTCATGGCCATTCTGACGTCAACTGACAGTGTACACCCCAATCCTCGGATAAGCAGGCGTCTGCGACGGACAACTTTTCACCCATCGGGTGAAAAATGTCCCAATGAGCCCTGGGCGCCGGAACGACTGCAGTTATCCACAGAATTATGCCGGCATAAAACGGTGGATAACTTCAGCCGAGCCCGCTATTTTTGAGGACAGATCCAGTCGATCCGGGCCTCACACGCGTGGCGGCTTATCCGAGGATTGGGGGTACACACTCTATCTTATTTCCAATCCCTTAGGGTTTTGTGGTGCTGAAGGAACAACTAATTCGTGAGCGCCTATGTCCCACTCTCCCATAGGTCTGGGTTTTCCTTCAATATCTTTTTTGATATCAATGCCGTAACGAGTTAAGAAGGTAGTATAGGCAACATCAGCAGCGCCTGAATTTTCTGCGGGAGACAATGTTTGCAAGCGAAAGTCATTAGCTGCTGAATTAAGAAACAGAGGATCAACCGACAAATTATTTTGTCCTTTCCCGGTTGCTGTTTGAAATGTATTTATATTGGTATATGTAGTTCCTCCCCAGTAAATCCTTACCCCTGACAGGTTATATAAAAGGTTGTTATTTAACATGGAATTAGCTATTGCAACCGCCCCCGTTGTATAAAAATCATATTCATTTGGCTCTGACCGTAAGATTATGTTATTTGTCAGATAGAATATTCGTCCGTCTCCCGGCGCATTTATCCCCGCATCCACATCATAGAAAGTATTGTTGACAATATAATGATTTGTGCCACCTCGAACTATCATTCCACCAGAATTATATTTGTCACTTGGGTTGGATGGATGATGGATATTATAAATAAGGTTCCCTATACAGAATGACTCCGTTCCATCATTGGGAGGATTATTGCTTGCAATATTAATCCCAACTTCATTGTCATAGATGGTATTGAATAGAAACCAGACATACTCAGGCCCGTATTGGAAACCTGTTCCGCTTCCATTGGAAGAACCACTTGGTCTATGCCCATAAATTGTATTTTGTGAAAATATAACATCAGTGGCATGCTTGATCCACATCCCACTTTGTTTATGATGATGTGAAACATTCTTGCCAACATAGATATGATGTATTTTATCCCGCCTCCCCTGCTGTGCCTCGATTTGTATTCCATCACCAGTAGTTCTAGCCATCTCGCTGTTTGTCAGCCATAAATGATCTGCGCTCCCATTGACATTAACTCCATGGGCATCTTGGTCAAGAGTGGTATCTATATCGCCAAGATCATGAATATAAAGGCTGTTGAGAACTATATATGATGCGCTTGCAGTACCAGAATAGCCCCATGAACCCACAGCAACTCCACCCGCTTTATTCAAATTGCCTTCAAACTCAGAATCGCGAATCGCTATGTGATGCGCCCCTTCTTTAATCGAAAACCTAAATGCATTATCGGCACCGTCAATAGGCCCAGACTTAAGGTTTTCAAAGATTATATAGGCCCCGGCAATAGTTATTTCAGAAGTTATTTTAGGACGAGAAACATAGTCAATACCTCGAATGAATATCGGGTTTGCTTGGGTTCCCTGAAGATTTATGGTTGCCGTTAAATCATATTGTCCGCTTATCTCTATTACTGATCCTGCGGAGACAGACGAAGTAGGGATCGTTTTCCTCGGTACGGTCGGATATCCGTATGTGTTAGAAGTATCTGTACTTCCAGGGCATGTAGGACAAACATAGTAATAACCTGTTACCGCCGCACTCCATGGATCGGGTCTGGCCGGTGCTGTTTCATTTACGCCGAATTCCGGTTCAGGGATGCCTGTTATTGGCTGCCAAGCGCCGTACGCAGTTCCCCCGAAAAGTCCGAGGGAAATTATGACGAGATAAATAATGTTTTTTGTTTTATTCATTTCCATGTTTTCTCAAATTGCGATTCATTTGGCCACCACGATAATCTGATACTGCTTCCCGCCGCCAAAATCCCCGATGCGCACCATATACGCCCCGCTGCTCACCACCCGCCCGGAGCCGTCCCGGCCCGTCCACACTATGGCCGCCGTCCCGCCCCCCGTCGCCCGGAACACCGAACGCCCCGACATGTCGAAGATCTCCACCTCGCGCGCACCCAGCCCGAAGGTCGCCACGTCGTTGAAGCCGTCCTGCGGGACGGGCGTGATGAACTTCTCGGCGGCCTTGACCTCGGCCCCGACCCCGGTCAGGGCCTGCGCCGAGGCCGGGAAGAGAGCGAAGCTCGAGAAGTGCATGGTGGGCACGCGCACCAGGCGCGCCGCCTCGTCGACGGAGCCCCCCACCAGGCGCCAGCGCGTCCCGTCATGCCAGAAGGCGCGCAGCCGCGCCGCCCGGACCGCCGTCCCGTCAATGAGGCCGTCGCCGTCGGCGTCCGGGTAGGACAGCGCGAGCTGCACGGGCGCGGCAAAGACGGAGAAAGGACGGTCGTCGGCCTTTATCTCGTAGACCGCCGCCGGGGAAGACGAACCGGAGGCGTCGATTTCCCGCTCGCCGGAGGCGCGGGGGACGTCCAAGGGCGCCAGGAGCCTCAGATCGACGACGCCGGGCCGAGACGACGCCGGCATCAGGGCGAAGTCGGCCGAGGCGGGCCGGCCCGCGCCCGAGCGTTGGGGCAGGAGCACCCGCGCCGAGGCGTCCGGCGCGGAGCGCGTCTCGGGGGCCACGCGCACCTCCCAGGACGACAGCGCGACCTGGCCGCCCGCGTCGGTCAATTCGGCGCGCAACCTCAGCCACCCCGCCTTGAGCGCCGTATGAGTGGAGGGCAGCACGGCTTCGTATGATTGAGAAACGGACGTCGAGAGGCTCATTTCGACCTGCCGGGACGAACCGCCGCCCACTTCTTCGTAATAGAGCTTGGCCGAAACGACGGCCGCCGCGCCGGAAACCACGCGCACGCGCACTTTTACATCGTCGATCGCGGCGTTGACCGTGCCCGTCCCCCAGCC
>MGUL01000083.1:0-362 GCA_001800005.1 Elusimicrobia bacterium RBG_16_66_12 | reverse complement strand
CGTCCAGCCGATAGCCCGTCACGCCCACGTTGTCGGTGGAAGCCGTCCAGGAAAGGCTCAAGGTGGAGGTGGTGGCGCCGCTCAGGACGGGGCCGGCAGGCGCCGAGGGCGCCGTCGCGTCGGGAGGCGTCAAGGTTGAAGTCGAGGCCGCGACGCTGTTGGCGGAGGCGTTGCCCGCCGCGTCGTAGGCCCGCAGGCGGGCGTAGTGCATAGTCGCCGCCGTAAGGCCCGTGATCGCGGCGCTGGTCGCGTTGCCCACGTCCTTGTTGTTGTAGCCCGCCAGGAGGACCGTGAAGCCCGCCGTGGTGGAAACGTCCAGCCGATAGCCCGTCACGCCCACGTTGTCGGTGGAAGCCGTCCAG
>MGUL01000082.1:5068-5176 GCA_001800005.1 Elusimicrobia bacterium RBG_16_66_12 | reverse complement strand
AGGAAAGCGTATGAGGACGGCTTGTAGGAAGTATAAAGCACCGGAGCGGGCGCGATCACGATCTCAATGACGCCCTGTGAAACAAGGCGAGGACCGCAGGAGCAGGCG
>MGUL01000082.1:0-5013 GCA_001800005.1 Elusimicrobia bacterium RBG_16_66_12 | reverse complement strand
CGCCGTCGAACACGAACAAACCCAGGACGGCGAGCACCGCACTTTGGAAAATCCTGCGTCTCATCGCGAATGAGTCTACCAGTTGACGCCGGGAGCGTCAAGGCGCCGATTCTCCTTGTAAAAATTGTTTGCTAGAATACGAAAGTGCAGGCCTTGCTGATCATGATGGCCCTCGCCGCCGCCCTGGCCGCCTGCTCGGGCCGGGACCCCTCCGCCGCCAGCCGGCTGCCGGACGCCCGCCTGCCGACCCTCGGCGGCCCGACCGGCCAATCGCTGGCCGAGTGCCCGACCGACAAGTGCCTGACCGTCGTCGTGGCCCCCTGGTGCGGGGTCTGTCATCGCGCCGCGCCCGACATCGTCCGCCTGCGCAGGTTCCTCGACGCGTCCGGGGTGGCCAGCCGCGTCGTGGTGGGCCTGTCCGAGATCGGCCCCATCCGCGAGTTCGCCGCCCAGTTCGGCTCCGACGCCCTGCTCGACGCCGGCGGCGCCATGACCCCGCGCGGCGTGCCCATCTTCCTCATCAGCGACAGGACCGGCAAGATCCTGCGCGTTGTCAACGGCTTTCCCCAGACCGACAGCGCGGCCTCCTTGGCCGAGGCGTTGGGGCTGCTCGAACGCTAACCCAGGAGAACGAGCCATGAAGATCGGAGTCCCGAAGGAGATCAAGAACCGAGAGCACCGCGTCGGATTGGTGCCCGGAGGCGTGCGCGCCCTCGTCAAGGACGGCCACAAGGTGATGATCGAGAAGAGCGCCGGCCTCGGCTCCGGAATCGCGGATGACGAGTATAAGACGGCGGGCGCGGCCATCGTCGACAAGAAGCGCCTCTTCGCCGACGCCGACATGATCATCAAGGTCAAGGAGCCGCTCGAAGACGAGTACGCGCTCTTCCGCGAGGACCAGATCCTCTATACTTATCTCCACCTGGCCCCGGCCCCGGCTCTGACCAAGGCCCTGCTGAAGGCCAGGATCAAGGCCGTCGCCTACGAGACCATCCAGACGCGCGACGGCGCCCTGCCGCTCTTGACGCCGATGAGCGAGGTCGCCGGCAAGATGTCGGTCCAGCTCGGCGCGCAGTTCCTGGAGAAGCACCACGGAGGACGAGGAGTGCTGCTCGGGGGGGTCCCCGGAGTCAACCGCGGCGTCGTCACCATCATCGGCGGCGGCGTCGTCGGCATCAACGCGGCCAAGATCGCCATCGGCATGGGCGCGCGCGTGAACATCCTCGACGTGTCGGCATCGCGCCTGGCCTACCTCGACGACGTGTTCGGCAACTCCGTCACGACGCTGATGAGCCACGATGAGAACATCCACAACGCGGTCGTCGGCGCGGACCTCGTCATCGGCGCCGTCCTCATCCCCGGCGCCAAGGCCCCGAGCCTCGTCACGGAGGAGATGGTCAAGCTGATGAGGCCCGGCTCCGTCATCGTCGACGTGGCCGTCGACCAGGGCGGCTGCGTCGAGACCGCCGAGGTCACCAGCCACGACAAGCCGATCCTGCTCAAGCACGGCGTGCTGCATTACGCCGTGCCGAACATCCCCGGAGCGGTCAGCCACACCGCCACCTACGCGCTGACCAACGTCACGCTGAAGTACGCGCGAGACATCGCCCGGCACGGCCTCGAGGAGGCCGTGCGCCGCGATGAGGCCCTGCGCAAGGGCGTCAACTGCTACCGAGGGAAGGTCACGCACGCGGCCGTCGCGCAATCGCTCGGAGAGAAGTCCGTCGAGCTCGAGACGCTGGTCTAGCGCCGCCCCGCTCCGGGCTCAAGGCCGCGGCGCGAGATAAAAATCGGTGACGAGCGGCTGTTCGTCGTAGGCTTGGACGGAGTACGGGGTGAACGTCAGCGTGACGGACAGTTCCTTGGAGAGTTCGTTGCGCTGGGCGGCCGGCATCTGCGGCACGCCCTCCGTCCCGGGGTTGAGGTAGGCAGGCGAGTAGCCCTGCTTGCTGAGAGAGGCCGAATAGCCCCGGTCCGGGAGCGGCGCAGCCACGACGCGGTAGCTTCCGTCGTCTCTGGAGCGCGTCTCGACGCGCCGGCCCGCCTGATCATCGACGAAGACCAGCGCGCAGCCCGGCACGGGGCGCAGCGTCGACAGGTCGTAGACGTGCCCCCGCAGGCGCCACTCCTTGACCCGCCTGCGCTTCTTCTCCGGCTCCTGCGCGACGATCGAGACGGCGACGGCCGCGGGCTCCTCGCCGGCGGCGGGCTCTTCCTCGGGCGCGGCGGCGGAGTATCCAGTCGGAGATGAATCAGCGGAGGCCGTCGTCGTCGACGCCCGATCCCGGAAGATCGGAGAAGGCTCGGGGACCGCGTTCTGCTCGCCCAGGCGGAAGAGGCCGAAAGCCAGGTACAGAACTCCCCCGAGGACCGCCGCGAAGAAGAGGGCCGGCATCAGGAACGCGTAGGCCTTCGTCTGGCGAAGGGGATGGACGCCGGAAGTCGGCTCGTCCTCGGGAAACGACATCGGGCAGTTCGGGCACGCCAGCATCTCCGGCTCGAGCTTCGTGCCGCAGCCGGGGCAGGTCTGGGGGGTCACATCTCCACCCAGTGGACGCGAAGGATCGATTCCAGACGCGAAAGCTCCTCGCGGACGGCGGGCGGCACGGTCTCATCGACGTTGAGGACCATGACGGCCGTGCCGTGCGCGGAACGCCGGCCGACGCGCATGTCCGCGATGTTGACGCCCGCCTTGCCGAGCAGCGTGCCCACGCGCCCGATGACGCCCGGAGCGTCGCTGTTGGTCAGCACGATCATCTTGCCCTCGGGGCGGACGTCCACGCGCAAGGGGCCGACCTTCAGGATGCGGGGCTCGCCGGGGGCCAGGACCGTGCCGGAGACGGACGCGGGCCCCGCGTCCGTCACCGCCGTCACGGTGAGCAGGCGCCGCACGCCCTCCCCGCAATGCGGGTCGGCGGATTGCGAGACGCGGATGCCGCGCTCCTCCGCCGCGGCCGGGGCCGAGATCCAGCTCACCTCGGAGCCGAGGACGGGCGCCAGCAGACCTTTGAGGGCGCAAACGCTGAGAGGCCTGAGTTCCGAGGCCTTGAACTCTCCCTCGAACGCGCATTTGAACTCGCGCACTCCTCCCTCCAGGGTCTGGACGAGGAAACGCCCGAGCGCCTCGGCCAGCCCCAGCCAGTCGCCGAGGGACTTCACGGTCTCGGCGTCGAAGCCGGGGAGGTTGATGGCGTTGGCCGCCATGCCCCGCTCCTTGAATTCCACGACGGACTGCGCGAGCTCGGTGGCGACACGGCTCTGGGCCTCCACCGTCGAAGCCCCGAGATGCGGCGTGAGGATCAGGTTCGGCGCGCCGCGCAAGGGACTCTCCGCCGGGAGCGGCTCGGCGGAGAATACGTCGAGCGCAGCACCCGCCAGCCGCCCATTCTTGAGGGCCTCCGCCAGGGCCTGCTCGTCGACCAGCTCGCCGCGAGCGCAGTTGACCAGACGCAGGCCGCTCTTCGCGGTCCGCAGGGCCTCGGCCGAGACCAAGTGCTTGGTCTTGTCGCCGCCGGGGACGTGCAGGGTCACGAAGTCGGCCCGGGCGAATACCTCGGCGACGGACATGGGCTCCACGCCCAGCTCGCGCGCCTGCGCGTCGGAAACGAAAGGGTCGTGGCCGACGACCTTCATGCCGAAGGCCTGGGCGCGGCGCAGGACCTCGCGTCCGATGCGTCCGAGGCCCACGACTCCGAGGGTCTTGCCGTAGAGCTCGACGCCCAGGAACTTGCCGCGCTCCCACCGGCCCGCCTTGACGGAGGCGTCGGCCTGGGGGACGTGGCGCGCCAGGGCCAGCATCAGCGCCAGGGTGTGCTCCGCGGCGGCCAGGGTGTTCGCCGCCGGAGCGTTGATCACCGCGATGCCGCGCCGCGTGGCCGCGGCGAGGTCGATATTGTCGACGCCCACTCCCGCGCGTCCGATCAGGCGCAGGGCGGGGGCCTTGCCGATCCAGTCCGCGGTGACCTTCGTCTCCGAGCGCACCAGCCAGACCCCGACGCCTGCGAGGAACTTCTCGAGGGCCTCGGGCTTCGGGGCGACCTCGCAGCGGAGGTCGATGCCCGGATGGTCCTTCAGGAGCTTGAGACCCTCGGGGTCGATCTTGTCGGTGACGAGGACCTTGAGCTTGGACACGGTCAGATCTTGGCGCCGACGAGGCGGCGCGCCAGCGCGTCGACGCCCGCGTCGATGTCGGGCTTGGAGATGTATCCCATGTGCGCCAGGCGGAAGATCTTCCCTTTGAGTTCCAACTGTCCGCCGGCGATGGAGATGCCCTCTTCGCGCAGGATGTCGGCGAGGAGCTTGACGCCGTCCACGCCCTGCGGCAGGACGACGCCGGTCAGGATGTTCGCGGGGTCCTTCGCATAGAACGGCAGGCCCAGCTTCTCCTTGAGGAGCTTGCGGGCGTGGGCGGCGAGATCGTCGTGACGCGCCCAGACCTTCTCCAGGCCCTCGGCGCGCAGGAGTTGGAGCGCGGCCGCCTGTCCCGCCACGATGGAGATCGCCGGCGTCCACGGCGTCTCGCGGTCCGCGATGGATTTCCTCATCCGGCGCCAATCGAAGTTGAAGCGCGGCAGCTTGGCGGCGTCGCAGGCCTTCCAGGCGCGCTCGCTGACCGCGGCGAACCCCAGTCCCGGGGCGTTCATCAGGCCCTTCTGCGATCCGGTCACGACGACGTCGAGGCCCCAGGCATCGGTCTCCAGAGGCTCGCAGGCCAGGCCGGACACGGAGTCGACGACCACGAGGGCGTCCGACTCGGCACGGACGATGGCCGCCAAGGTCTTCACGTCGTTGAGCACTCCCGTCGAGGTGTCGGTGTGCTGGAGGAAGACCGCCTTCAGCCCCGGGCCGCTCTTCAGGGTCTTGCGCAAGACGTCGGGATCGATCGCGCGGCCCCATTCGAAGGGCAGCACCTGGGGCGCCAGCCCGAAGGACTGATGGATGGAGACGAAGCGGTCGCCGAAGACCCCGGTCGTGCAGACGAGCGTCGCGTCTCCCGGGGAGAGGAGGTTGATG
>MGUL01000081.1:21999-22912 GCA_001800005.1 Elusimicrobia bacterium RBG_16_66_12 | reverse complement strand
TTCAGGGTCTCCAGGTCCGCGCCGCCCGCCGAGGCGAAGCCGACGCGGCCGCCGCGCACCACGCGCACGCCGGCGCCCAGCTCGGCGGCCGTCTCCACCGCCTCGCGTTCGCCGTCGCGGCGCGAAAGGCGCCGCTCCTCGGAGCGCGAGAGATAGGCCTCGGACTGGGTCTGAGGCGACTGCGCGGCCATCCACGCGCAGGCCTCCTGGGCCAGCGCCCGGAGGTCGGACTTCATTGCCGCAGGGCCGTCCAACCCATGAAGAGGAATAGGAAGGACAGCAGGAGGAAGAACATCCCCCACTTGCGGCGCTCGAGGGCGATGTAGCTGTCGTTGAGCAGGTATTCGCGCAGGACCGCGTTCATGCGCTCGATCAAGTCGGGGCGGTAGAGATAGCCCAGCCCGAGGAGCCCGCAGACGAGGCCGACGACGATCTTCAGCAATGGCGACATGTCAGGGCTCGGGGTTGAAGCGGTTCATGGCCGAGTCAACGCCGCTCTCGAGCACGGTCTTCACGGCATCGGCCGAAAGCTCGAGAGCGGCGTTCAGATCGTTCTCTTCGGCGGGTTTGAACCGGCTCAAGACGAAGTCCGCTGAGTCCATCTTCTCCGGCTGCGGCCCGATCCCGATGCGCAATCTCGATATCTCTTCCGTGCCCATGTGGCGAAGGATGGACAGCATGCCCTTCTGCCCCCCGGCCGAGCCTTTCTTCCTGAGCCGGATCTTGCCCAGAGGCAGGGAGATCTCATCGTACACGATCAGCATCTCCGGCGCGGCGATGTTGTGGAAGGCCGCGAACTGACGGACGAACCGCCCCGATTCGTTCATGAAGGTCATCGGCTTGGCGACGGCGACCTCGCCCCACTTCGCGAAGACGCCCAGCCCCTTGAAATCCTTCCAAAAAGAGTCCGCCC
>MGUL01000081.1:13892-21734 GCA_001800005.1 Elusimicrobia bacterium RBG_16_66_12 | reverse complement strand
GGCGACGCCCGCCGCGGGAGTCTCGACCACCTCGACCTTGGCCAGGGTGACGTGGACGACCACATGGTCCGCCGCATCGAGGACTTCGAGTCCGGGGGCCAGCTTGAGGTCCTTGACGTGCAGGGCCTCGTGCAGGTTGAGGCCGGAGATGTCCACCTCGATCTTCTGCGGGATCGCCGACGGCAGGGCCTTGATCCGCAGCTCGCGCAGGTCGACGGCCAGCATGCCGCCGAAATCCTTGACGCCGATGGCCTCGCCGATGAGAACGAGCGGGACCTTGGCCTCGATCTTCTGGGTCAGCGAGATGCGCTGGAAGTCGGCGTGGACGAGCCGGTCGGTGACCGGGTGGCGCTGAAGCTCCTTGACCATCACCGTCTCCGTGCCCTTCTCGTGCTTCAGGCTGAGGATGGCGTTGACGCCGCCCTGCTTGCGCGCGCTGATGAGTTCCTTCTCGGACAACGCGATCTGGATCGGCGGCTTCTCGCCGCCGTAGACGACTGCCGGGATCCGGGCTCCGGCGCGCAGCGTCGAGAGGACCTTCTTGGTCCCCTTCCCCGCGCGGACTTCGACGTTCAGCTTGATCTCCATGACGAGTACTTCCTCCTCTCGATCAGACAAAAAGCGCGCTGATGGACTTGCCCTGGTGGTTCCGCGCGATCGCCTCTCCCATCAAGGGCGCGATCGACAGGACCGTCAGCTTCCCCCCGGCCAGCGCATGGACCGGGATCGAATCGGTGAGGATCATCTCCTCGAGCGACGACTGGGCGATGAGGTCGTGGGCCGCGCCCGAGAGCACGCCGTGGACGCACGCCGCGTAGACCTTCTCGGCCTTCTTCTCGCGCAGCTTGTCGGCGACCTTGCAGAGCGTGCCGCCGGTGTCCACCATGTCGTCGAGGATGATGCAGTTCTTGCCCTCGACGTCGCCGATGATGTTGTAGACCGAGGCCTCGTTCGGGCGCGGGCGGCGCTTGTCGATGATGACGAGCTGCGTGTTGAGGCGCTTGGCGAAAGCCCGCGCGCGCTCGACGCCGCCGACGTCGGGGCTGACGACGACGAGCTCCTTCAGGGCCTTCTTCTTCACGTAGTCGAGGACGATGGGCGCGGCGTAGAGGTGGTCGACCGGGATGTCGAAGAAGCCCTGGATCTGCGCGGCGTGCAGGTCCATCGTGATCACGCGCTGGGCGCCGGCGGTCACGATGAGGTTGGCCATCAGCTTCGAGCTGATCGGCACGCGCGGGGAGGTCTTGCGGTCGGCCCGGGCGTAGCCGAAGTAGGGGATGACGGCCGTGATGCGCCCCGCCGACGCGCGGCGCAGCGCGTCGATCATGATCAGGAGCTCCATCAGGTTCTCGTTGACCGGCCGGCAGGTCGGCTGGACGACGTAGCAGTCGGCACCCCGGACGTTCTCCTCGATCTGGACGTTGATCTCCCCGTCGGCGAAGCGGCCGACGTGGGTCTTGCCGAGCGGCACGCCCAGGTACTCGCAGATGTCCTCCGCGAGCGGCCGGTTGGCGTTTCCGGAGAAGATCTTCAGCCCGCGCAGGGTCCCGAGGCCTTCCACCGGCAATGGCTTTTCGACGGTCTTGAAAGGCATCAGGTCTTGTTCACCTGGCGGGCGCGCGCGATCGCGAGAGCCTCGTCAGGGACGTCCTCCGTCACGGTCGAGCCGGCCGCGACCTTGGCGCCCTTGCCGATCTTCACGGGCGCGATCAGGCTCACGTTGGAGCCGATGAAGGCCTTGGCGCCGATCGTGGTCTTGTGCTTCGCCTTGCCGTCGTAGTTGCAGGTGATGGTGCCGGCTCCGATGTTGACGTCCTCGGCGATGTCGGCGTCGCCGATATAGGAGAGGTGGTTGACCTTGGAGCCGAAGCCCACGCGGGAGTTCTTGACCTCGGTGAAGTTGCCGACGCGCGCGCGCGGCCCGAGGATCGAGTCGGGGCGGATGTGGGCGAAGGGCCCGACCGAAGTCTTCTCGAGGAGGCGCGCGCCGACGACGTAGGAGTGGCGGACCTCGCACTCGTTGCCGATGTTCGCGTCCTCGATGTGCGTGAAGGGCCCGAGACGGCACAGGCGGCCGATCTTGGTGCGGCCGCGCAGGATGGTCCCCGGATAGATGACGGTGTCCTGGCCGATCTCGACGTCGGCGTCCACCTGGGTGGTCTGCGGGTCGCGGATGGTCACGCCGGAGATCATCAGGCGCTCGAGCATGCGCTTGTTCAGCACGCGCTCCGCGACCGAGAGCTGGGAGCGGTTGTTGATGCCCTGGACCTCCTCGGCGTTCGCGGTCGCGTAGGCGTGGATGCGGCCGCCCTTCGCGCGGATGGCCTCCATCACGTCGGTGAGGAAATGCTCCTTCTTGGGACCCTTGGCTCCGATCTCCTTGAGGCCCGCGATCAAGGCCTCCAGCTCGAAGACGTAGGCGCCGGAGTTGACCTCGCTGATCGCCGCTTCCTTGGGGCTGGCGACCGATTCCTCGACGACGCGCTGGACCTCTCCCAGGGCGCCGCGGACGATGCGGCCGTAGCCCTTCGGGTTCTGGAGGCGGGCGGTCAGCAGGGTCGCCTGGCCCTTGAGCTGGTCATGGGTCAGCAGCAGGTTGTAGATGGACTCGTAGGTGAGCAGCGGCGTGTCGCCGCACATCACGGCCGCGGTCTTGAACTTCTTGAGGAACGGAAGGCTCTCCACGACGGCGTTCCCGCTGCCGAGGGGCTTCTTCTGGACGATGAAATGGATCGGACGGGTGATGCCGACCGACTTGGCCATCTCCAGGGTCTCCGCCTTGACCGAGGCGGACTCGTGGCCGACCACGACGCCGATGGCACCCGGCTTGAGCGCGTTGGCGATGCGCAGGATGTAGAAGAGCATCGGCCGGCCGCCCAGGTGGTGGAGAACCTTGGGGATGGTCGACTCCATGCGCGTGCCCTGGCCCGCGGCCAGGACCAGCACGGCCAGACTTCCCTGCCCTTTCTTCGCGCTGCTCATGTCGATATTCTCGTTAAATCGGCCTTTCCCAGGCCAGGACTCGAACCTGGAATAACGGATTCAAAGTCCGCTGTGTTACCGTTACACCACCCGGGAGTCTTGACCGGTCAGCCGTGACAACTGGTCAGATAGACCTTCCAGGGGTATGCCTGGAGTCGCCGGACGACCTTTTCGCCTTCCGCATGGGACGAGACGAACCCGAAGACCGAAGAGCCCGAACCCGACATGCGCACACCCTTCGCACCCGCGGCCGCCAAGATGCGACGTGCCTGCGCGACATCAGTCAAGACCGGCAGTTCCGCCTGCTCCAAGCGGTTGAAGAGGAACCCCCCCCATTCTTCGACGGAGCGGCCCCTCTTCAAGCTTCGGACCAGTCTATCAAGCTGGGAAAGCCTTGTCAATATTTCAGACCGTCGACGGGGCGGCAAGGCCTGGTAGACGTTTGCCGTCGGAGATGGGAAGCCGGGCCAGACCAGGACCATGTATGGAAGGGATTTATGGATCTTGAGCGTCTTCAGCCGGTCTCCGATGCCGGTCGCCAGGCAATAATTGACGTCCTTCAGGAAAAACGGCACGTCCGCCCCCAGCTTGGCGGCGATCGCATGCAGCCTCTTCCTGCGCGCCGCGGTGAGATCGATCTGGAAAAGCTTGGCCAATCCCAAAAGCGTCCCCGCCGCGTCGGAGGAGCCCCCCCCCAGGCCGGCGCCCATCGGGATGCGTTTGGTCAAGGTCATCTTGACCCCCACTCCGACCCGGAACGCCCGGTAGAACGCCTCGGCCGCCCGCATCACGAGGTTGTCCGGACCGGCCGAGAGCGGCGCGGCGTGAAGCTCATCGACGATCTCGAGCGTCGGCTTGCTCCCGCCGGCGAACACGAGCTCCAGGACGTCATAGATGTTGATCCGGACGAAGAGCGTCGAGAGCGTGTGATAGCCGTCCTTGCGCCGTCCGGTGACCTCCAGGAAAAGGTTGACCTTGGCCGGGCACTGGACCTTCACGGCGCCTCCGGCAGGGATTCGTCCGGGAAAGTCTCGACCTTCGGCTCGGCGCATTCGAGCGAGAACTCCCAGAACCGCCCCCGGGCCTCGAAGGACTTCGGCACGCGCCGCAGCCGCGCCTTCTGGAAATCGGCGAGGGACATCGTCGCGCCGCCCTTGAGAGACGCGGAACGGGCCAAGGCCGCATCCGAGAGATCCACCCGCCAGGACTCGCGGGCCAATTCGCGCTTGCCCCAGCCCGACTCCAAGCGCGACGCGCCGGGCGCGTAAGGCTCGCCCGCCAGGACCGCGGCCACCACGCAGAGCAATCCCTCGGCCGCGGCGCGCACCTGCTCGTCGGCCGCGCCCGCGACGGGAAAACGGTCCATGGAGAAGCCCTGGGCGTCCACGCGCGCCCGCGCCGCCGGGGTGAAGAGCGGGCCGAGGATCTCGATCGAGAGCTCTTTCGGGGCGCGAAACGAGAGAAGGGCCTGCGCGGAAAGCGCGTGGCCCGCCACCCGCCCCTTCACGTCGCAGACCGCGCTGAAGCGCTTGAGGCCCGCGTGGACGGCCTCGAGATGCGCGCGCCACAATTCACCCAGCGACTCTTTCGAAAGACCTTTCTGCAGCGCGTCGGCCTTGGCCCCGGCCTTCGTCGAGCCCAGGCTCTGCGACAGGCGCCAGGCGCGCCACGCGGCCTCCTCGCGTCCCAGCGCCTTGCGCGCCGAGCCCAGGTGGTCCCAGACCGACTCGTCGTCCGGGCTGGACCGGGCCGCGGCCGCCAGCTCGCGCGCCGCCTCGGCGTCGCGGCCCAGCTTGAAGAGGGCCCAGCCGAGCGAGTCGCGATAGGCCGCGTTCCCGGGCTCCAGGGCGAGCGCCCTGCGCGCGAGGGATTCGGCTTCCTCCAGCTTCAGGCCTCGATCCGCCAAGGCGTAGCCGAGATAGTTGAGGGCCGGGGCATCGTCGGGCTTGTCGGCGAGCAGGCGGCGGAACTCCGTCTCGGCCTCGGCGATCCGGTCCATTTTCTCGAGGATCGCGGCCAGCTGCCAGCGCGCGTCCCGGTCCTCGGGCTTGACGGAGAGGACGTCGCGCAGGAGTTCGACGGCCTCGTCGCGCTCGCCCAGGTCGTCGTGGCCGAGGGCGAGATAGTAGGCGATGCGGTCGTCCTTGGGCCAGCGCTTGCGCGCCCGGGCCAGAATCTCCATCGCCTCCTTCATGCCCCGGGCCTGGAGGAGGTAGTAGCCCAGCCGCAGGTTCAAGGTGGGGTCGTCCTTGAGCGCGGCGCTGTCCTTCAGGAACCGGGCCGCCAGGGCGAAATCCCCGGCATGCTCGGCGTCGGCGGCCAGCCACGCGCAGGCGGCCGAGTCGTCGGGCTTCTTCTGCTTGAGGCCGCGGAAGGTCTCGCGCGCCCCGTCGGGATCTCCGGAAGCGGTCTGCAGGTCGCCGATGTGGGCCCAGAGCTCCAGGTCGTCGGGCTCGTTGACGAGGAGGCGCTTGTACTCCACGATCGCCGCCTCGGTGTCGAGGCGGATCTCATAGACCTGGGCCAGGGCCAGGCGCGCGGGGCCGGACTCGGAGTCGTCGAGAGCGATGGAGCGCTTGAGGCGGTCGACGGCGTCGCCGTAGCGCTCCTCCTGGGCGTCGAGGCGGCCCAGCTCGTAGAGGGCGCGCGCGGCATGCTCGGGGTTCGTTTTCAGGAACTTCTCGAGCAGTTCGCGAGCGCGCTTGGGCTCGCGGACCGCCATGAGCTCGACCAGGGCGAAGACCGCCGCCTCCGAGGCGGGCTCGGTCTCGTGGGCTTTCTGCAGTTGCTCCTCCGCCGCGGCGGCGTCTCCGCGGGCCCACAGCACGCGGCCCAGGATGAGGCGAGACGTGGGGTCTCCGGGCGCCAGCTCGAGGCGCCGGCGCGCCCACTTCTCGGCACGCTCGAGATCCTCGATCTCGAGGGCCAGTTCCGCCGCCTCGCCGGCGATGAAGGCCGAAGCCGGGTCCAGCGACAGCGCCTTCTCGTAGGCCGACAGGGCCCCGGCGTCAGCGCCCTGGCGCTCGAGCAAGGTGCCGCGCAGGTACTCGGCCTGGGCGCGGCGGGCGTCGGAGGAACCCGAAGTGGGAGCGGCCCAAGCCGTCGTGAGGAAGAGCGTCAGGAGGAAGGCGGGGTTCACGCGAGCGGGAAATCCATCAGGATGGCGTCGGAGCCATCATTGTAGAACTTCGGACGGCGGCCGACAACCTTCGCGACGGCGCGGCGGTAGAAGTGCTGGGCGCGGGAGTTCTTCTCGGAGACCTCCAACGTGATCTTGCGGCAGCCGCGTCCGCGCGCGGCCTGGGCCAGCGCCGACCAGAGGGTCCGGCCCACGCCGCGGCCGTCCTCGACGACGGCCAAGTCCAGCAGCTGGGATTCGCCTTCGAAGACCCGCGCGAGGACGTAGCCGCGCACGGCGCCGTCGTCGGCGACGAGGAAGATCGAGTCGGTGCGCTCCGCCTCGTCGGCGCAGGCCTGGCGCGACCAGGCCGCGGCGAACGGACGGCGCGCGAGGGCCTCGATCTCTCCCATATCGAACGACCGGGCGGGCCTAACGACCGGGACGCTCATAACCCGCCGGCTTCAGATAGAACGGCTCGAACGCCGGGATCTTCCCGGCCGCCAGCCTTCGGCGCGCGACGGGGAGGAGATCCCGGGCGTCGGCATCATGGAACGAGACGGCTTGGCCCTTCGCCTCGGCCTGAGCCTGAAGAGCGGGCCAGGCGTCGGGCGCGGTCCAGGCGGCGTCTTCCGCGGATGAAAGGCCCTTTTTGCTCCGTCTGAAAAGCTGGGAATAGACTTCTCCCTTCCAGCCCGGAAGGGCGGCGAGGATGTCGCCCGCCTCGGACTTCTCGGCCGCGGCCTCCAGGCGGGAGAGGGCCAGCGCGGGTATCTTCAGCTTCATCGCGAGCATGGCGGCGAAGGCCATGCCGATGCGGATGCCGGTGAAGCGCCCCGGCCCCGAGGGAACGGCGACGGCGTCGAGGTCCTTCCAATCGAGCCGCGCGCGCTTGAGCAGGGATTCGACGGCGGGCAGCAGGGACTCGTCGTGCCTGGTCTTGGCGCCGCGCCGCGCGGCGAGGACCTTGCCCCCGGCCTCGATGGCGGCGGTGAGATCGTCGCCGGTGGCGTCGACCGCGAGTATGATCATTTAGCTGAGTTCGCGCCTGGAGAGTTCCTGTTTGCCGTGTCGAACCGTAAGAATAGCAATCTGCTCTCGTTTGATCCGGTAAATGACGCGGTAATCGCCATGGATGATCTCGCGAATGCTCAATCGTCTGATTTCCGGCACGGCTCGGCCGCTTTTGGGGAATCTCTCGAGTCTTTTGACCTTGGCAAAAATAGAGTCGGCCCAATTCCTCGCGGCTGAAACACTCTCTCGAGCGATATAGTCGGAGATCTCACCGACCCGATCCAGGGCCAGAGGAGACCAAACGATCCTCATTTGTTCAATCGCGAGAGGAGTTGACGTCTCGCAGCTTCATGCCCGACGCCTTCGCCGCCGTCGATCTGCTTTTCCGCATCCCGAACATCCTGAACAAGCTCCAACTGATCGAGCAATGATTCATAATCGGAAACATCCAGCAGGACGGCGGCGCTTTTGCCATGGTGCGTGATGACCACGGGTCGATGGGTCTGATGGACTTGCTGGACGAAGGAAGCGACCCTGGCGCGAAATTCGGAAAGCGGATGGATGTCTTGATCTAAGTGCGGCCTATTCATTGGGGCGCCTCTCTGTACGTTATTACGTACCTTGTATTGTACAGCCATGAGTGGGGAAAATCAAGTGCTCGGCCGCGCGCGCTTGACCGTGACGACGGCACGCCGTCCAGGACGCGAGTGCGAAAGCCTCACCTCGAT
>MGUL01000081.1:10708-13875 GCA_001800005.1 Elusimicrobia bacterium RBG_16_66_12 | reverse complement strand
CCCCCGCCTCGGGCCACTCGACGACCACCGCCCCGCGCGGATCGGCCAGCAGTTCGTCCAGCCCCAGCTCCCCCGTCTCGCCTTTCTTCAAGCGATAGAGGTCCAGGTGATGGAGCGTCAGGGGGTTGCCGCGGTACACATGCGCCAGCGCGAAAGTCGGGCTGGAGACGCGGCCGCGAAAACCGACGCCCCGGGCGATGCCGCGCACGAGGGTCGTCTTGCCCGCGCCCAGTTCCCCGAACAGAAGGATGAGGTCCCCGGGCGCCAGGCTGCGGCCCAGGACCTCGCCCAGGGCGATGGTCTCAGACTCGGAGCGCAGGAACAGCTTCACAGGGTCTTGAAGGCCTTGGGCAGGAAGTCCACGAGGTCCTCGGAGGTCGCCGCCCAGGCCGTCAGCTCTTTCTCGGCCAGGTCGCCGGCGGTCCCGTGCAGCCAGGCGCCGAGCGCCGCGGACTTGAAGGCGAGGTCGCCGTCCAGTCGCCCCGAAGCCAGGGCCTGCGTCCACAGCCCCAGCACCAGGCCGGTCAGCACGTCGCCGGAGCCGGCCTTGGCCAGTCCCGGCCCGCCGGAGAGGTTGACGACCGTGCGCGTCCCCGAGGAGACCAGGGTCTTGCGTCCCTTGAGCAGGGCCACCCCCCCCCAGTCGCGCGACAGGCGCTCGACGGCCTTGAAGCGCGCGCCCTCGCTCTCGGCCTTGTCGCTCTTGAGCAGCCGCGCCATCTCCGTCGGGTGCGGCGTGAACACGCACGGGTGACGGCGCGCCTTGAGCATCTGGGCCACTCCCGCGGGATCCTGCGCCGCGAGGATGTTGAGGGCGTCGGCGTCCACGACGCACGGCAAGGCCAGCCCGGAGAGGGCATGGAGCACGAAACGCGCCGCATCGGGATGGGTCGAGAGCCCGGGCCCGATCGCGCAGGCCGTCGCGCGCCGGTCCTTGGCATACTGCTTGAGCCGCTCGACGCCTTCGGGCCGGAAGGCCCCCCCCGGGTTCTCCGGCAAGGAGAGCGTCAGCGCCGAGGGGACCGCGCCCGCCACCGTCGCGGCAAGCCCCGCGGGGACCGCCACGGTGACCAGCCCCGCGCCGGAGCGCAGGGCGGCGCGCGCGGCCAGGATCGCGGCCCCGGCCATGCCCCGCGAACCCGCGACGAGCAGGGCATGGCCGAAGACTCCTTTATGATCGTCCGGAAAGCGCTCCACGAGGCCTTCTCGAAGCTCGGTCTTCGAGAGTGATTTGAGCGTCATTCTCAGGCCTCGACGGACAGCAGCTTCTTCCAGCTCGTGGGGATGTCCTTGCGCGGGTGGGGCACTAGGCAGCCCAGAAGGGTCCAGCGCGGCTTGGCGGGCGTGACCTTCAGCGGCATGCCCGCCTCGTCCGGGAGCTTGTCGGCCTTCTTCAGGTTGCAGGGGCGGCACGAGGTCACCACGTTGTCCCACTCGTGGGGGCCGCCGCGCGAGCGCGGCAGCACGTGGTCCAAGTCGAGCTCGTCGGTGCTCTTCTTCTTGCCGCAGTACGAGCAGCGGTGCTTGTCGCGCGCGAAGATGTTGTGGCGCGTGAAGGCGACCTCGCGCAGCGGAATGCGGTCGTAGCGGACCAGGCGGATGACCTCGGGGACGGCGAAACGCAGGCGCGTCGAGCTGACGAACCCGCCGGGAGCCTCCACCCAATTGGAAGAGATCTCCACCCAGGCCGGGAAATCGTAAGGGGTCAATTCCTCGTCGAGGGCCTCGGCCAGCCCCATGTAGACGAGCGTCAGCGCCCGCTGCCAATCGGCCACGGCGACGGCGCGGAAGCTCTTGTTGAGCACGAGGGTCCTGCTCATAGCCCTGATAGGTTAACAGGACCGCCGACGGAAAGCAACCTCTATGCCTCCACAAATGTCTAATCCCGGGCTCTTTCAGCTCTCGAGTTCGTCCGCGAGATCGCGGACCATGCTCATCAGGAAGCGGCGCTTGCCGGGCTTGAGGCGGGACAGGAGGGAACCGAGGGCTCCGGCCACGAGGGGATCGTCCTTTCGGCGGCCGCGGGTCTTGGGGAGCAGTTCCGCGGGCTCGACCCGCAGGACCTCCGCGACCGCGAAGATGGTGCGCAAACTGGGGACGTTCGCCCCGCGCTCGATCTGGCCATAGAAGGAGGGGTCGATGCCCGCGTGCTCCGCGACCTCGGCCTGCGTCAGCTTCAGCGCCTGGCGCAGGGCCCTGATCCGCGCGCCGATGTCCCGATAGACCTTCTTCATGACAGCGCCTATTGAATGACTCTTCGCGCCGCTTAGAAAGATGTTATAAAACCTGTTGACAGGTTCTATAAACCTGCTACACTGACGCCATGCGCGTGTTCCTTGCGGAAGACGATTCCCAATTACGCGGCCTCCTGCTCCGGGCATTGAAGGGCATGGGGCACGACGTCGAGGCGGTGGATGACGGGGAAAAGCTCCTGCGGCGCGCGGCGGCCTTCGCCCCGGACGTCGTGCTCTCGGACATAGACCTGCCTCTCTGCGACGGGATCAAGGCGGGCCTGCAGCTGAGACGGGAACTCCCCGGCACGCCGTTCATTCTGATGACGGGCGATTCGGGGCGGGCCGACGAGGCGCGCCGAGCGGGATTCCAGGCGGTTCTGCTCAAGCCCTTCCCCTCGGAAGAGCTCCAAACCGTCCTCCTGTCGTTTTAAGGCAGGCGGACGGCGAAGGCCACGGCGTGGTCGCAGCCGTGGGAGAGGGACAGCCTCAGCTTGGGCGCGGGCTTGCCCGCGATGCGCACCGACGGGCGGCCCTTCGCGTCGCTGACGACGGAAATGGCGGTCAGCGGCACGTCGGCCTTGCCCAGGGCCTTGTAGACGGCCTCCTTGGCCGCGAAGCGCACCGCGAAGTGGGGCCAGGGGTTCTTCTTGGCCTTGCAGTAGGCGATCTCGGAAGCCGAGAATACGCGCGGCAGAAACTTCGGGTTGCGCCGCGCGAGGGCCTTGATGCGCCCGATCTCGACGAGGTCGACGCCGAGCTCCATCAAAGCCTCTCGACGAAACGCAGCCGCACCGCCCCGCGGTCGACTCCTTCGACAACGGCGAGAGTCTCCAGACAGTAGCTTCCCGTCCCGGAATTGGTGCGCTCGCCCTGGGCTATGTTCGACCAGATGACGGACCATGCGGGACGGAAGGAGACGAAGGAGGCCCCGGC
>MGUL01000081.1:5553-10603 GCA_001800005.1 Elusimicrobia bacterium RBG_16_66_12 | reverse complement strand
GGGGCGTTCGCGCGCCGCCGCTCGAGGTGGACCTGCAGTCCGGACATGAGGCCGATCCAATCCACGGACAGAGCGAAAAACACGAACAGCGCGGCCGGAAATAACCAGAGAATCCGGCCTTTCGTCCGCGCGAGCAGTCGGAACCAGTTCACGCAGGGATCGAGACTCTGGGCGAGGTTGCTCACAGGTCTTCTATTCGACCGTCACCGATTTCGCGAGGTTGCGGGGCTGGTCGACGTCGCAGCCGCGCAGGTCGGAGATGTGGTAGGCCAGCATCTGCAGCGGGATGATGTTGACCAGCGGCGAGAGGAGTTCCGGGACCGGCGGCAGGCGCAGCACGTGTTCGATATCCTTGAAGTCGCCCTCGCCCTCGGTGGCCAGCACGATGAGCTGGGCTCCCCGCGCCTTGACCTCCTGCAGGCTCGACAGGGTCTTCTCGAGGAGCCGCGACTTGGTCGCGATGACGACCACCGGCATCTCGGTGTCGATGAGCGCGATGGGGCCGTGCTTGAGCTCGCCGGCGGCGTAGCCCTCGGCGTGGATGTAGGAGATCTCCTTGAGCTTGAGCGCGGCCTCCAGCGCGATCGGGTAGTTCACGTAGCGTCCGATGAAGAGGAAGTGCTCCTTCTTGGCGAACTTGAGGGCGATCTTGTGAACGGCCGCGTCGAGCTTCAGCGCGGCGCGGATCCAGCCCGGGACCTTCACCAGCTCGTCGACGAAGGCCCGGCCCTGCGTCTGCGTCATCGTCCCGCGCCCGATGGCCGCGTGCAGGACGAGCACGGCCAGCGCGGTCAGCTGGCCGATGAAGGCCTTGGTGGAGGCGACGCCGAGCTCCGGCCCGCAGTGGGTGTAAAGCGTCCAGTCCGCGGCGCGCGTCAGCGCCGAGCCAACGGTATTGCAGACGGCCAGGACCTTCGCGCCCTTCTCCTTGGCGAGCTTGACGGCCGCCAAAGTGTCCGCGGTCTCGCCGGACTGGCTGACCGCGATGACGAGGTCGTCGGCGGTGATGGTCGTTTCCCGGTAGCGGAACTCGGACGCCGTTTCGACCCGCGTGGGCACGCCGACGAGCGTCTCGAGCCAATACTGTCCGACCAGGCAGGCATGGTAGGCCGTGCCGCAGGCGATCATCTGGACCGACCGGGTCGTCTTGAGAATGTCGGCGTTCATCCCGCAGTCGCGCTCCAAGACGCCCTTGAGCGGGAAGAAGCGTCCGCGCATCGTGTCCTCGCACGAGGACGGCTGCTCCATGATCTCCTTGAGCATGAAGTGGCGGTAGCCGCCCTTCTCCGCCATCGTGCGGTCCCAGGTGATGGTCGTCGGCGTCTTGACGAGCTTCTTGCCCGAGAGATCGAAGAAGGTCGCTCCGCCGCGTTTGAGCACGGCCATCTCGCCGTCCTCCAGGAAGACGGCCTTGCGCGTATGGGCCAGGAAGGCCGGGATGTCGGAGGCAAGGAAGGTCTCCCCCTCCCCCAGGCCGATGATGAGCGGCGAGGCGGTCTTGGCCGCGACGATGACGTTCGGGGCCTTCGACCAGAGCACCGCGACGGCATAGGCTCCCCGGACCTCTCCGAGCGCGCGGCGCACGGCCTCGAACAGGAGCGGCTCCATCAGGTCGGGCTTGGGCGCCGCGCCCGTCTTCTGGAACTGGGCGAGCTTCTCGGCGACGAGGTGGGCGATCACCTCGGTGTCGGTCTCCGACTCGAACTTGGCGCCGGCGGCCGCGAGGCGGTCCTTGATCTCGAGGTAGTTCTCGATGATGCCGTTATGGATGACCGCGACGGCGCCCGAGGGGTCCGTGTGCGGGTGGGCGTTCTCCTCGGACGGCTTGCCGTGCGTGGCCCAACGCGTGTGTCCCAAGGCCGTCGAACCCGCGAGCGGGTCCGTCGCCAGCACCTTCTCCAGGTTCGTCAGCTTGCCGGGCGCGCGGCGGCGCTCGATGGCCCCGCCCACGACGGCGGCCAGGCCCGCCGAGTCATAGCCGCGGTATTCGAGCTTCTTGAGGCCGTCCATGAGGATCGGAACAGCCTCCTTCGGCCCGACATAGCCGACGATCCCGCACATCGCTCAGTCCACCAGGCGGCGCATCTCGGAGACGGCGGTCTTCAGGCCCACGAACACGGAGCGGGCCACGATCGAGTAGCCGATGTTGAGCGCGCTCAGGTGCGGCACGCGCGCCACGGGGGCCACGTTGTGGTAGTCGAGGCCGTGCCCCGCGTGGGCGACCAGACCCATCTCCCAGGCCATGTAGGTCGCCAGCTCCAGGCGCTCCAGCTCCGACTTCCGTTTGGGCTTGGCCGCGGCGGTCGAGTAGTCGCTGGTGTCGAACTCGACGACGTCGGCGCCCAGGTTGCGAGCGGCGCGGACGTTGCCGGCCTCGGGCGCGATGAAAAGGCTCACCTCGAGGCCCGCCTTCTTGAGTCGTGACACGGTCTTCTCGAGGCTCTTGAAGTTGCGGCTCACGTCGAGGCCGCCCTCCGTCGAGACCTCGCCGGGCCTCTCGGGCACGAGGCAGACCGAGCCGGGCTTGGCCTTCAGGACCAGGTCCACGATCTTCTTGTCGTCGGCGATCTCCACGTGGGTCTCGCCCTTCAGGCGGCAGAGCTTGAAGAGGTCCGCGTCCTGGATGTGGCGGCGGTCGCGCCGCAGATGGCAGACGATCAGGTCCGCGCCGGCCTGGCGCGCGACCTGGGCCGCCGCGACGGGATCCGGGTCGATGTCCCGCCGCGCCTGGCGCAGGGTGGCGATATGGTCGATATTCACGCCGAGCTTGATCCGTTGTTCCGACATCCTCATGAATGAGCCTCCTCGGTCTGTCCCGTCTCCGTCAGATAGGTCCGCGCGATCCCTCCGGCGATCCTCGCGTTCTCCGCCTTGCGGGGCCCCTCGACGAGCACCCGCAGCGACGGCTCGGTGCCCGAATAGCGCACGAAGACGCGTCCTCGTCCCGACAGGGCCTTGGCGGCGCGCGCGATGGCGGCCTGCGTGCGGGGAAGCCCGTCGAGCGCCGGCTTATGGCGCACGCGCAGGTTGAGCAGGGCCTGGGGCGTGGGCGAATAGAGCCGGCGCAAGGCGCTCATCGGCTTGCCCGATTCCCGCCAGGCGGACAGGGTCTGGAGCGCGGTCAGGATGCCGTCGCCGGTGGGCGCGAAGTCGCGGAAGACCACGTGCCCCGAGTTCTCGCCCCCGAGGCTCAAGCCCTCGCGCTCGATGGCCGCGGTCACATGCCGGTCGCCGACGGGAGTGGTCACGACCTGCACGCCCCGTTCGTTGAGGAAGCGCACCAGGCCGAAGTTGGACATGACGGTGAGGGCGACCTTGCCGCCCTTGAGCCCGCCGGTGCGCAGCAGACGCGCCGCGGCCGCGCCGATCACCGCGTCGCCGTCGAGGAGCGCGCCCGTCTCGTCGCAGAACAGCGCGCGGTCGGCGTCCCCGTCGAAGGCCACGCCGGCGTGCGCCCGCCGGCGCCGGACCTCGCGGGCCATCGTCTCGGGCGACAGCGCGCCGCAGCCGGCGTTGATGTTGCGCCCGTTGGGGCGCACTCCGAGCGGGATGACCTCGGCGCCGAGGGTCTTGAAGAGCTTCGGGGCGAAGGCCGCGGCCGCCCCATGCGCGCAGTCCACCACGAGGCGGACCCCGTCGAGGTCGAGCGCCGCGGGCAAGGAACTGCGCAGGAAATCCAGATAGAGCGAGGTCCGGTCCGCCCCGGAGGAGCGGAGAGTCCCGCGGGCCTCGGGGATGGGCCGGCGCGCGAGCAATCGGCGCTCCACCTCGTGCTCCATGGCCGGCGCCATCTTGAAGCCGTGGCCGTCGAAGAACTTGATTCCGTTGTACTCGGCGGGGTTGTGGCTGGCCGAGATCACGACTCCGGCGCAACACCCCAGCCGCGGGGTGAGGAAGGAGACTCCCGGCGTGGGGATCACCCCGAGGTCCACGGTCTCGACGCCCGCCGCGGAGAAGCCCAAGACCAAGGACTTCTCGAGCGCGGGGCCGGAGCCTCGCGTGTCGCGGCCGACGGCGATGCGGGGCGCGCGGCCGTTCACCTTCACCCCGGAGCGCTCCAGGAAGACGCGGGCGGCGTGGTAGGCCAGCGCGCGGACGGTCGCGGGCGTCAGCGGTTCGCGGCCCGGGATGCCGCGCACTCCGTCGGTGCCGAAGAGCCTGCCGCTCACGCGGCCTCCGCGGCCATGAGATCAGGCGCGAGCGGCCAGGAGGATGGCATCCACGTCCTCGCCGTTGAGGACCTCGCGGTCGAAGAGCGACTGCGCCAGGTCGTCGAGGGCTTTTTTATTGGCGGTCAGGATGTCGCGCGCCTTGGCCCGGGCGTCGGTGACGAGGCGCTTGACCTCCTCGTCGACGAGCTGCATCGTCCCTTCGGAGAAGCCCCCCCCCTGATTGAGGTCGCGCCCCAGGAACACCTCCTGGTCCGGCTTTTTGAGGGAGAGCGGCCCGACCCGGTCGCTCATGCCGAACTCCGTCACCATCCGGGTCGCGTAGGCCGTGGCCTTGGAGAGGTCGTCGGCGGCGCCCGTCGTCACGTCATCGAAAGCGAGCTCTTCGGCCGCGCGCCCGCCGAGGAGGATGGCGAGACGGTTGAGAATGTCCCCGCGGGAGGTCAGATACTTGTCGTCGAGCGGCAACTGGAGGGTGTAGCCCAGCGCGTGGCCGCGGGAGACGATGGAGACCTTGTGCACCGGGTCGGCGCCGGGCAGCATCTTGGCCACCAAGGTGTGCCCCGACTCGTGATAGGCCACGACCTTCTTCTCCTTCTCGCTCATCACGTTCGAACGCTTCTGAGGCCCGGCCATGACCCGCTCGATGGCCTCCTCGAGGTCGGGGAGCTCGACGGCCTCCTTGCCCTTGCGCGCGGCGAGCAGGGCCGCCTCATTGATCACGTTGGCGAGATCGGCGCCCGCGAAGCCCGGCGTGCGCCGCGCGACGACGGAGAGGTCCGCGCCCGGGGCCGTCTTCACCGCCTTGGCATGGACCTGGAGGATGGCCTCGCGGCCCTTCTTGTCGGGGACGGGTATGCCGATCTGGCGGTCGAAGCGGC
>MGUL01000081.1:2975-5539 GCA_001800005.1 Elusimicrobia bacterium RBG_16_66_12 | reverse complement strand
TCGATGACGTCGGGGCGGTTGGTGGCCGCGATCAGGATGATGCCGACGTTCTGCTCGAAGCCGTCGAGCTCGATGAGGAGCTGGTTCAAGGTCTGCTCGCGCTCGTCATGGCCGCCGCCGATGCCCGCGAAACGGTGGCGTCCGACCGCGTCGAGCTCGTCGATGAAGATGACGGCCGGGGCGGCCTTCTTGGCCTGCTCGAAGAGGTCGCGCACGCGGCTGGCGCCGACGCCCACGAACATCTCGACGAACTCGGAGGCGGAGGCCGAGAAGAAGGGCACGCCCGCCTCGCCCGCCACCGCCCGCGCGAGGAGCGTCTTGCCCGTTCCGGGAGGGCCGAAGAGGAGCACGCCGTGCGGCATCTTGCCGCCCAGCTTCTGATACTTGTCCGGGTTCTTCAGGAAGTCCACGATCTCATGGAGCTCTTCCTTAGATTCGTCGCAGCCGGCGACGTCCGCGAAGGTGGTCTTCTTCTTCTTCTCGTCGACCATCTTGGCCTTGGAGCGGCCGAAGGAAAGGGCCTGCTTGCCGCCGAGTTGGACCTGCCGCATGACGAAGAACCACCACAGGAAGAGGAGGAGCAGCACGCCGCCGACATTGAAGATCAGGCCGTACATCCCGCTGCGGTCGCGCTCCCCCTGGAAGTTGGAGACCTTGTGCTCGACGAACTCCTCGACCAGCTTCGGGTCGGGCAGCGGCAGCGTGCGGAAATTCTGGACCTGCCCCTTCTCGTCGCGGTAGCCGCCGCTGATGAGGTCGGGGCGCACGCGGACCTCGGTGATCTTGCCGCCGCGCAGGTAGGCCTTGAAGGCGGAATACGGGATCTCGGTCTCGACGGCGATGGGCTTGACGCTGCTGAACAGCATCAGGACCATCAGCAGCCCGACGGCCCACATCGCCGCCTGCTTCATGCTCTTCTTGTCCATCAGGAGGCCCGCAGCACGCCGACATACGGCAGTTGGCGATAGCGCTCGTCGAAGTCCAGGCCGAAGCCCACGACGAACTCGTTCGGGATCTTGAAGCCGACGTACTTGGGCTGGAAAGGGATCTTGCGGCAGTCCGGCTTGTCGAGGAGGGTGCAGACCTCGAGCGACCGCGGCCGGCGCGCGCGCAGGGTCTCGGTCAGGGAGGTCAGCGTCAGTCCCGTGTCCACGATGTCCTCGACGACCAGCACATCGCGGCCCTCGGGGTTCTCGCGCAGGTCGAGGAGCACGCGGATGGTCCCCGTGGAGGCGGTCCCGGCGTAAGAGGCGACGGCGACGAAGTCAACGTGGACGTCCACCTCCGCGCCGATGGCCCGCAGGAGGTCGGCCATGAAGATCAGGCTGCCCTTGAGCACGCCCACGACCAGCAGGCGCCGTCCCGCGTAGTCGCGCGAGATCTGCGCCCCGAGTTCGCGGGTCCGGGAGCGCAAGGCCTGCTCGTCGAGCAGGATCTTCAGGATGTCGGGATGAGAGGGCGCGTCGGTCGGCCGCTTCCCAACGGCATGCGGAGGCGGCACTTCCTCGCGAGATCGCTCGGTCGGCATCAGAGTGAGGAGAATAGCTTTTCGGACCGGCTCTAATCAAGGAGAGCGGACGGGGTAGACGCACCGGGATATGTCTGCTACAATCCGTTCGTCATGCCGGCACCCGCGGGGACAGCCTTCTCGATCCTGATCGTCGACGACGAGGTCGACGCGCGAACCACCCTCAAGTCCCATCTTGAGAAGGTTCCGCACGTCGACCTCCGCGTCGAGACCGCCTCCGACGGGGAGGAGGCGCTGGGGAAGCTCAAGGAAACGAGCTTCGACCTGGTCTTCCTCGATTACCGCCTTCCCCCTTCCGACGGGCTGGAGATCCTCGACAAGATCCGGCAGCACCACCCGAAGACGGCGGTCGTGATGACGACCGCGGCGGGCAGCGAGCAGATCGCCGTGGCCGCGATGAAGAAGGGCGCGATGGACTATCTGACGCGGCAGGACCTGCGCCAGGCCGACCTGGGCCAGTTGCTGCGCCGCGTCATCGAGATACGGGACCTGGTCAACCAGAACATGGAACTGCGCCAGGTCAACCAGATGAAGAACGAGTTCATCGCGAACGTCTCGCACGAGCTGAGGACCCCGCTGACCGTGGTGATCGGCTACGCCAACACCTTGAAGGACGGCGGCCTCGGCCCCCTCAATGACGCCCAGCAGAAGGCCCTCACCGCCGTGGTCGAGCGCTCCGAAGGGCTGCTGACGACCCTCAACAACATCCTCCGCATCCGCGAGGTCCGCGAGGGCACCAAGCCGATGCTCCTCAAGCCCGTCGACATGCGCGACCTCCTGCAATCCCAGCTCGAGCGCGCGGGCAAGGAGCTGCGCCGCAAGAAGCTCGCGCTGACGGCCGAACTCGGAACGGCCCCGATCTGGGTGCTGGCCGACGAGGAGAAGCTGGGGGACGTCGTGGACAACCTGCTGTCCAACGCGGCGAAGTTCAGCCCCGTCTCCGGACGCCTGCGCGTGGAGCTGGGCGCGGGCGGCGCGCGCGCGCGCCTCTCCGTCACGGATCAAGGTCCGGGAGTGCCCCCCGAGATCATGCCCC
>MGUL01000081.1:0-2907 GCA_001800005.1 Elusimicrobia bacterium RBG_16_66_12 | reverse complement strand
TCGGCCTCGGCCTTCCCCTCTCGAAAGAGATCATCGAACAGCACGGCGGACGCATCTGGCTGGAAAGCCTGGGAGCGGGCAGCGGCACGACCGCCCGCCTCGAGATCCCCCTCTGCGCGGCCAACGCCGAGCCCGCGGTCGTCGAGAACTCGGAGAAGTTCCGCAAGAAGCGCGTTCTGATCGTCGAGGACAACCCCGACCTGGTCGAGGTGCTGATGCTCTTCCTCTCCAGCATCAGCCGCAACGTCGAGATCGCGACGGCCCGTTCCGGCTTCGAAGCGCTCGAGAAGCTCAAGGACGGGGCTCCGAACCTGGTCATCCTCGACGTGATGATGCCCGGCATGGACGGCTTCGAGGTGCTCGCGCGGATGCGGCGCCTCCCCGACTCGGAGCGCGTCCCCGTGATGGTCCTGACCGGCTATTCGGACGCCGTCAAGCGCGCGCGCGAAGCCGGCGCGCAGGAAGTCCTTCTCAAGCCCTTCGAGAAGAACGTTTTCGTCAAGAAAGTCCTCCAGCTCCTCCAGGACCAGTAGAAGCGCATCCTCCGCTACGCCAAGAGCCGGCCCGGGCTGACGATCTTCCTGCTGGCCCTGGGCGCGCGCGCCCTGCTCCTGCGGCAATGGAGCCACACGCCCTACCATCTCCATCCTCAGCTCGACGACCAGGTGCACCAGTGGTGGGCGCGCGAGATCCTGGACGGCAAGCTCCTGCGCGAACGCGCCTTCTACCAGTCGCCCTTCTACCCCTACCTCCTCGCTCTCATCTACAAGCTGTTCGGGATTCATCCGATGACGGCGCTGTGGCTGCAGGCGGCGGCCGGGGCCGCGAGCTGTGCGGCGCTGCTGCGCGCGACGGCCCGCCTTTTCGGCGAGAAGGCCGGGCTTTGGGCCGGCGTCATGGCGGCCTTCTACCGGCCTTTCCTTTTTCATGGGGTCTTTTTCCTCAAAGAGACGTGGCTCGTCCTGGCTTTGAGCCTGTTCGTCCTGGCGGCCCTGCGCCTCGAAGCCGCAGGACGCAGGAGAGACGCGTTTTGGAGCGGGCTGGCCCTGGGCTTGGCCGCCCTTTCCAAGGGCAACGTCCTGTGCCTGGCCCCCGTGCTCCCGGCGTCCCTGCTCATCCGAAAGGCGCCGCAGCCCGGGCTGGGTCTCTCCGCGTTCTTTCTTCTTGGCCTGGCCCTCCCCATCCTTCCCGCGACCCTGCACAACTACGCGGCCGGCCGCGACTTCGTCTTGATCAACTACACGAGCGGCTTCAGCTTCTTCATCGGCAACAACCCGGAGGCGACCGGGAGCACTCGCTACCCCTTGAATATCTCCTCGCATCCGCTCGAAGAAGAAAAACAGAGCACGGCCTTGGCTCAGGAGGAGACCGGCAGGACGCTCGCCGCCTCCGAGGTCTCCCGCTTCTACGTCCGAAAGGGGCTGGCGTTCATCCGCCGGGAACCGGGGCGCTGGCTGTCCCTCACCCTGTTCAAGTTCATGCTCTTTTGGAACAAATACGAGCTCCCGGACAATTACGATCTTTCCTTCATCCAAGCCCGCACGAAAACCATCCTCTCCTGGCCTCTCTTCTCGTTCCAGTGGGTGGCGAGCTTCGCCGCGGCCGGGCTCGTCCTTCTTAAAGGAGGGAGGTCTCTTCGGGTCCTGGGCGCGCTCTACATGCTCTCGGTGGTCTTGACCTACGTGACCGACCGCTACCGCCTGCCCATGGCGGTCTTCCTCATCCCGTTCGCCGCGGGAGCTCTCGCCAGACTCACGCCAGCGGCCCTCCCGGAACTCCGGCGCGATGCGCTCAACCCCCTCGCCCTCTGTCTCGCCGCGCCGATCCTGCTGCTCTGCAACATCACGCTGTTGAGACGCACCGCCTACGACGAGTCGCAAGGCTGGGTGAACCTGGCGCAGGTCTACTACGACCGCGCGGACTACGAGAACGCCCTCGACTCCTTCTATCAAGCCGTGCGGGCCGAGCCGGAACGCATGGCGGAAGCGGCGTTCCTCTGCGGCGGGGCGGCCGCGGAGAAAACAGGCCGGACGAATGAGGCTTTCACGATCTATCGCGCCGGACTCGAGGTCCACCCCGATGCCGCGCTCCTCCGGGAAAGACGCGACCGTCTTCTTCGGAGCTCGACGCGCTAGGACAAGGGCCCCAGGTCCCTCTGGGTCCAATGCCGCCCCCCCCCTGAAGCCTTTGGCTCAGGGGATTCCTTAAGGGGTGCTGTAAGATGAGGCTGTCATCAGCTGATGACAGGGACGCCCCCATGAATAAAATGGCTTTCTTTTCCCGATTCGTCTCGACGGTCCTGAGCCTCGTCTTGGTTCTCCTGTCGCCCGGCCTCGATCCCTACCGGACCCTGGCATCCGCCGCGGGCGTCGCCGTCGCCGCGCCTCGGGCCGGCGGGTCGTTCGCCCCCCAGGTTTTCCTTTCCGGGGCGCAGAACCTCGGCCGTTTCGACGGCGTGACTTCCAATGGGATCGAGATGGGCGGCCTGCTCTCGCGCCTTTCCGGCGCGAACCTGGACTCTCCCGACGTCCGGAGGGTGCTCGAGAACCTCAAACCCGTCGGCGGCGAGGCGGAGCTCATCTCCGCGATCTCGGCCATGGCGCTCGAGGCGCGCGCGGGGGCCGACGCCCTCGCCAAGGAGTCGGAAGCCGGGCTCCCGGACATCGAGAAAGCCGAGGCTCTGCTCGAGCGCGCGCAGAGCGGCCGCGGCCTGCTCGACGCGGCCCGGGCCGAGCGCCTCGCGGCCGCCGCCGAAGAGATCAAGAGCCGCCGCGCCGATGCGACCGTCAAGGCGACGGTCAAGAATTGGGATTCGAAGGATGCCGGTCGGGTCGAGGGGGCTGCCGTCGAAGCGGACGCGGCGCGCGGCGGCGGCCCGGTGCTGCTGAAACCCTCGTCCGCGGAGAA
>MGUL01000080.1:56754-63239 GCA_001800005.1 Elusimicrobia bacterium RBG_16_66_12 | reverse complement strand
CCCTGGCCGGACCTGCCCGACGCGGTGGCCGAGACCGCTCCGGAGCATCACCGCGACGTCGCCCTGGCGCACTTCCTATGGTGACCTGGCGCGAGGCGACGCCCGGCGACGAGGCCTGGGACGCGGCCCTGGCCGCCGTGCCCGGAGCCAACGCCTTCCAGTCCTCACGGTGGGCGCGGCACAAGGCCGACTTCGGCTGGAGGGCCGTGCGCGCGCTGTCCGGCCCCGAGTCCGCGCCCAAGGCCGCGGTCCAGGCCCTGGTCAAGGACCTCCCCGGCGGCGCGCGACTGCTGTGGTCGCGCGGCGGCCCGGTCGGCGAGGCCGCGCTGTGGGACGCCGGCCTGCGAGAGACCTTGGCCGCGGCCGCGGGCGGCTTGGTCGTTTATGGGAGAATCTGCTCCTACCGCGAAGCGGACCCCGCCGCGGCCGCCTTCTTGAGCGCGGCCGGCTGGGCGCGACCCGAGCGGCCGCTCGACCGCAACATGACCTACCTGCTCGATCTGACCCCCGAGCCGGAGGCCCTGCGCGCCGGCCTCTCGACCAACTGGCGTCACAACCTCAAGCGCGGCGAGACTCGCGCGACGATCGAAGATTGGACGGCTCCGGACCCCGCGGAGATGGCGCGACTCTACATGGAGATGGAATCCTTCAAGGGCCTGCCGCCCCAGCATCGCGCCGAATCACTCGCCTCGCTCGTGCGGGCTCTCGGCCCCGCGCTGGTCCTCAAGCGCGCCGTCGTCGGCGGCCGCACCGTCGCGCTGCGCGCCTGCGCGGTCTTCGGCGGCTCGGCCGTGGACCTGCTCGCGGCCGCGACCGAGGAGGCCCGCAAGGTCTACGCCTCGTACGCCCTGCTCTGGCCCCTGCTCGTCGAGGCCAAGCGGCGCGGCGCGCGGACCTACGACCTGGGCGGCGCCGACCCCGACGCGGCCCGCGGCGTGGCGGACTTCAAGAAGGGCGTGGGCGCCCGACTCATCGAGACTTTGGGCGAGTGGGACTTCGCCCGCCCGGACCTGCTGCGCCGCCCGGCGGGCGCGCTCATCACCTGGAAACTGGGGAAGGGCGCATGAACTGGAAGCATGCGCTCTGGCGGACGATCTCCCGCGTCGCCGGGCGCCCCTCGCCGCGGACGGGACTGCGCGTCCTGGGCTACCATGCCGTCGGCACGGAGCTCCCCGGCGACCCCTACGGCCTGAGCGTCGACCCCGCGCTCTTCACGCGCCAGATGGAACTCGTCGCCTCGGGCCGCTTCGGGCGGCCGGTAGGCCTCGGAAGCGCCAAACTCGACGGCAGCGCCGAGATCGCCGTGACCTTCGACGACGGCTATCAGGACGCGCTGAAGACGGCTGCGCCCATCCTCGCGCGCCTGTCCCTGCCGTTCACGGTCTGCGTCACGCCCTGCCTGCTCGACTCCGGACGACCCCACCTCTCCTGGCCCGAGCTCAAGGAGCTCTCGGCCATGCCCGGCTGCGAGATCGGCGCCCACGGCCTGACCCACGCCCGCCTCGACGCTCTGGGCGACGCGGAATTATCCCGCGAGCTGACCGAATCTCGCCGCCGCCTGGAGGACGCCCTCGGTCGGCCCGTGACCGTGATGACCTGGCCTCACGGCGCGGCCTCGCAGCGGACCGCGGCCGCCGCGCGCGCCGCGGGCTTCACTCGGGCAGGTTGCTCGCTGTACGGCGTCAACGGGCCGGACCGGGACCCGCTCCTGCTCAGACGCACGGAAATCGTCGCCTTCGACGACGAACGAGACTTCGTCGGCAAGGCCTCTGGGACCTGGGACTGGTTCGCCCTTCGCCAACCGGACCCCGCACGGCAATGACCGAGCAGCCCCTATTATTAAGACTTATACGCAATACAATGAATAATAGTCTTGACTAAACGGCAAAAACAAGCATAATTTACCACATGGAACGTTATCTGCATGACCAAGTCGTTAAAGACTTGCATAAAAAGATGGTCTTCATCACGGGCCCACGCCAAGTCGGCAAGACGTTTTTCTCAAAAACCATCCAAAGCGCTTTTAAAAATCCCGTCTATCTCAACAATGACGACATCTCAGACATCAAGATCATCCGCCGGCGCTCCTGGCCGCTGAACGCGGGTCTGATCATCCTTGACGAAATACACAAAATGGACGGCTGGAAATCTTTTCTCAAAGGAACCTTCGACACCCGCGGCAAAGAGCAGGCCTTCCTGGTCACAGGCAGCGCCCGACTCGACACTTTCAGGCAGACCGGAGACTCGTTGGCCGGCCGCTACTTCAATTACCGCCTGAACCCGCTTTCCGTCAAAGAGCTCTCCGCGGCAATGCCCCCTTACGAGGCTCTTTCAGCCCTGAACCGCCTCGGCGGTTTTCCGGAGCCGCTCCTTTCCGCCTCGGACGAAGAAGCCGATCGCTGGCGCCGGCAGTACTATACCGATCTTGTGCGCGAAGACATCATGGACTTCAGCCGCATAACCGAAATCCGCGTGATCCGGTTGTTGCTCGAAATGCTCCGCAAACGGGTCGGTTCGCCGCTGTCCTTCGCGTCGCTCGCCAACGACTTGCAGGTCGCGCCCAACACTATACGCAAGTACGTCGAGATCCTGGAAAGCCTTCACATTATTTTTCTTGTCCGTCCGTTTCACAAGAATATCGCCAGGTCGATGCTGAAAGAACCGAAAGCCTACTTTTACGACAGCGGCTACGCGGACGGCGACGAGGGTCTCCGCTTGGAAAACACCGTAGCGGTCTCGTTGCTCAAGCATGCGCAATACCTACAGGACACAAAAGGGGCGGACATTTCCCTGCATTATATCCGCACAAAAGACGGCCGAGAGGTCGATTTCAGCCTGGCGGAAAACGGCGCGCTGACGCACTTCATCGAAGTCAAGCTTTCCGACGGCGACGTCAGCCGCAATCTGGCTTATTTCAAAGAGCGCCACAAAGAAGTCAAAGCCGTGCAGTTGGTGCACAACGCCCGCAACGAACAGCAAACAGGCGGCGTTTCAATCGTCCGCGCCGGTGACTGGCTGGCCGGACTCGCTGCATAAGAGACTAACGGGGCCCGGCGAGGCCCGGCCCCAGGCCGACGCCGTCATCGATCAGGTGCGTTCCGCCGTGGACCGATGGGAGGATTTCGCCGCCGAGGCCGGCATCTCAAAGGCCCGCGCCCTCCAGATTCAGACCTCGCATACGCGAGGGCTCATGCTGACGACCTTAAAAAAGGCATAATATAGCTTCGGCATATATCCGGAATATTTGCTGACTATGTTTACACGAATACTCAAAAAACCTTCGTCCTCCATCCTACTCCTAGGTCCCCGCGGAACGGGCAAATCGACCTGGGTCAAGACCCACTTCAAGGACGCCGTCTCCTACGACCTGCTCAACACAACCGAGGCCCTGAGCTTCAATCGCGACCCGAACCGACTGTACCGGGAGACGAGCGGCCTCGCCCCGGGCTCATGGGTCATCGTCGACGAGGTCCAGAAGGCCCCCGCCGTCCTTGATGAGGTCCATCGGCTCCTCGAGGAGAAGCGCTTGCGGTTCGTCCTTTCCGGATCCAGCGCCCGCAAGCTCAAGCGAGGCGGCGCGAACCTCCTGGCCGGACGCGCAACGCTCACGCCGTTCTTCCCGCTCGTCTCCAAGGAGGTGGATTTCACCCTCCCAGGAATGCGGCAGATCCGCTTCGGGATGCTCCCCCAATCCTTCCTCGCCGAGGACCCTCAGGACTATCTGCGGACGTACGCCACGACCTACCTTCAAGAGGAGATCAAGGCGGAGGCCCTGACGCGCAACATCGGAGCCTTCGCGCGCTTCCTGGAGATCGCCGCCAGACAGAACGGCCAAACCACCAACGTCTCCGGCGTCGCGCGCGACGCTCAAGTCGCCCGCCAGACGGTGGAGGGCTATTTCGACATCCTCGCGGACACCCTGCTCGGCTCCTGGCTGCCCGCCTGGAAGCTCAAGCGCGCCACCAAGCAGGTCCGCCATCCCAAGTTCTACTTTTTCGATCCCGGAGTCGTCCGAGCGCTCTCGGAACGTCTGCCTTACCCGCCGACCCCGGAGGAGTCCGGCTTCCTCGTCGAGACATGGATCTTCAACGAGCTGCGCGCCTTCCTCTCCTATTCGGGGCTGAATTACCCCATCCATTACTGGAGTTCGCATGACGGCGTCGAAGTCGACTTTCTCATCGAGACGCGGCGCGGCTACGTCGCCATCGAGGTCAAATCGTCCTCCGATTGGCGCGGCGTCTTCCAGCGGGGTCTCTCCAGGCTGCGCGACGAACTCGGCCAGGGACGCGTCCGCAGCTACGGCGCGTACGGAGGCTCTCGGCCCCAGGAATTAGACGGCGTCCATATCTTGCCGTGGGTCGAACTCCTGAAGAGGCTTTGGAATGGCGACCTCTTGTCCTGACGCCGCGCCGGCAAAGCCCTTCGACGTCGTCATCCTGTCGAGCGTCGATTGGGACGCCGCCTGGCAGCGCCATCAGTCCTTCGCGCTGCAGTGGGCGAAGGCCGGGCACCCCGTCTTCTTCGTCGAGAACACGGGCTTCCGCGAGCCCGGCTTGCGCGACCTCCGCCGCGTGCTGACCCGTCTGGGGCGCGCCTTGAGGGCCCATGGCGGACACATTCCCGCGGCACCACGAGGGATCACGATCCTGAGCCCCCTGGTCCTGCCGCCCACGCGCCGAGTCTTCCGCTGGATCAACTCCCGGCTGATGGCCTCGCGACTGGCCGCCCACCTGCACTCTCGGGGGCTGAGGCCCGGCGCGGTGGTCTTCGCCTATCTGCCCACCGCCACCACACTCGCTATCCTCGATCATCTCTCCTCCTCGCTCGTGGTCTACGATTGCGTCGACAACTTCTCCGGCCTCCCCTCGCCGCCTCCCGACCTCGCGGCCACCGAGTCAGCCCTGATGTCCCGCGCCGGCCTGGTCCTGACGACCTCACGCACCCTCTACGAGGACAAGAAGGGCCGCCATCCTCACGTCGTCGAACTCCACCACGGCGTCGGCCCCGCTTTCTTCCTACCGCCGCGCGCCGCGGGCCCGATCCGCCGCCTCTGCTATTTCGGCACCCTTTGGCGCGCCGTCGACTACGCGCCCATCCGCGCGCTGGCCGAGGCCGGATTCGAGATCGAGCTGATCGGGCCGATCAAGGAGCCGCCGCCGGAGCTTCCGGCTTCGGTCCGCCTGCGCGGCCCTGTCCCTCACGAGGAACTGCCCGCGCTGCTGGCCGGCTTCGACGCGCTGCTGCTGCCCTACGTCGACGACGAGTACAACCGCGGCGTCATCCCGGCCAAGACCTACGAATGCCTCGCCGCCGGCCGTCCCGTGCTCGCCAGCCCCCTTCCCGCCCTCGCGGGCCTGTCGGGGGTCCTGACGGCGTGCCGGACGCCGTCTGAATGGGTCTCGGCCGCCCGCACGCTGGAACGTGAGCCCGAAGCCGCCGGCCGCTCGCGCGTCGAGGCCGCCCGCGACCATGCCGAAGAGAAAGCCTTCGCGCGGCTCCAGGACGAAGTCCTCAAGGCTCGGCACCAGCGATGATGATCCTGCCCAAGAACTTTTCCGCGGTCGCGCTGGCCCTGGCGACGACCGCTCTGCTCCTGCCCTTGTCCCTGGGCGCTTCCAACCTGGCGCTCGGAGCCCTCACCCTCGCCCTGCTCTGGCGCCTGCGCGGGGCCGAGCGCGCGGAGGTCCTCGCGGCGTGGCGCGGCGAGCCGGCCTTAGCCGCGCTCGTCGTCTATGCGGCCGCGGGTGCCTTGGCCGCCGCCCTCGGCTGCGGCCCACGTGAGAGCCTGCACGACTGCGCGAAGGATCTTCATCGCATCTGGTCTTTGAGCCTCTTCGTCGCGGCCCTCGCCCTGGAGCCCAAAGCGCCGCTCTGGCCCGCCTTCGCCTCCGGTTTCTCCCTGGCCGCCGCGGTCGGCATCGCCCAGAGCGCTTTCCTTGCCTCCGACGGGACCAGCACCTGGACGCGCGCGCACGCCTATGTCCACCCCGTCACCTTCGGCGAGCAAATGGCGCTGGCCGCACTCGGCGGCCTGTGCTGGCTCGGGCGCCCGACCGCCCCGGACGCACGCGCCTGGAGATGGGCGGCGTCCGTGACCGTCCTCTGCGCGGCCGCTCTGGCGCTCAGCCAAACACGCGGGGCTCTCATCTCCCTCTGCGTCGGCGCGGCCGCTATAGCCGTTCTTGAGCCCCGCCTGCGCCGCTGGGCGGCGACGGCCATCGCGCTCGGAGCGTTGAGCACAGTCGCTGGGCAGATATTCCGCTACGGCAGAGGAAGCTTCAGCTCGACTCTCATCCCGCACGATCAGCAGACACGCCTCTCTCTGTGGCGCGGGGCCTGGCGGATGTTCCGGGACCACCCATGGACCGGCGTCGGCCCTGGACATTTCCGCACGCAGTTCGGTCGATACTTCAGCGCCCCCCTTGAGGATCAGTCCTCCTGGGGCACCGCCCACAACCTGTATCTGCATCAATTGGCTGAGCGCG
>MGUL01000080.1:55764-56736 GCA_001800005.1 Elusimicrobia bacterium RBG_16_66_12 | reverse complement strand
GCCGCGCTCACTGCCCTCATCGGCGTCCTCCTGTGGCGCTCCTGGCGCGCCGGCCGCGCGAAACCCGACGCCGCTTCTCTCTGGGCCGTTGCCGCGGGCACCGCCTTCCTCATCATGAACATCACCGAGACGGCTTTCCAGAACGAACAGCTCTCCACCCTGTTCCTGCTGATCTGGGCCTTCGGGACCGCCCCGCGGAGCCGCAAGTGCGCGTAAATCCTATAATGCTCTTCCCCTGATGAAGACTCTCTCCATCCTGATCCCCGTCTACAACGAGAAGGACACGGTCCTAGAGCTCCTGCGCCGCGTGGAGGCCGCACCCGTCAGCGTGGCCAAGCAGATCATCCTGGTCGACGACGGCTCCACCGACGGCACGCGTGAGATATTAAACGGCTTGGGTGACCGCGCGAAGGTCGTGTTCCATGAGGTCAACCGCGGCAAGGGTGCGGCCCTGCGCACGGCGCTCTCGCACGCGACCGGCGAGCTGGTCATCATCCAGGACGCCGACCTGGAGTACGATCCCGCCGACTACCCCGGCCTGCTGGCCCCGCTCCTGGACGGTCGCGCGGACGTCGTGTACGGCTCCCGCTTCCTCGGCGGCACCCACCGCGTCCTCTTCTTCTGGCACTACTTCGGCAACCTTCTCTTCACTTTGATCACCAACGTCCTCTACGACATCAACCTGAACGACATGGGGACCTGCTACAAGGCCTTCCTGACCGAGAAGATCAAGGCCATCCCGCTGGAGAGCGAGCGCTTCGGCATCGAGGCCGAGATCACCGCCAAGGTCTGCAAGCGCCGCCTGCGCATCTACGAGACCCCCATCTCGTATTCCGGCCGCACCTACGCCGAAGGCAAGAAGATCACCTGGAAGGACGGCTTCTCCTACCTTTGGTGCCTTCTGCGCTACCGCGTCGCGGACTGAGCCCTCTCAGCCGGCGCCCCGCCTCCCTTATCTCGCGTGGTATTGCG
>MGUL01000080.1:46787-55738 GCA_001800005.1 Elusimicrobia bacterium RBG_16_66_12 | reverse complement strand
CCGCTGGCCGGGACGTGTAGGAGCAACAGCGAAAAAGCCGATCCGAATGCCGTAAACCGCCAGGATCGCGTCCATGGTGCCGACTTCGGGATTACCGGTCGAGGAGAGTGTTTTGTAAAGGGTGGTCCGGCTCAGCTTCGTCTTCTTCGCCAGTTCTCCGACGCCGCCCTGAGCCTCGACGACGTTTCGAAGGGCTTTGAGAAGAGACTTGATCTCGCCATCCTCCGCGACCGCATTGAGATAGGCCGCGGCTTCCGCCGGGCTGGTGAGATGCTTCATCAAGAAGTCGTGATGAGAAATTGTTCGATTCATTTCGTCCTCCGGTACTCGGCCCAGAGTTTCCGGGCTCTGCGGATGTCCTTCGTTTGCGTCCCGGCCATGATGGATCCGGATCTCCCATACTCCACCGCCAACGGACCGATGGTCCCCGAAATGACCTTCCTCGATGCGGTCGATATGTTTGAGGATCCCAGCTCGCCCGATGACATCACTGAGATCCTCGATCCATTCTCCGAATACGTCCTTGTCACCGACAAGATAATGAAGAACCTTTCGTCCATGTGATTGCATGGATGACCTCTTTGAGTGTATCTTATAAAAGACATACCGTCAAGTGCGTTTTTTGTCTTCTGACACAGCCTGATATTACGACCCCAGGCGAATTCCCCGCAGTCCGGCGAGATTCGTGCCACCTGGTTCTAAAACAACCTGTTTCAGAATCAAGCCCCACCCCGTCGAGGCGGGGAGGAACCTCAGGTAACCGGGCGGAAGTCCGCCTGGGATGCCCGGTGGATCCATGGTCTCTATACGGCGAGACCCCCCCGAAAAGTTCCCTGCTCATTCCGCTACGGGAATTATGGGGTTTATCACATCGAACTCGCGCCGGCGCGAGTGGAATTGGTGGAAACGCAATTCCGGTCAGCGAAGCCTAGGCCCAGCCGTATAGCTCGGAGAGCTCACCCAGAAGCCGTTGCCGGGAATACTCGGCCTTCACCACGGCGCGGCCTTTGGCGCCCAGCCGCGCGGCCAGCTTGGGATCGTCGATGAGCTGGAGGGTCTTCTCCAAAAACTCGATCTCCGTGGCGGCCAGGAGGCCGTTCTCACCCGGCGCGATCAGCCCCCGGTTGCCGGGGATGTCGGAGGCGACGACCGGCAGGCCGCAGGCCATCGCCTCGATCACGGCGTTCGGGATGGCGTCCCAGCGCGAGTAATGCACGAGCACGTCCGAATCCGCCAGGCGGCGCAGTGCCTCCCGGTGCGGCAGCCAGCCGGTCACTTCCAGCTTGCCCGTCAGCCCCAGGTCGCGGATCATCTCCTCCATCACGGGCAGGAGCTCGCCGCCGCCGATCCACACGCACTTGACGCCGTTGCGCGCGTCGGTCAGGCGCTGGGCCAGCCGGACGAAGGCCTCGGGATGACGGGCGAAGCTCAGCCGCCCGGAGGCGCAAACGACCGAGCCATAAGGCGAGGAAGTGCCCCTTCCACTCTTCGTTGGAGAGGGGCCGACCGCCTCTCCCAGATAGGCGTCGCGCACGACCCGTACGCCCGAGGCGCCCAACCCCCGCGCCAGCACCGCCTCGCTCTCCGAGACCGCCACGACCGTGCCGAACAATGAGGCGAAGCGCTCCAAGAGCCGGTAGGCCCATTGGACGAAAGCCGAGTTATCGGTTTGGAGGAAGGAATAGCCTCGCGGCGAATAATAGATCCGCTCGACGCCGGCGGCCCAGGCCGCGACCCTCGCCAGGAAGCCCGCCTTTGAGGAATGAGCGTGCACGATGTCGGGCCGCTCCTGCCTGAAGAGGCGATAGAGGCGCCAGAGGGCCCGCAGATCAGAGAGCGGCGCGATCTCACGCACCATTTCCGGCACATGGAAGAAATGCGCGGCGCCCGCGGCCGTGGCCTCGTATTCCCGGGGCATGCTCCCCGGACGCACCGCGTAGACCAGGCTGGATTCGAATCGGGCCGGGTCGAGGCCGTTGCAGATGGCCGCCACCTGATAGCCCGTGCCGCCCGGCCCCCCGCACTCGATGACCTGCATCACGCGGACCTTGGCGGCCGCGGCATGCTTGTCCCAGACGTCCCGCACGAAGCCCACGAAGCTGTCCTTGAACTGTTTGTCATCGAACCTCAGCGCATGAGCGCGGATCGCCGCTGGATCGAAGCTCATGTCCTTGGACCGCCGGATGGCGTCGGCCAGGGCCGTCGCCGTCTGCGCCTCGAAGAAGACCCCCGTAACGCCCTCGCGCACGGTCTCCAAGGCGCCGCCCTTCTTGTAGGCGATCACCGGCCGGCCGCAGGCCATCGCCTCCACCGCCGTGATGCCGAAGTCCTCGTCGGCGGGGAACAGGGACGCCTCGCAGTTCTGATAGAGCTCGCGCAAAGCCTCGTCGCTCTGCCAGCCCATGAACTCGACCGAGGCCCCCGCCGCCCGCTCCTTAAGCCGCCCCGCCTCCGTGCCCACGCCGACGACCTTCAGCGCGACGCCGAGCTTGCGGCATGCCGCTATGGCCAGGTCCACTCGCTTGTAGGGGACCAGAGCCCCGGCGATCAGGTAGTAGGGCGCGCCGCTGCGCGGCGTCGGCAACGGACGGAAGAACTCCGTGTCCACGGTCGGATAGATGACGGCCGCGTCCCGGCCGTAGGCCTTCCGGATGCGCTGACGGACGTTCTCGCTGTTGGCCACGAAGGCGTCGACGCCGCGGCTCGTCTTCTTGTCCCAGCGCATCAGCGCGGGCCTCAGCAGCCCGGCGCCGAAGCGCATCCAGCCCCGCGACCCGTCGGCGAAATAGTCATGGAACTGGTCGTACACATACCGCATCGGGGTATGGCAATAGCAGATGTGCAGCGGCGGCCGACGCCCCGGCCGCGGCGTCAGCCGCACCCCCTTGGCCACGCAGTGGTTGAAGGACAGGACCAGGTCGTAGTCGCCCAGGTCGAAGCTCTCGATGGCCCACGGCATCAGCGGCAGCAGGTAGCGGTAGTAATGCGACACGCCCGGCAGGGAGTTGAGCCAGGAGACATGGATGCGCCGGGAGTTGATCAGGTCCGAGACCCGGTCCGCCCGGTGGATGAGGGTGTATATCTCGGCCTGAGGGAACAGCTCGAGCGCCGCCTCCAGAACCTTCTCGCCGCCGCGCATCCCGGTCAGCCAGTCATGGACCAGCGCGACTTTTTTCGCCTTCATCTCAGAAGTCCACAGGGGCGGCCCGCCGTCAGTCGGCCATGCGCGGGGGCGCGGCGTAGCCCGCCTTCTTGACCAAGGCTTCGCGACGAGCGATGGCGAGGTCCTCGCGGGCCATCTCGCGGACGAGGGCATCGAAGCTGACGCGGGGCTTCCAGCCGAGCTCCTTGCGGGCCTTGCGCGCGTCGCCGAGAAGGGTCTCCACCTCGGCCGGGCGCAGGTAGCGCGGGTCGAGGGCGACGATGGTCTTGCCCGTGCGCCGGTCCACGCCGTGTTCGCCGCGGCCTTTTCCTTTCCAGACCAGGTCGATGTCCAGCTCGGAGGCGGTCGCCTCGACGAACTCCCGCACCGAGTTCTGGCGGCCTGTGGCGGCCACGTAATCGCGCGGCACGGGCTTCTGGAGCATCAGCCACATCATCTCCACGAAGTCGCGGGCGTGGCCCCAGTCGCGCTTGGCGTCGAGGTTCCCGAGCCAGACGGTCTTGTCGAGGCCCATCTTGATTCGCGCCAGGCCGCGGGTGATCTTGCGCGTGACGAAGGTCTCCCCCCGGCGCGGCGACTCGTGATTGAACAGGATGCCGTTGCAGGCGTAGAGGCCGTAGGCCTCGCGGTAGTTCACCGTGATCCAGTACGCGTACAGCTTGGCCGCGCCGTAGGGCGAACGCGGGTAGAAGGGCGTGGTCTCTCTCTGCGGCGTCTCCTGGACCTTGCCGAAGAGCTCGGAGGTGGAGGCTTGGTAGAAGCGGGTCTTCTTGGCCAGGCCCAGGTTGCGGATGGCCTCGAGCAGGCGCAGGGTCCCCAGCGCGTCGGTGTTGGCGGTGTACTCGGGCTGCTGGAAGCTGACGGCCACGTGGCTCTGGGCGGCCAGATTGTAGACCTCGTCCGGCCGAACCTGCTGGAGGATTCGCACCAGGCTCGAGGAGTCGGTCATGTCCCCATGGTGAATGGCGAGGCGCAGCCCCTTCTCGTGCGGGTCGTGGAAGAGATGGTCGATGCGGTCTGTGTTGAAGAGGGAGGTCCGGCGCTTGACACCGTGGACCTCGTAGCCTTTCTCGAGCAGGAACTCGGCGAGGTAGGAGCCGTCCTGTCCGGTGATGCCGGTGATGAGCGCCTTCTTCATCCCGCTATTGAAGCAAAACGAGCGTGAACGCGTCTTGGTCCGTCGCCATCAGGAGGCGGCGGAAAGCACCTGGCGATAAACGGCAACAGTGCGATCGACACAACGTTCCCAGGTGAACTCGGCCGCGCGCCGTGGGCCGGCAGTCGTCGCTTTCTCCCGGAAGGCAGCGTCGCACAGCAGTCTTTCCAGACCCCGCGTCATGGCCTCCACATCCTCCGGGTCGACTTGAAGCGCGACGTCACCCGCGACCTCCGGGAGAGAAGACCTGTTCGAGATCATCACGGGCACGCCGCAAGCCATCGCCTCGAGAGGCGGCAATCCGAAGCCTTCGTAGAAGGAAGGGAAGGCGAAAGCGTGAGCGGCGGCATAGATGAACGGAAGATCCTCGGAAGCGACATAACCGAGCCGGCGCACGCGCCCCTGACGTTCCAGTGGTTCCATCCGCCGCTCCAAGGCGTCCGACAGCCAACCTTTCATCCCGACAACGACCAAAGGATGCTCCGCCTGGATCTTTTCTGGTAGACGGGAATATGCGGTGATCAATCCGAGGAGATTCTTGCGCGGCTCCAGCGTACCCACGGTCAAGAGATACTTCAAGCCGTTGAGGCCATAACGACTCAGAACCGGCTCACATTCGTCCCAGCGGCGAACTCGAAAGGACTCGTCCGCGCCCTCGGGAATGGCCGTGATCCTATCCGCGGACACGCCGAGAATCTTTATGACTTCTGCGCGGACGAACTCGGAAACCGCAATCAGATGATCCGCGCGCCGCAGAGTCTCCGGCATCCCCTTGTCCATACGCCGGATGCGCTCTTTGGGATGGAACTGCGGGTAATGGAGATAAGACAGGTCGTGGATGGTCGCCACACTAGGCCCGTCGAACGGCATCAGCAGGTAATTCGGCTCATGGTATAACGCCGCCCCGGAACGGCCGCTGGCCAGCCGAAAGCACGCCCGGCGCAGGCAGTGGTAGAGATCTGCCGCCAGCGGGATGCGCCGGATCTGCTCCTTTGCTTTCCCCTCGAGAGGCGCTTGCCGAACCCGGCGCGGCCGGGTCGAACTCCAACTGAAGCGTTCGAAGTAGAGAACACGGTCGATGTCGGGATGTCGCTCCAAACCGATCCCCAGGCGCTGCGTGTAGTGCCCGATCCCGGTCAGGGGCTGACGAAGCATGACGGCATTCAGCAGGACGCCGAAGGAGGCTTCCATTGTCCGAGTTCCGTCAGTCAAGAGTCATGCTGTTCTTCGCAAGCAGCTTTCGATCGCCAAGCAGTCTTCCTCGGTCAGCTCCGGATAATTCCCGAAATAGAACGAATTGTCATGGAAGAAGTCGGCTCCGGGCAAGCGCGGCGGCGGGCCGCCCACGTATTTGGCATAGAAAGGTTGGCGGACCATATTGCCGGCTATCAGGGGCCGAGTCTCGATTCCTGCCGCCTGGAAGCGCGCGAGAACGCGTCGTTTTATCTTCGGCGTGCGGCAGAGGACGGGAAACGCGAAATTCGACAACCGGGTGATATGCGACCGGTTCAGGCTGAGGAGATCCTCGCTGCCCGCCAATGAGAGAGCAAAGCGATCATAGTTGGCTTCGCGCGCTCCGACAGCGGCGTCAAGATGCTTGAGCTGCTCAAGCCCCAAAAAGCCCGTGATCTCACTGGGCCGCAGATTGTAGCCCAGATCGTAGAACGTGTACTTCGACTGGAATTCATCCTTGATGCCATGCGTCTTTCTCAGCCGCGCCTGCTGCCGGGCCGTCAAGTTGCGGTCCCAGCCGTTCGCCCGAACGATCCGGAGCATCTCCTCGAGCTCGGGGTCGTCCACGCAGACGACGCCGCCTTCGATCGTCGACATATGGTGCGCGACATAGAAGGAAAAACTGGACATGACGCCGAACGATCCCGCGCGCCCCTCGGGCAGCTCCGTGCCGAGCGCCTCGCAGTTGTCCTCGAACAGGATCACGCCCTTGGCCTTGCACAGCGCGCGGATGGCGGGAAGGTCCCCGCACAACCCGAGGACGTTCGTCAGGAACATGGCTTTCAGTTTTTTCTGGCTGATGACGCGCGCCAGCTCCGTCGACATGACGTTCAGCGTGGAGCGGTCGCAGTCGACCGGGACGGGCCTCAGGCCGAGCTGGATCAGGGGCATGATGTTCGTCGACCACGTCACGGCCGAGAAGCCGACCTTGTCGCCGTCCTTCAGCCGCCCGATGTTCTTGAGGGCCTGGACCATGGCCAGATTGGCGCTGCCGCCGCTATTGAAGAGGACCGCGGCCGCGCGGCCCTCCTGGGAGGCGAAGGTGCTCTCGAATTCCCGGCATTTCACGTCCATGCTGAGCCGCGGAGCGTGGAGGATGAAATCGGCCAGCGCCCGGCGCGTCTGGGCCTCGCCCAGGAATGCATTTCTCATCAATGGGATCATCGTGTCGCCCTCGGATCGGCTTTTTGGTTGCGCATCTGCAGATAGTAGTCGTACGTCTTCGCGATGCCGTCGCGCAAAGCGGTCTCGGCGCGCCAGCCCCATGCCTGCGCTTTTTGGGTCGAGACCAGCTTGCGCATCATTCCCGCGGGCTTGGTGACGTCATGATGGAACGCCCCCCGATAGCCGATGACTTCAGCGACGATCTGGTAATACTCGTCGATCGTGGAGTCGCCCCCACAGCCCACGTTCATCATCTGAGGCAGAGCGCCGAAGTGATCGATCGATCTGATCAAGCAATCCGCCACATCTCCGGCGTAAATAAATTCGCGACGGGCAACGCCATCACCCCATATTTCCACGGATGTCAGCGAGGACATCTTCGCCTCATGGATTTTATGGATGACGGCCGCCACCAAATGCGAACTCGCAGAATCGAACCGGTCGTAGCGGCCATAGATATTGCAGGGAATCAGGGACTTATACTGGTAAGCAGGGTCTTCCCTGGATATGTACTTACAAAGGCGCGCGATGACGATCTTGGCGAGCGCATACCCTTCGTTGGTCGGCTCCAGCTCACCCTGCAAGACCATCTCTTCATGAAACGGGGTGGGCGCGTTCCGGGGATACATGCAGGAACTCCCAAGATTGAGCAATTGCTTCACACCGGCGGACCTCGCAGCCCCTATCACGTTACGTCCCATATCGAGGTTTTCCATCAGGAATCGGACGGGCGCCTTCAGGTTGGCTTGGATGCCGCCGACGCGTCCGGCAGCGTGGATGATCAAATCGGGTTTCTGCAGGCGCAGATAGGCTTCGACCGCATTGGGATCCAACAGGTCGAGCTCGCGGCTGTCTGGGGAAAGGACCTCGAATCGCCCGATCTCAGGATGTTCGAGGAGGTTCCGGCCGACCATGCCGCTGCCGCCGGTCAGGAGGATGCGTTTTTTCACTTGGCACCGCACATGACGACAAAGGAGCATCCGATCACCATTGAGACGCTTCCCCCCGGAACCTCTGCACCATCCGCAGATTATAGATAATGCGACGACATGCGGCCTCGTTGCGCGGCGATGGTGCGGGCCTGGCGCAGCATCACCGCGTTCAACAGGACGCCGAAAGGAGCGCCCGCCGCGCGGGTTCCGTCAGTCGAGCGCGTACACCCGATCGCTCCCGAACACCTGGTACGCCTTCGGCAGCCGCGGATTGCCGGGAACCTTGCCGTCATTGTAAGTCAGCGCCGCGGCCGCGAACGGATAGTAGCGCTTGAGCCGGCTGGGAATCGGCCCCTCTTCGTACATCGCCGGGTGGACCAGGATATAACGAACTCCGGCATCCCGCAGCAGGGAAACGACCTCCGGCTTGGACAAATCCCGCACCCGCTCGAAATACGCCCATGCCGTCCCGTTTCCGCGCGGCGCGCCGTTCACGAGCCGCTTGCCGTGAATCCGCTGCCAAAAAAGATACTCATAAAAGGACGCCTCGTCATACGGCATCATCGGATACTCGGCGACGATAAAGTCCCCCGGCTGCCGGGCCAGCCAGCTGTAGACCGGCGGCGGGGTTCGGACCGAAACCGCGAACTCGGTCGGAATGCTCCAATACTCGAGCGCCAGCAGAAGAAACGACGCGGCGCACAGCGCCCGGAAGCGGGCCGCCGGCATGCGCCGCGCGGCATGGGCGAGGCTCGTGGCCGCCGCGCAAGCGACGAAGAAAACGGCCCAGATTCCGAACCGGCCGTACGCGCGGAACATGGGCGCGACGTGGAACGCGAAATAGGACAAGGTCGGGATCTTGACGGGGCCGGCGGGAATGTACGGCGGGACGGACAAGAACGCCGTCCAAAGCGCGCCCAGCGAGAAGATCCGCAGCAAGGTCTCGTGCCGAGAGCTCAAGCTCCGCCGGCGCGAAGCCGCCCAGCCGAAGGCCGCCAGGGCCAGCGGAACGAATCCAAGGTAGAGGGTCTGCTCCGGAATATTGCTCCCGTGGAGAAGCCGCCGGCTGAAGCGCGCGACGAACCGTCCCCACAGCGGATGGTCGATGGAAGGAATGAGGTATTCCCACGGCCTTGCGGACAAAGTGACCAATTCGTCCAGCCCGCGCGCGTAGCCCGATGAAATCAGCGCGCCCGGCCTCGAGAACAACACGGTCTCCAGCCATCGACGCTCGAACGGGATGATGATCAGTCCGGCGACGGCCGCGCAAAGAAAATAATTCCTCCAGAACGGCAAGGCGCGC
>MGUL01000080.1:22778-46726 GCA_001800005.1 Elusimicrobia bacterium RBG_16_66_12 | reverse complement strand
GGCGATCACGTAGAGGCCGAAATAGCCCCAGTAGAGGCTCGTCAGGGGCAGCAGCGCGTACGCCGAGCCCGCCAAAGACGCCGAGAGCCGGCTTCGCTGCATCCTGTTGTAGAAAAGCGCCAGCATGAGGAGAGGAATAAATGCGTTGAACGTGAAGCCCAGGTGCCCGGCGGCCGCGTGCATGACGGCCGCGGGGCAAAATCCGAAGACGAGCCCGCCGAAAAAAGAGGCCGCTTCTTGGCGCAGAACCCAATAAAGAAAGCCGCACGTCGCGAAAGCCGTCAACGGGAACGCGAGGATCACGAAAAGGTTGTATCCGGCGACCGCGCCGACCCGCCGGGCCAAGAACGTCGAGAGCGCCTCCAGGAGCGGCTGGCTGACGGCCGGCCCGCTCGACATTCCGAATGGAGCCGCGATCAGACTCGTTCCGCGGGGGCTCCTCGTCCACAGGCCCTGGACATCGCTCCATGTCGCCCAGATGTCCCCATAGGAATCGCCGGGCCCGGCGAATACCGTCGAGTTCAGCTTGAACAGCAGCGGCCAAGTCAGAAGCGCGCTGATCGCGAAGTAGGCCAGAAAGATCAGCGGCGCCTTCGGAAGGAAGCCGCTAAGCCCTTTTCTTGCCAAGCGAGAACAGCTCCTTCCCCACTCCGACGGCCAAGCAATAGCAGGCGACGATCGCCGCCTGGTTCGCCGCGGCCGAGTTCGACGATACGGCCAAGGCCGCCGTCGCCGCGACCCCGATCAATGCGGAAGTAAAATAGGGGGCGCCGCCGCCCTCGACGGAATAGGCCAGCCTCGGGAAGCGGGGCTTCAGCCAAGGCGCCAAGCTCCCGATCAAGCCGCGAAGCGCGCCGACCGCGGCCAGCCCGCCCAGCGTAAACAGCATGTTCTCCGCGGCGTCCACCGGCGCGCGCGCGCCCTTCGCATAGAGAACGGCGGCGGCAAGGAACGCTGCCGCGAATAGAACTCGATGCCCTCCGCCCGCGTCGAAGTTCGCCCCGCGGAACGATCGCCATCCGCCGCGGAACGCGCTCCAGCCCAATCCCATCAGGACGAGAAGTCCTCCGAGGATAAGAGGCCCGCGCAGCGATCCCGAACGCTTGCCCCCCCCCGCTCCGACGATTTTTTGCCATGCCTCGGCCGAGAGAGGCGCGCGCGGCTCCACCGCCACGGAGTCCAATCGGAAATAGGGATGCTCCGCGGGGGCGATCCTTCCGGCGAGTATTTTTTCGAGAGCCTCCCCGTCCTCCACCAGCCGCAGCGGCCGCTTCACGATATCGCCCAGCAAACGACCGTCCGGCTTCCAGGCGGACGCATCTCCGGCGATGCCGAGAGCGTTCCAATCCTGCAAATCCTGGCGGATGCTGCGCGCTCCCGCCCCCTCAAGCTCCACGCCGAAGGCGAACGCGACGTCGCCGCCCATCAGCGCGCGGCGGCCCAGCCGCACCTTCCAAGCGATGGAACGCATGGCCCCGAACGCCGCGAGATCGTCCTTCGCGTCCAAAAACCGCCCCAACGGCAGCAGCACGCTTCCGCGCGAACGGGTGAAACAAACGTCGCGGCTCACGGTTCTCCTGTCCCAGCGGATCGCCAAGTTCATCCAGCAGGCATCATCGTCCTGGAGCGTACGGGGAACTTGATAGGTGAAGCGCACGCCTCTCGCCCAATCCGCGTCGCCGCCGATCCGGGTCGTCCAATCCAGCGTATGCGCCCGCCCCGCATTTTGAGGCGCGAGCCCCAACACGCGCCCGGAAACGACCCTCAGCCATTTCTTTTGCGCCGGCACGGTGATTTCCGGATGCAGGCGGCGGCTGATCGGATTCGACGTCGGCCACTTTTCATCGAAGGCCTCGTTCTCCGTCAAAAGACCCGGACTGAACAAGGCCAGCTCCTTCAATTTCAATCGATACGGGGACCGGTTCAGATCCAGCCGCAAGCGCGCCGCTTTTATAGAGCCCGTTCCGGCATCCAGCAAGACCGGTTGATTGGGAACGACGTCAAGGGTACGAGAGCCCCCGGACTGCAATTCGAGCGTCAATGCGCCCTTCGCGATCGATTCGCCGCCTTCCGCCAGCGCCGCGAAAAAGCGCGACGCCTGATCCAGTCGCGCCGATATCGGCCAGTCGAATTCGACCCGCTTGCCGTAGCCCTCCAGAACCAATCCGTCCTGCGCGAGAACGGCGCCGGTGAACGCGTCATCCGAACGGACTTTGTAGCCGACGCCCTGGATCAAACGGCGATCCGCCGCCGGCTTGACGGTGAACGGCTCCGGCTTGAACGCGGTTTTGGCCTCCAACCTTGCCTGATGTCTCTCGACATCGATCGTCACGATGATTTTTCTTTCATCGAACAGCAATTCCTCGCCTCCGGGGCGGGCCGATTGAAAGGGCAGATAGCCCTGCACCCGGGGCCACTCGACCCGCGTCCCGCTGCCGAGCGCGACGGCAAATGGGCCGCCCCACCGGCGGGCAAGCTCCTCGCCCTCCCGGAGGAACACCGGCCGCGCCTTGTCGAAAAAGCTCACAAGCCTGACATTGTCCAGCTTGACCGCGCAGACGCTGTCCGGATCATAGGCGGAGAAACCTATTTTTCCCCAACTGAAAACCCCCGACTTGCTCCCGGACAGAGCTCTCAAGTCGAGGACGAATCTATCCCGGAACGGAGCGATCTTGTCGATCCTCCCCGGCAGGGATCCGTGATACAAATTGATCTCCCGCAGCGGCCGCTCCTTGGCGACCTTCTCCTGCTCGCCGCGGACGAACACGGTGATTTCCTCCAGGTAGGCCTTCGCCCGCGGATCGGAGAGGCGGCTCCCCAGCACCTTCTTCATGTCGATATGCGCCGCGCTGCGCCCATCCGCGCCGACGCGCGTCGCCGTCTCGCCGAGCTGGAACAGCTCCGCGAAACCGGGTGAATCGCCGAACTTCACGCGCAGATTGACGTGCACCACGGGAGCGTCGTTTTGGAATACGAGCGCCACCTCCGCGAGATTGGACAGGTCCTCATGCAGACGCCTCTGAAGAACCGTGAACCGGCCGAACTGGGTGTAGCGCCAGTCCTCGTCCGGCGGCAAGCCCAGCATCCTGCCGATGGCGTAGCCGTAAGTCTTCTTCGACCAGCGGGCTCCGACGACGTCGATCGTCTCGAGGTCCGACGAAGCGGGCGCGTTGAACGCGACGACGGCGCCGCCGGACCTCAGCATCATTTCGGGGGCGGGAACGCAGGAATTCCGCGAGGATAAATTCTGATAGTCGATCCAAAGCTCGTCAAAGTCGGCAAGGCGAGGGGAGTTGCGCGGATCGGGGGCGAAGAAGGGCACCCCCAGCGTCTCGCGGCGCGCGCCCGGAAACCAGACCCAGCGATCATCCTGGCGAGTCCAGCCGGAGGAGGACTCGTCCAGCCGGGGGGACTTCCAGGGCAATTCCACGGCATCGACGAGAGCAGGGAGGCGCTCGCTTCGGAGAGAGACGCCCAGCTTCGCGACCAGCCCGCTCGCCAGGCGCGGCTGCGCGGCGCGCGCCCGCGCCAAACGGGACACCGCCTCAGGGTCCACGGCCCCTCGCTGCCCCGAATAGATCTCCAGCGATTGGAACGAGGCCGGCGCCCGCCCCGACAAGCCGACCGCGCCCAAAAAAACACAGGCGGCGATCAGCAGGAGCGAAATCACGACGTCCGGCCGGCGCAAGGTTCTCATGCCGGGTCTGGAATTCGACCGGCGAAATATCCCGCGCCGAGCAGGAGGAGCATCGCGAGCACGGTGACGACCGCCCCCAGATGGAAGAACTGCTGCGCCCGATACTGGAGAACCACCTCATACTCGTAGCTCCCGTCCGGGTTCCTGACGCAGCCGGAGGATACGCCGCTTCCCGCCGCGCACAGCCGGCCGGTGTCGATCAGCCAGCTGTTCGCGTACGCGTTCGCCTCGTAATGCGTTCCGTTGCCGAAAATCGGCCGGCGGAACCAGGTCTCCCCCCAGGCGCCGTCCGGAAGATTGTCGTTCTGGATGGTGCCCTGGATATTTTTGGAAACGAATCCGCCGCCGACGCGCGTCACCCATCCGTTCTTCAGGAACTCCTGGATCTCGGCCGGGCCGGCCCGCTCCGAATCGCCGCGCGCGGAGATCTCCGGCGCCGTCTTGGGTTCGGCCGGGAGCCGCGCGTTCGAGAGGAATGCCTGCCAGCCGGGATCGAAGCTTTCCGAGAAAACAAGCGGAATCGTGCCGGTCGCATGATGAACCCGAATTCGATATTTGGTCGGATTGATCTTCTTGTACTCCAGGATGGGGCCGGCCCCTGCGCCGCCCCGCAAAACACCCCGGGTCAAAAGCTCCAACGCCGCCCGCTGATCGCTATCGTCGTAAGAATAAACCGCCCTCCTGATTTCATGGGCTTGCGGGTTCCCGATGAGGTCGGAGAAATCCTCGCTCACGTTCCAGGCCAGGACGGCGCTTCTGGCGGCGTAAACGTGCGGCAGGAACCCGGCCATGTCCTGATTATCGTACAGCGTGAAGTACCGCGTCGACATCACCGGACGCAGTCCCGCGGGTTCGATTTCCCGCTTCACCAGGTAATAGTCTTTCCAGATCGGCGCGACGTCACGGCGCTGCAGCACGTATTTGATGTTCAAGAGGCCGAAAAGACGCGCGCAGCCGTCATGCGGGTCGTTGATGCAGTCCACCAGCCAGGAGGTGACCTTCTTCCCGTCATTGGCGAAAACCAGCGGCCTTGCCACGAAGCTCCGCAAAAAGTCTCCGCCCAAATATCCGCCTTCCCGCCATTTCAGCATCTGGTTGTAGCTGACGGGCAGGGGCAGGGACAAATAGCGCGCGTCCAGGCTTCTTCCGCCGTCGTACGACTCCAAGTCGTAATACTCTTGGGGGATATTGATCTTCGCCGCCGGAAGATAGCGGCCTTCGGACTTGATGATCGTGCCGTCCACGAAGGGCCTGGCGTTGGACGCCAAAAATACGCCCATCACCGCCGTACAAAGGAGGATTTTTCCGGTTCGGCCGAAACGCCTCGACAGGATCTCCAGCGCGCCGGCGGCCATGACGACCAAGGGGATCACTAATAAAACGCCGACTTTCAAGTACACGGCCCGGTAAGCCCGCTGCAAAAACAAGACCGAGTAGATCGCGTCGGCGGCGGGCTTCAGAAGTCCCCCGGCGATATAGCCTGAATTCAAGACGACGGCGAGCAGGAACACGCCCGCCATCAGAAGCACCACCCCGCTGGGATGCCTCTTGAGCATCGCGCAGCGCAGCACCGCCAGAAACGGAACCAGGAACCCCACGGCGATGCAGCTCGACCGCGTGAGAAGGGCATGCCAGTCGTAATAATAATCCACCCACTGCCCCGCCCGCAGCGCCCACAGCCCCGTCATGCCGAACGCGTCCGAAACGCTCACGCTGTTGAGCCGGACGGTCTCCATATCCGAAATCAGCCCGGCGGTCTGGTTGGTCGCGCCGGCGAACTCTCCCAGGACGTTGTACAGCAGCGGGAAAATCCAGAAGGCGTTCAACGCGATCAGAAGCCCCCCGTAGCCCAGCGCGTCCGCCGCCGCCGCCGCGAACGGCCGCCCCGAATCGAACAGCAGGTAGCCCGAGAAGGCGCCGATCAACAGCACGAACACGACGAAAAAAGCCGGATTCGAGAATCCGGTCCCGAAGTAGGACAAGGCGGTCGCCAGCATATACAACGCCTTCCTGCCTCTTTCCCGCGTCCTCATGTATTTGAGAAAAAAGAACAAGACCAGCGGCAGGAAGCTGTAGAAGGGGAAGGTGATTCCGTACGCCGGCACCCACGCCACCGCCGCCGCGTAGGGGCTGAACATGTAGAAAAAGCCGGCCAAAACGGCACCGACGGGGGCCAGGCCCAGCTCGCCGGCAAGCAGGCACATCCCGTAGCCCGAGAAGGCGAAGGACACGTAATAGAACAGGGGCTGGACGCCGGCGCCGGAAGGCAGTATTTTCTGGACAAGAAATCCGTACAGGGCATAGGGGTGGAAGGAGCTGACCTGCCTGGTCGCGGCATACCCGTAATTGACGCTCCCGTCCCAGACATACGAAGACCAATAGAAAAATCTCGAGAAGAACTGGGGCCACCCCAAGTCCCCGTTCAGGATATAGCGATTATGGCCGAACCACCCGAATACGACCAGCGCCAATCCGGCAAACAGCAGCCACATCCTATCCCGCTTCATGACTCCTTCAACGGACTCGACCGGCTTTTTTCATAGATGCTATACTACAACAGTTCGCATCCCCCGGAGAGAGACCTGAATGGCCTTTGAACATGCGCCTCCCCAAGCCCTAGGCGAGAAGCCCCCCCTCTCGCCGCCGCGCGTCTCCGTCATCGTCGCGACGAAGAACGAGGAAAAGAACATCGAAACCTGCCTGCGCAGCCTGCGGGCCCAGACCTTCCGCGACATCGAAATCCTGGTGGTGGACAACCGTTCCGAAGATAAAACCACGGAGCTCGCGCGCCGCTACACCTCGAAAGTTTACACGAAAGGCCCCGGCTTGGCGGCCCAGCGCAACGTCGGCATCCAGGAAGCCGCGAACAGCGAATTTCTGATGTTCATCGACGCCGACATGATCCTGTCGCCCGGCCTCATCGAAGCGTGCGTGCGCCGCATGGAAAGCCGGGACTGCGCGGCCCTCTTCATCCCGGAAATCGTCCTGGGGGCCAACTTCTGGAACCGGGTTCGGCGCTTCGAGCGCCGCTTCTACGACGGGACCGCGATCGACGGCGCCCGCCTCTACCGCAAAGACGCCGTGACGCGCGCCGGCGGCTTCGACGAAAACGAGCGCGTCGTCAACAGCGTCGAAGATTGGGATTTCGATCAAAAAATAAAGAGGCTCGGAGCCATCCGTCTGCTGGAGGACGTTCCGGCCGGTCCGCCTCGGGGCGAATGGGAGCTTGCGTCTTTCGTCCGGGCGCGCGGCGTGGACCCGAACCGCCATGGATCGGTGCTCTACCACAACGAGGCCGACTTCGATCTCCGGAAATATCTCCAGAAAAAAAGCTACTACGCGGGCAAGTTCGACATCTATATCGACAAGTGGGGCCGGGATAACCCGGACGTCAGGCTTCAATTCGGATTCTGGTACCGCTATTTCGGCGTTTTTATCGAACAGGGGAAATGGCGGCGCCTGCCGGCCCACCCGCTCCTGACGAGCGGAATGTATTTCCTCCGGTTTCTCGTGGGGACGATCTATCTGTCGCGCAACCTCGTCCACGCGAAGGAACGCCCGCGATGAAGCCGATCGGAACGGCCAATACCGCATGCCCGCCCTGCTGATCCGCCTCCTCCAAGCGCTTTACAATCGCGCCGTCTTCTTTCTGGCCCGCCTCCGAGCGCGTTTTTGGGGATTGTTTATGAAAGGCCTGGGAAACGACGTGTTCATGATGACCGGCGTCATCATCTCCAGCCCCTCCGGCGTCGAGATCGGAAGCGATACGACGATCATGCAGTACGTGAGCATGAGCGGAGAGGGCGGGCTCAAGATCGGGAACTACGTGATCATCGCTTCCCATTGCCGGGTGCTGACGTCCAATCACGGCTACGAGGACTTCAACTCCCCCATATGCCGGCAGAAACTGATCACGGGCCCCGTGGTCATCGAGGATGACGTCTGGCTGGGAAGCCATGTCGTGGTGCTGCCCGGCGTCACGATCGGCCGGGGCGCGATCGTGGCCGCCAACTCCCTGGTCACCAAGGACGTCAAGCCGTTTTCCGTGGTCTGCGGAGTCCCGGCGCGCTTCGCCAAGTTCCGCTTCAAACCGGAGCAGCTGGCCGAGGCGGCCCAGGTCCGGTTCAAGTCCTAAGCGCATGCAATTATCCGTCGTCATCACGACCCGAAACCGGAAGGAGGCTTTAAAGGCCTGCATCTCCTCGGTGGCCGCGGCGGCGGCGGGCGTGGGGGATTGGGAGCTCATCATCGTCGACGACTGCTCGAGCGACGGAACGGGCTCTTTGGATTTGGCCGCCCTGGGCGTCCCCCAGGGGCGCCTCATACGCTGCGCCGTCCAGCAGATGATGGTGGCCGCGCGCAACATCGGCGCCCGCGCGGCCAAGGGGGAGTACGTGCTCTTCGTCGATGACGACAACGAGGTCGACCCCGGCATGATCGAGCGCCTCATCGAATCCGCGCGCGCCAATCCCCGCTACGGGATCATCGGCCCCTCCATGCATTACTTTGACGGGCGCGTGAAATACCTCGACTACCAGAAAATAAACTTTTTTACGGGCCGGACGCGCGGCATCATAGACCGCCTCGGCCGCGCCATCTGCGACAGCGACGGCGTGCCGAACGTGTTCATGATCCGCCGAAGCGTCTTCGAGTCCTGCGGCTATTTCGACGAAAAATTGATTCAAACCTTCACGGAGCCGGATTTCGCCTTCCACGCCGCGGCGGCCGGCCACCTCTGCGGCATAACCCCGGACGCGAAGACCTACCATAAAATCCCGCGAGGCGAAAAGCTGTCCCCGCGCGTGCTCGGGGCGGAATTCCCGCAAAAAGCCTACTGCCTGATTCGGAATCGGAGCTGGATCATCGCCCGCCACGGCAAGACGCATCACAAGATCGTCTATTGGATCTTCTTTTCGTGGCTGTGGCCGACCATTTACTCCCTCCTCATCCTGCCCTCCGGCCGTTTCGATCTTATTCGCCTCTATTGGAAAGGGTTTTGGGACGGACTGAACGCCAACGGTCTGAGCGAGGCCTCTTCTCGGGCCGATTTGGCCGACCATTTGGGTCGATATTGACGGCCCCCCCGCCCCTTATTACAATGATTCCGGTGCAGCCATCGACGATCTGCCTGATCACCCCCCCATCGCTGTTCCTGCTCGACGAGCGGGTCTTCATGACCCTCGGCATCCTGCGCGTGGCGGCCGTCCTGGAAAACGCCGGCCATCGCGTCGAGATGCTCGATCTGTCCGGGGTCGAGAATTTCGTGGAGGCGGCCCGGCTTCACGCCGAGACCAGCCCCGCCCGCGTGTTCGGCATCACCGCGACGACCCCGCAGATGCCGTCCGCGTTCAAGATCACGCAGGCCATCCGCTCCATCCGGCCGGACGCCCGCCTGATCCTGGGCGGGCCGCACATCGCCCTCGTCCACGCCGCCTACAAAGGCGAGAAAGCGCGCAAGGCGCCGGGCCGCGCGGCGAAGGCCTTCGAAAAACTCGCTCAAAATTACGACACGCTCGTCGCCGGCGACGGCGAGTTCGCCGTCTTTGAGGCCATCAAGCCCGACGCCCCCAAACTCATCGACGGCGACGATCCGGCCTCTTCGCTGTTCATGACGAACCAAACGCTCAACGAACAGCCGTTCCCGGCGCGCCACCTCATCGACGCGAAGAGCTACCACTACTCCATCGACGGCGTGCCGGCGATGTCGCTGATCGCCCAGCTCGGCTGCCCGTTCGCCTGCGGCTTCTGCGGCGGCCGCGAATCCCCGATGCTGCGGCGCATCCGCATGCGCTCCACCGAGAGCGTCGTCGAGGAGATCGTCTCCCTCCACAAGGAGTACGGCATCACCGGCTTCATGCTTTACGACGACGAGCTCAACGTCAACACGAAGATGGTGGAGCTCATGAACGCCATCGCGGAGGCCCAGAAACGCCTGTCCGCCGAGTTCCGCCTGCGCGGCTTCGTCAAATCCCAGCTGTTCAACGACGCCCAGGCCGCGGCCATGTATCGCGCCGGCTTCCGTTGGATTCTGACCGGATTCGAATCAGGCTCGCCCCGAATCCTTCAGAACATCAACAAGAAGGCGACGCGCGAGGAGAATACCCGCTGCGTGGAGATCGCGCGCCGGCACGGCCTGAAGGTCAAGGCCCTGATGTCCATCGGCCATCCCGGCGAAACGGAGCAGACGATCCTGGAAACCGAGCAGTGGCTGCTTGATTCCAAGCCCGACGACTTCGACGTCACGATCATCACGACCTACCCGGGGACTCCTTACTATGACCGCGCGGTCCCGCACCCCACGCTGAAAGACGTCTGGGTCTACACGTTCGAGACCACGGGCGACAAGCTCTACAGCCACGACGTCGACTACACCGAGGTCGCCGACTATTACAAGGGCGACCCGGACGGCGGCTACAAATCCTACGTCTTCACCGACCACCTGACCCCGGAACGCCTCGTGGAACTCCGCGACAAGGTCGAACGCGACGTGCGGCGCATACTCAACATCCCCTTCAATCCCGGCCGCCCCGCCCAGCGCTTCGAGCACTCGATGGGCCAACTCGGCCCGAACGTCCTGCGCGTCTCCCACGAAACCAAGATTCCGACCTAAGTCTCATCCGCTCTTCTTCGGAATGCCCGCGACGTTCACGGTCTTAAAACTGCGGGTTTCAAGGACGCTGTTGAGGTCGAGAACGCAGTTCCCGCCCGCGAACCCCCGCCTGTTCGCCCTGATCTCAAGCCGGTTCGCGTCCTGAGCCGCTTTCATCGGATAGATGATTCCGTTCTCCGGATAATGCCACGTCATCGCGCCGCAGGCCAGGTCCATCGTCGATTCCGGAACGAGACTGGAGCGCTCGACGATGATATTAATGACGTCGGCCTTCTCATCGGAAATCGCCCGGCTGACGCGGAAACGACGCCCGCCGGCAGCCGCGGGAGCCGCGCCTCTCTTGTATATCCAAACATTGCCGAATATCGCGCGCACGTAAAACCCGTCCAACGCCGCGATAATAGGCCGCATCTGCGGTCCCTCGTCCAATCTCACCGTATTATAATTGACCGCGACGTATTGAAAATCCCCGCCGCGCATCCGAGCCGCGAGCTCTTCCCGTCTCGCCGAAAAAAGAGAATCGTCGTTGGGGTAGTTCAAGTTTTCTTTGATCAGAACCGCGTAATTGATGTACTGGGACTTGAATCCATATCGAAACCGCGGAACGATCCCCGACAAGCAGTATATCTGCGGCGTGTAATCGTAAACGAACACCCGGTCCGATCCCGTTTCCTTCAGGTATCGCGCCGCCTGCAGCATGTCGCGATCATCCTGGGAGTAGAACATAAGCGGGTTCCGCGCCTTAACGATTGAGAGGGCTGCAGCAAGCGGATTCTGGTTCAATGTCAGCAGCAGGCACGACAGCACCATCAGCGGCCGCCAGATATTCCGATCGACTTGACGGCGATGTTCGACGGCCGCCGCTGCGCAGCAAGCCAGCGCGGCGACTCCATTCCCGACGACGCCGAAACGCTGGGAAGCCGCGATCGCCGTGGCGATCAAAAGATGGAACGCCGCGCCGTTGATTTTCAGCAGGAATACGGTCGCGCAAATCACGAGCACCGGAACGAGCTCGATGAAATAATGCGGGAAGAAGTAGCCGCCGACCCAGACGCTGATCAGCGCGCACGCCGCCCAAATCAGCAGATAACCGTCAAAGCCGCCGGCGCTCGCCCGCGGCTCGGATTCAGCCCAGCGCCGCCGCGGCCAATCCAGAATGAATCCGAGGAGCCCCAGCCACAATATCCCGGACTGCTTGAATATCGGGATTCCATATCGCGCGGCGGCGCCGTAGTCTTTATGGAGAAGGTGGGAGTGAATCCTCTTGATGAAGGCCAACGCCAGGAAGTTTTCGCTCGTCCCCGCATGAACCGTACAAAGCCAGATCAACCCTACCGGAACGAGAAATACGAGAAACTGCTTCGAAACGGTCAAGCCCGCCCGAACAAGCCGGCGGCCGACCGTCTCGGCGCCCTGCGCGAATCCCTGGGCGATGATCGTCAGCGATGAGGGCAGGATCTCCAGGGCCGTGTTCTGCTTCAAGCAGAAGCATATCCCTACGGACAGGGCGGAAAGCATGTGCCAGCGTCCCAGAAAGAAGTAGGCGGCCAGGATGATCCAGAGGACGACCAAGTTGTCGGCGTTTGAAAACTGGCCCTCGACCATCGGATTGGCGTACACTAAAATAAAAATAAGAAGCAGCGCTTTCGCGATGCGCCCGTTGGGCGCGAAGCAATGTTTACAGAGGAAATAAAAGGCGAACGAGGTCAGGAGCTGGTAGGCGGCCGTAAACAGCTTGATGGCGTAGAAATTCGACAGCCCGTCCCGGAAGGGCGTGAAGATGTAATAAATAAGCTGCATGCCGCCGGGCTTATCGTCCACCCAGTACTGATCGAACAGCCTCCCGCCGTGCTTGAGAAGGCCGGAAAGAAAAAGATGGAAGGTTTCGTCGCCGCTGAGCGGGAGGAGAAACGCCGGCCCCATGGCGGCCGCGAACCACAGCAGTGCCAGCAGCCAGTACGCGATCTCCGCGGGCGAGCGGCCGGGGCTACTTCCGCTTCTCGTAAATGCACTCATAGTTCAGCGTCAGTTCGGGGTCCCGATCCAGCAAATCCAGCAAGGAGCAGGCGGCATTGAGGATCAGGATAGGCACGGAAAACACGAACACGTAGGCGTAATACGAGAAGGTGTTTCTCTCCTTGAAAAACAATCGGATCGGCAGCGTTCCGACAAGATAGCTGATGACGTGAAACACCCCGCCATGCGGCGCGATATGGATCAATTCGAAGCCCGCGGACTCGCCCAGGAACTTCAGGCCGTGGCGGGTGAAGCGAAAATAGTCATACGGAACCATGTGCTCCTCGAAGCACAGGTGCGTCGTCAAGAACACCTTTCCCCCGGGCCTCAAGATTCGATGGAATTCCTGGAAGGCCTTATGCGGCTTATTTAAATGCTCCAGCACTTGAGTGCAGAGAATGGAGTCAAACGCGCTGGGGGGCATTTCGCTCATCCCCTCGTTGATGTCTCCCACGTAATCGATCGTGTTCCCGGCGCTCTGCTTAATGTCCTGGGAAAAATAGTCCGTTTTGTCGAAATATTTTTTGTACGGGTTGTCGTGAGAGCCGATATCGATTACTTTCCGCCCAGGATGATTGCTCTCCTTAGCCGCCCTTTCGACGAACTTTTCGATGCGATATGCATGATAGCGCATGAGCCGCATCGGAAAAATTAAGAAGTAAATCCGAACCAAATCATCCGAGTTCATATTTTCTCAAGAAGAAGTTGAAGTTCAATATGCGCAGCAGCTCGAACATATGATTTCTGCCGGCCATGTGCTCCTCGTACAATCTCATCACATATTTCGAATCAAAATAGTCGTTCCCGATCCCCAGATGATCTCCGAACAATTGCCGCAATTCGCTTCGGATCCAGGCCGCGAGCGGCAATCCGAACCCTTTCTTGCTCCGGTAAACGGTCTCACGGCCGACGCATTTCTCGGCCAGCCGCTTAAGAATATATTTGGATTCCCGCCCGCGGATCTTCCAATTCCCGCTCAAGCTGAAGGCGAACTCGGCCAGGTCCTTATCCAAGAGTGGATTTCTCATTTCCAGAGAGGCGGACATGGTCGCGCGGTCGCCTTTGACAAGATACCAATCCGGCAGCTGAATGCGGCAATCCAAATACAAGCTCTTATTGACGACGTCCTCCTGGCGGAACGCTCCCGAATATCGGATCGCCTCCTCGAAAACGAGGCCGAGGCCCGGCAGGCGTTGATTCAAGAGCTCCCGGGCATCCTCGACGAGGAAGCCGCCGCCGCCGAAGATGAACTGTCTCGCGGCGAAATCAAGCCCGAAAGCGTCGAGCAGTTTATAATAAGGCCCCCCGCGCGGAAGCAGGGGTTTGAGCAGATCGGCCAATGGCTTCAGGCTCGAATATGTCTCAATAAACTTCTGGGCTCGGTATTTCTCGTATCCGCCGAACAACTCGTCCCCTCCGTCGCCGCTCAGCACCACCGTTATTTCTTCGCGCGCGAATTTTGAAACGAAATACAGCGGGACTATAGCCGCGTCAGCCATCGGTTCGTCCATATAATCAAGGATTCCCAGAAAGTTTTCCTCGGCGGCTGAATCCTCGAAGTGGCAGGAATGAAGCGGGACCCCTAATTTGCGCGCCACCGTTTGCGCGTGGCGCGATTCATCCAGCTCCGGATGATTATCGTAACAGACGTTGAAAGCCCTCGTTCGCGGAGCGCACTGGGAAAGATAGGCCGTCACAAGGCTGCTGTCCACCCCGCCGCTCAAGAAAACGCCCAAGGGAACGTCGGCCATCAGTCTTTTCTTGACCGCCTTCCGAATCAGATCCTCGCTCTTTTCCAGGATCTCGCCTTCGCCCAGGCCGGCATTCACGCGCACGTCTTCCAGCTTCCAGAAGCTCCGCTTGGCCTCCAGCCGCCACTCCGGAAGGCGAAACTGCACGACCGTGGACGGCTCCAGCTTCCGGATCTTGTCGCAGATGGTGTTGGGCGATGGAATATAGCCGTAAAAAAGATACTTCGCCAAGGAAAGACGGTCGACGCGCACTCGGCTTTTGATCTCCGCGTTCTTCAGCAGGGCCTTCATTTCAGAGGCGAAACAGAATATCTCGTCGTCCAGATAATAATAGAGCGGCTTCTTGCCGAAATGGTCGCGGGCCAACGTGACGACTTTTCGTCGCATGTCCAAAACCGCGAAAGCGAACATTCCTTCAATCCTGTCCACGATCGCGGGTCCGTATTCCTCATAGCCGTGAAGCAGCACCTCCGTGTCGGTCTTGCTCTTCCACCTATACTTATCGTGCAGCTCCTTCTTCAGTTCTTGGTAGTTATAGATCTCGCCGTTCAACACGAGGCCGACGGACCCATCCTCGCTGTACATGGGCTGTTTTCCGGCCTCGGACAAGTCGATGATCGACAGCCTTCGATGCCCCAGCGCGATGTTGTCGACCACGGAACACCCGAACTGATCGGGGCCCCGCTTATCCAGGGTGGCGAGCATCGTCAGAAACTGCCCGCGATCCACCGCCGTGTTCCTATTGATCTGACCCAGAATTCCGCACATAGGTCTATGCCGCCGCCCGGCCCGCGCGAATGCCGCCGTCCGGCAAGAGGATGCGGGGCATCAGCCCCGGCGGAAGAACGCCCGAAACTGCTCGACGACGCAGCGGCGCGACCGCGGGCTGACGGCGAACCCCCCGACGCCGATCTCGCGCGGCGGGCCGGCGCGACGCAGCGATTTCGCGCGCATCATGCTGGAGATTCTACTGAAATCAAGAGGACGTTACACTTCAGGCGTCACACTGCAGATGCGGCTATTTCTTCTTGATCCACACCATGGGCTGTCGTGTGAAGGGAAAATGGCCGCATTCAAAGGCCCCCGGGATTTTTCGCAGGAATTCCTGGAGAGCCGCCCCCTCTCCAGGAAAGCGATCATGGTAGCCCTCGTCGAGCACGATGAGGCCGCCCGGAGCCAACCTCGGCCAACAGAGGTCGAGAGCGCTCACCGTGGATTGGTAAAGGTCCGTATCCAGGTAAACATAGCTATAGATATGGTGCGAATTGTCTCTCAGGAACCGAGGGAGCGTCTCCTCAATTTTCCCGACGACGATCTCCACTCTGTCCTCGATATCATGAAGCTCAAGCATCTTCTTCATGATGCCCAGGTCGCCCCTATAGTTCCCCTGCTCCTTCATCGCATGCCGGTCCTGTTCCGAAAACTCGGTCAAGCCAAGGAGGCTGTCGAAGCCGTAGATCTTGCGCAGATCATTCGGGGCCAACAACTGGAGGACTTTCGCCATGAAATGAAGATGCGCGCCTTGATGACACCCGAACTCCAGGAGATGTCCCGGCACGTTCTGGATCATCTTAAGAAGCTCGTAGCGGGCGAGGAGCGTGCCTAGGGGAACGAACCCCACGAAGAGCGGCCACTGCTCAATGATGAACATCGGGTCAAGAGCGGGATTGGAACCGAAGAAATCGTTCCGCCTCTTGACGAAATCGGCGTCGATTCTGCCGAATTTCCTGGAAGAACTCACCTGGGACGCCGCTGATTTTCTCATCCGCAAGATTAGGCCATATTGTGCGACGCCCGCGCCAACAGATGGGCCGGATTAAACGGCCCGCGCCACCACAAACAGACTGGCTCCCAGCCTGCGTTTTTCCCCGGCGGATATCTTCACGATTTCTCGATCGAGAATTCCCCGGAGGACACGCGCCACGAATTCGAAGGACGGCTGGTGCTCCTGCTCGCTGGATGCGCTCGTTCGCTGGCCGCGGAGGCCGAGCCAACTGGGCAAGGCGCGCCGCAGGAAGATAGGCAGGGTCAATGCCGCAAAATAGCCGGTCTCATGTTCGATTTCAAAGCCGGCGCGTTCGATTTTCCGGCGGAATCCAGCGGGAGCATAACGGCGCACGTGCCCCGCGTATTCGTCCTCGCGCGACCAAAGCAGCTGCCAGGCAGGAACCGCGCAATAAAGTCGTCCGCCGACGGGCATCAGACGACGAAGAGTCGTCAAGAATGCCTCGTCGTCGGGAATGTGTTCCAGAACGTCGAAGAGACCGGCATTGGAGATAGAGCCCGCGCGAAACTTAGCCCCCTCCAGCGTCGAACAGACCACATGTCGAACTCCGCGATGCAGCGCCCGGCATGCGAGCTTAGCCGTGGGTTCGACGGCGACAACGGGATATCCTGCATTCTGGAGAGCAAGGGATACGGAGCCGTTGCCGGCGCCGATTTCAAAGAGAACTCCCGCCGGGGGAAACCGCTCGGTGAGCGCCAGGAAGCAGCGATTTCTGTGCCGGTACCAAAACGAGCGAAGCTCAAGGCCGGCCCAATCCGTCGCATCTGTCTCCAAGAACTTAAAATCCCGGTGCCCCGGACAGACCCATAGGCCGCCGTCGGAAAGGACCAGGTTATCCGCGATTTGCCGCAGGTCCTGCACAAAGGGAGGGCGGGAGATCATGCATCAGAACCGGAGCGCGGCAGAACGTCGCGGAGGACGTAGTGAGGCCGCTTTCGAGTCTCTTCGATGTTCCGCCACAGATATTCCCCGATGATGCCTATCGCCAGCATCTGCATGCCGTTCAAGAAGAGAATGACCACCATCAAAGAAGCCCAGCCCTCCACTCGGGAGCCGTGGACCATAACATACCAGGCGATGAGTCCCGAAATGAGGACGGCCGCGATGAAAAGAAGAATGCCGACCGCCGACATGATGCGCAAGGGCAAAAAGGAGTATGCGGCGAAGCCGTCGATGAAATATTTAATCCTGACCCCCAAAGACGTCTGCGAACGACCCAGCAGCCGCTTCCTTCTCTCATACGGGACACAAAACGGCTGATAACCGTAGAACAGGAGGCGGCCCTGGAGGAAGATGTGCTGTTCCGGATCGAGAACAAAATGATCGCGCAATTCCCGGTCCATCAAAAAGAAGTCGAACCCCCCTTCCGGGATGCCCGGGACAGCGAAGCGGCGCAGCAATTTCCAACAGATGTTCGAGAGCGCGTCGCTGATCAAGCCGTCGTCACGCATCTGACGATTGGCCACAACCAGTTTATGTCCTTGCCGCCAAGCGCTTAGCAACAAGGAAATGACTTCCGGGGGATCCTGAAGATCGGCCGACATCGAAATAACGCAGTCCCCATCTGCGTGACTATAACCCGCCAACAGGGCGGACATCTGGCCGAAGTTCCGATTGAAATTGAGGAGCGTGAAGCCGCCGCGACGCCCCCGCTGGAGCCCTTGCATGATCTCCCAGGAGCGGTCCGTCGAGCCGTCATTGACCAGGATAAAATGGGGGGCCCAACCTCCGGCGTGAGCGCCGATGACAGCGGAGACTTCCCGGCAAACCTGCGCGATGGTCGCTTCGTTTTGATAGATCGGGATGACGATGGATACTTTATTGGTCATGGGATGTCGCCGCGGCTGTCAACACTCAATCAACTGCAATTTCGTTCGGTGCGCGACTCTTGAGATATTCCCGGGACTTAGGGCCGGCGTTGAATAGCAGATCAAGCGCGGTGACTTCGCCCAAGAACCCCCCCCAAAGCTGCGGGTAATCTTCGTAGTCGTAGCGCTTGTACTCCAAGCGTATGGCATGGCGTCGAAACAACGAAACATCAAGATACTCTTTGGCGGCGGGTCCGGAAAGATACGTCGTTGCGCCGGCCTTCCCGAGCAAATCGATAAGTCGTTCGGTTTTCATTCCTTTCGGCCGGAATTCAGAAGAGCGCCTCAGCGGGGTCTTGATGGCGAATTGATCCATGACCCAGCGGCAGAGGATGATGTTGAGATCGGAGATCGTTTCGAACGGACGACTCAAAATCTCGAACAGCTCCTCCCGATAGACCGGGAAGTGCGGCGCCTTCCCATACCACGATTCCAACAGCCGCATGTGCCTGCGGTTCCAAGGCTGCGAAGAATCAATGGTTGTTTCACAAATCAATTGCGAAGTCCGTCCATAATGGACGGGGACCGTCAACCAAACGGGGCCTCGATCCGTTTTGATCTTATTGCGATTGCGCCAATCATGTTTAGTGTATTGGAGATCGTCGTGAAAGATAAACAGATCCACGTCATCAATGAAATCGAAATAGCCGCGCCACGGCAGATAGTTGGACTGGATGACCCCGACCTTCATAGGGCACCCTGGACGGCACTCCTCACGGGGTCTCCGGGCCATGCTTGATCAGCGCTTGCAATGCGGCCGTACAACGCTTCACATCGCTGTCGCTCATGTCGGGATAGATAGGCAGCGACACGGTCATGCGATGCAATCGAACCGCTTGCGGGAATTTTTTGTCCGGCAGCCCGAGCAGCCGGTGAATGAGCCTGTCGACGCCTCGACGAACGTGAATGCCCCGGCGAAGAAACAAGGCCTGATAACGGCCCACGCCGCCGGGCAGCATCATGGGAAATCGAAAGAACATGGTCGGCAATCCTCTCAATTTCTCGGCCGCTTCCGGCAGACATCGGGCCAGCGCCCGCGAATATTCAGAAGCAATCCGCTTGCGCCTGGCCAGCATCCGCCCATAGCGGGAAAGCTGACTGAGACCGAGCGCCGACGCCAGATCCGACATCGGGCTGAAGACCTGTCGCCCCTCCGCACCGCCTCCATCGCGCAGCACTCGCATCCGCGCGGAAATCCGCTCGTCTGACGAAATGGCCATGCCGCCCTCTCCGGTCGTAAGACATTTCGTCGGCTGGAACGAAAAGATCGCGACATCGCCTGATATCCCAGGGCCGGCCTTAGAACCGATTGCTTGGGCGCAATCCTCAATGACCGGGAACCCGAATGATCGGAACGCCTTAACGTCTGCGAATATCCCGTAAAGATGCGGCACGATGATCGCTTTTGTTTTCGACGTGGTCAATGGAGCGACATTCGCCGGATGCACCAACCAGTCCTCGCCGACATCACAGGGGATAGGCCGCGCCCCGGAGGCGTTGACTGCTTCCAAGACGCTGGGGCAGACGTAGGTTGGAACGATCACCTCGTCTTTCGGCCCGCATCCAAGCGCTTTAAGGGCGAGAACCAGCGCAGCGGAGCCGCTTCCCACAGATACACCAGGCCGCGATGCCTTCACCCATTGACTCAACCGCCGCTCAAATTCAAGGGTCCGCCCCCCCGAACCGATGTATCCCGATTGAAGCGCCTTGTTGATGGAAGCCGAATCGCTCTCCGTCAACCACGGTTTCGAATGCAGGATCGTTTTCACTCTGTTGCTTTAAAACCTTCGATCATGTCGGCGTAGCTGCGCCCTTCGCTCGGCCAGCGGGTCGCCTGCCAATCCGGACACTGTCCGCAGAAAGCGTGTGCCCCGAAATTATTCGTCAGATGAGCCTGCCGCAACCCCTGGCAGAATTCCCCTCCCCACGTTTCTCGAATCGTCGTTTTGCGATAGTCGACCACCGTCGATCCATGAGTCCAGTCCGCCGGGCAAAACGCCAACTGGCCCCTCGGATTGAGGACGATCCGCTCCCAAGGATACAGACAGGGGCGACGCGGGCCGCTCTCATTTTTCTCGCGCATCTCACGAGCGATATCGGGGATCGCTCCCGCCGCGGAATGAAGCCGCCGAATCACGACATAATCAGCGCCGTGTTCTTTCCAATAACGCTCGAAGTCGCTCGTTTCCAGAGCATTCGAAAGCTGCTCGATATAGCTGACGATGACCTTCGTTTTTACTCCCGGCATTTTCGTCATCCGCAGCAAGCGCAGGACATTCGCCTGCGTTACCTTCAAATCGCCTTTCACGCGTATTTTTGAATAGGTCTCCGGCAAAAAAGCATCGATGCTGATGTCGACGATATCGACATTGGTGTGAAGAAGCTTCTCGCAGCGAGCTTCGTCCAGCAAAACGCCGTTTGTCGTGACGGTCACGGCCACGCCTGAATTTTTCGCGGCATATCCCAGCATGGCGAAGAAGTTCTTATGGATCAGGGTTTCGCCTTCACCCGTATAGCGGATATACTGCGTCGCCTCTTGCCCATACTTTCTGACCTCATCGACGGCCTTCGCATTCAATTCCGGGTCCAGCGACGCTCCACTGTAATATTCCGACTTCTTAAAAACGGGATGCGGGCAGTGAACACAGGCAAGATTGCACAGCTCGGTCGTATCGATGATGACTTGCGAAGGGAACTCGGCTTTCAGGCGTCCCTGGAAACCATATTCAACCGCCTCGGCCTGCGCCGACGTCTTTTTCTTGCTCGCGATCTTTTTCAACGCCCGACGCAGCAGTCTCTGGAAGCGTTCCCCGACATCATCGGCGTCTTCCACGCGCATGCTCGCGCTGATGGGTAGAGTCATGATTCTTTGACTCAATCTCTCGGTGTAAGCGAGCGCCGCCTGTTCTTTCCGCCCATACAGCATCATTTTGTGGAGCGGCGAATAATGGATGCTGGCTCCGATGTTCTCAGCTCGGAGTTCCTGCATGAAGGCGTCTCTTGATATCGACATATGCTCAAGCGGCAAGGAAACCGTAAATAAATGCCGGGCATGATCGGGATCCAGAACGCGCTCCTGGAACTGCGGCGCCATGGGCAGTCGCGCCAAGGACTCGCAATAGCGGCGCGCAATCGCAAGGCGGGTGGGATGAAACTCTCCCTGACGCCTCAGCTGCACCCGGCCGATGCATGCCTGCAAGTCGGTGTAATTCATTTTGTAGCCGAGCGCGTTGAGCTCTCCGGAAAGAAGCGCATTCGGATGAGAAAATCTCTTCCAGGCGTCGGCGGGCAGGCCATGCTGGCGCAAGGAACGCAGCCGTTCGGTTAAATTCGAGTCGGAGAGGGCTACCGCGCCGCCGTCCCCAGTGGAAAGGTTCTTATTGGCGTAAAAACTGAAGCACGTGAGGCTCCCCGAGGAACCGACGGCCGTTCCGTCGCCGAAGCGCGCGCCCAGGGCATGAGCCGCGTCCTCAACGATGACGACGCTCGGCGGAAGAGCCGCGCGCAGGGCTTTCACGTCGGCGGCCAGGCCCCCGAAATGGACCGCCATGACGGCTTTGGTTTTCGCGGTGAGCTTGGCGAAGACGGTTTCCGGCGTCACGCAGAGGGTTTTCGGATCTATATCGCAAAAGACCGGCCGAGCTCCCAAGTAGAGCGCCGCGTTCGCCGTACTGCACCAGGTCAGGCTTGGACAGATCACCTCATCTCCGGGCCCCACCCCGGAGACATGGAGTGCCAGAAAAAGAGCTGAGGTGCATGAATTGACCATGACGACATGGGGGACTCCCAGATATTTGGCCAGCTCGATCTCAAAAGCGATCGTTTCGGGACCCATGCCGACCCAGCCGGAGCGCAGGACGCGCGTGACGGCAGCAATTTCCTCATCCGAGAAATCCGGCTTCCCGAAAGGCAGAAACTCCTTGCGGCGCATTATGAGTTTGTCTCCCGCCACAAGGCTTTCAGAAATTGGAATCGCTCATTAAAATCTGCAGATTTTTGGTACGCCGACCGGGATAAAAGACGCGGACCGCCGTCAGTTTAGCATTTCACAAATACGACGAACCAAAAATGACACAGATTCTCCAGCCATGCCGGGAGAACATCTATGCCCCAATTCAATTGCATGACCCCGAACCAGCACGGGGAGATGGCCAGGCTGCCTTCCTCTATTCGGCCGTGAAAATGATTCAGCAAATCTCGAAGTTCGCTTTTCTTGTATTCCCGGAGATGGATGACGTCGCCATAGCTGTCTACGCCCATTTTTCTAGGATAATGAAGCTTCCCGATCATCTTCAAAAACAGATTCGTTATCCTGTAATAGTTGGGCGTCCCGATGATCACCAAGCCGCCGGGCTTGCAGACGCGGAGGCTCTCCGCCAAGAATTCCTTGTCGTCATCGACGTGCTCGATGACGTCCATGGAAAAAACAAGATCGAACGAGTTGTCCGCATAGGGAAGCCGATCCGCCTCCATCCGCGCATAAGAAACGCTTTCGCACAAAGGCCCGATCTCATCCAGCTGATAATCTTGAAAAACGTCGCTGCCCGAGCAGTTCGCGAATTTCCCGTTCAGGGCGCCGACATAGCTGAAATAGCCCTTGCCGCACCCCACCTCCAGCACATTCTCGTACCGTTTTTTCAGGAGCGCTAAAAAGGCGTTGGTCTGATGGTTTTGGAATTTATGCCTGCTGTTGTTGCTCAGGCGCTCTTTGAGCGTTTTGATCTTGTTGTCCATGTCTCAGTATGAGATCAGAGCTCTCCTCAGCTTGTTCATCAGTCCCGTCCGGATTCGCCACGGCACCCGAATCATCGCGTGGAAATAGATCGCCTGCAAACGGCTTATGATCCCGCGCGTGCCGGCCAGCATGGGACGTCCGTCCAGCTTCAATTCGACGCCCTCGGCTTGCGCCCATTCGACCGATTCCGGGATCCATCGTCCCTTCTCGATCATGTTCCGGCGCTCGAACAGCGGCGAAGTCAGCCCGTAGAATCCATCCATGTAAGCCGTCCGGTATGATCCCAATATCTCGAAGTTCCATGGGCTCTCCCCTTCGAGCAGAAGACTCATCAAGCAATCGCGGTCCCAAAATCCGCAGACGGTGGCGCGATACGGCGCCCCGCGCGCATACGAACCGATGCCGGGGAATTCCGTCGGCTCGTCCGGGACCGGATCCGGCCAATATTTGACATGTCGAGCGTCCGCGTCGGATAAAAACTTGATGATCCGGCGGAATTCCGCCGCATCGACGCGCGAGGCCGGGAGCAAATCCTCAAGAATGACGAACAGCTTGCGTTCCGGAATCTGCCGCAGTATTTTTTTGCAGCTTGCGGACCAATCCAGATCGGGCCCCGACAGGATCGGGATGGTCCCAGGCTCCCCGCAGGGGGTCAAGTTGCTGCCGACGTAAACCGGCCAATCCCCGGCGGGGAAATGCCTTCGGAACTGCCGCAGGAACGACGGCCACAAGTCGCCGTACTTATCGCAGCTCAACACCAGGACCGCGAAATCTTCCTTCGCCATTTTTCGGGGAGACGCCCCTATCGCAGCGTGCTCACAAGCCGGCCCATGACGAGCAATCCTTGGATGAATCGGACGCCGTAAACCAAGTGCGTGAAGAAGGTGTAGCACAGCGCGCAGAGGGCGACCGACAGCGTCTCATGCGCGAGGAAGTCGACCAGCGCCTTGGCCAGCGCCAGCGCATAGAGCGCCCAGCCCAGGGCGATCAGCGCTTTCAGCGGCGCGGGGAGCAGTGGGCCGAAAAGGGAGAGGGCCGCGAACAGCGCGAAGCCGGACGGGACGAAGTAGGCCGGCTTGCAGGAGGTCTCCGGATACTCCTTGGCGAAGAAGCCGCGGTGCAGGCCGTAGGCGCCGATCTGCTTGAGATGCCCCATCAGGCCGGCACGCCGGTGGTGCCACACGACGAGCTCCGGGACGTACAGGATCTTGCGGCCGGTCTTCTTGACGAGGTCCAGGCACAGCTTGGTGTCCTCGCCCGGCCAGTAGGCGGAGTCGAAGCCGCCGATGGACAGGAAATCCGCCTTGCGCACCATCAGGTTGACCGAAGGCCAGTCCTGGATCTCCCGGACCCCGCCGACGGGCACGTAGCGCTCCGGCGCGCCGCCGGAGAGCCGGCTCAGGAAGACCGCGCCCGACACGCGCTGCCAGAAGCCGTCCTGCGGGGGCGTGATGCCGGGGCCGCCCAGCGCGACGACACCGGGGT
>MGUL01000080.1:22330-22738 GCA_001800005.1 Elusimicrobia bacterium RBG_16_66_12 | reverse complement strand
CCCGCGGATAGGAGTCGTCGTCCAGGAAGACGAGGATCTCCCCCCGCGCGACCTTCGCCGCCAGGTCGCGCTTGGCGCCGGGTCCCACCCGTCCGGAGGCGATCACCCGGATGCGGTCGTCGTGCCACTCGCTGGCCATGTCCTCGTTGGGGACCAGGATCAATTCCCAGTCGGCGCTGTTCAGCTTGAGGACATAGGGCACGGTCTCGCGCACGTACGCGTTGACCGCCTTGAACGGGATGATGATGCTGAATCTCACGACTGACCGTCTCCGGTCGCGCAGGCTTGGTCAGGACGCACCATGGACGGTGTATTGTACTGATTTTCCTCGCGCCGGCATTGTCGCTAGCCCCAGGCGCCGCGCAGGGCCTTGAAGCCGGCCTCGTAGGTCAGCGGGGCGACGCCGAT
>MGUL01000080.1:10729-22282 GCA_001800005.1 Elusimicrobia bacterium RBG_16_66_12 | reverse complement strand
GCGGCCGCGGGGAGGCGAATTGAACGTCGGCGGCCCGACCGGGCCGCACGAGCCTCGCATCGAAGTCCATCACGCGCGCGAAGGTCACCGCGGTCTCGAAGCGCGTCGCGCGCTCGGCGCCGCCCCAATGAAACACGCCCTCGAGATCGGGATCGGCGAGCAGCTTGGCGAGCACCTCGGGCAGTTGATCGGCGGCCGTCGAGGTGCGCCACTGATCTGTGAAGCCCGACACGGGCTCGCCTGCCGCCAGTTTGGCGCGCAGCCCGTCCACGAAGCTCGGCCGCCCGCCCATCGGCCGCCCGTAGGCGGTCGAAATCCGCAGCACCGCGGCGCCGGCGGCGCTCGCGAGCGCCGCCTCCTCGCTCGCGAGCTTGCCGCGCGCGTAGACACCGCCCGGATTGGGAGCGTCGTCCTCGGTGTACCAGCCGCGCTCACCGTCGAACACGAGGTCGGTTGAGAAGTGTATCAGCCGCGTCCCGGAGGCCCCGCACAGCATACCCAAGGTCTTCACCGCGTCCACGTTCACGCGCTTAGCTCGATCCGGATTCCGCTCGCAGGCGTCCGGATCGGACTCGGCGCCGGTGTGGATGACGACTTTCGGGGCGGCGGCGTCGAAGGCGCGCCGAATCGAGTCGGGATCGGCCAGATCGAGGTCCAAAGCCCCCTCCCCGGCGGCGGTCCGGGAGGCCCGAAACACCCGCCAAGCCCCCGAAAGGCCCGCGGCGAGGCGTCTTCCGATGTACCCGGTGGCGCCGGTCAAGAGAAGGGCGGGAGGCGTTATGGTCACCCTCCCAGCCAAGCGACCGTGCGCTCCACGCCATCACGGAAACGCGTCCTCTCCCGTCGGCCGAACAGCTCGCTCGTCATGTCCTCGTTGGGGACCAGGATCAGTTCCCAGTCGGCGTTGTCGCGCTTGAGGACATAGGGCACGGTCTCGCGCACGTACGCGTTGACCGCCTTGAACGGGATGATGATGCTGAATTTCACGGCTTACCGCCCCCGGACGTGTAGGCTTGGTCGGGCCGCGTGGGCGACTGCGGATAGCGAAGAGTCAGCAGTCCTTCCCTCACCATAGGAGTCAGATATTCTTGGCGCAGATTCTTCACCTTGCGCTTAAGGAGGGTCGCCATCATTTCCGCCGGTAGGAAGCGGCCCTGACAGAGATTAAGGATCACAGCCCTGACCTCAGATGAAGGAGCCTTGCCCTTAGCGGCCACAGGAGCAGCCATTTCCTGCAGCAACTTCTGCTGTCCAGTCATAGTCTCCGGTAAGCTCCCGGCCAAATCAGGCAAGCTCCCGGCCAAATCAGGCAAGCTCCCAGCCAAAGGCGTCATGTCCGAGGCCACCAGGCGATAGCTCGTCCAACGACGGCGGTTGTCCGACACGAGATAGCGTTGCTCACAGAGGCGGCGCAGCATGCTGGAAATATCAGTGGGATGGTCCGCGAGCAGTTCCTGCAATCGGGCGTTCGAAACCGCCCCTTCGATCTCCGCGGTGGCCAACGCCTGGACTTCCGACGGGGACAACGCATCAAGGCGGGAGCTGAACTTATGATGAAGACTTGCGAGGGTCTCCTCAGGAATCAGGCTGACCATGGGAAGCGTCAACTTCATCCGATCCGGCTGCGCCTGGACATTGAAGAACGGAGCGCGCCAGTGCCGGCTCCGCCAGCCGGCACGGATTTTATCGACACCCGAGCCCGCCTGCTCCCCGCCGCCGATCATCGAGAACATCTTCTGCAAGGCCTTGTTGCGGCACTCGCTCACGCCGCCGCGACGGAACTGCTCCAGAGAGACCAGCATGATCCCGGGATTCTCCAAGATGAATCGGTCAGGGTAGCGCTCCAACACCACGCCTCCCGGCACTGCATAATCCGAGTGGATCAGAGCGTTGACGAAAGCTTCGCGCAAAGCCTCGTGCGCGGGAGACTCATCGCGCCGCATGTCCCCCTCCAGCTTAAAAGGCGTTGGCAAGCCGGCGGCGAACTTGGGCCAGACCCGCTTATAAAATTGGAACAAATTGGCTTCCCAGGCGCCGTCCGGATAGACGCGGTCGCTCCAGCGCGTCGCCGGATCCAGTTTTTCCCGATAGTCCACGAAGTAGAACGGTGCGGCCTCGGGGTCACGGATCGCCAGATCCTTGCCGAACATCAACAGCCCGGCGAGGGTCAGGCCTTCCGCCCCGGTGGCGCGGACGCGTTGCCGGTATTGGATGAGGCTGTCCGCATCGAGGTCATCGAGCTTGAATCCATTCAGGATACGCTGATCGGCCGGCATCGGGTCGGCGTCCGCCAACATCCGGCGCACTTCGTCGTCGGCGCAGCGGTAATCGCCCTCGTGGCGTCGGCGATAGGTGTTGGCAAACGGCGTCGGACCGATGTAGACCGGCCGATTTCCGCGGGCCGCGCGCGGAACTCGAATGGAGAGCAAGCTCGCACCCTCGAGTGCGACGACCTCGACGTCGCCTTCGGCGAGCAGATTACGGCTCACCTTGCCGCGATTGTTCAGACCGTCCCAGAGGATCTTCTTATAATCACCGATCTGCGCCGGCGTAAGACCGTCCAGCCGCACCCCACGGTCCTCCTCACGCGCCCCCAAAACAACGATGCCGCCTTCGGTGTTGGCGAAGGCGCTGTAAGTCTCCCAAAAACTGCCAGGGAAACCCCCTTTCGCCGACTTGAACTCCCAGTCGGCATCCTCGCCGACCCGGGCGGCTTCCAGAATGCGATTCAGCAACTCAGCGCTCATGACCTTATCTGGATACTCTTAGACCGGCTGCTTCGCCTTGTCGTCCGGCGCGGCCCCCAGCGACGCCTTGCCCTGGTGCCGGGTCAGGTTGAAAATGTGCTGGCGGACCCGGCGGACGGCGCGCCAGCCGTAGGTGAACAGGAACTGCCAGTCCCGCTTGCGGAAGCTCAGAAGGAAGCGGAGCTGGCGCAGGATGAACAGCGGGTGGAAGGCGAGCGAGTACATCTCGCGGATGGCGTCGTAGTAGCGGTCGTGCGGGATGGGCGTCTTGACGATCAGCCGGCTCATGTCGTGGTCGTCGTAATCGTTCGTCAGCAGGACGCCCTTCTCGATGCACTCCCGGTGATAGGGCGTAAAGTCGAGCGGCGTGCAGATGGTGACCTGAAGCGTGCGGGCCAGGCCCTTCAGCATGAGGTCCTTGACCAGGGCCTTGGTCCCGTCGAGCTGTTCCTGGGTCTGCCAGTAGTAGCCGACCATGATGGTCAGATGCGGGTGCAGGCCGTACTTCGTCATCCACTCCAGACAGCGATAGACGTGCTCCGACTGGTAGCCCTTGTTGAGGCGGCTGAGCGTCTCCTCGTCCGCGGCCTCCAGGCCCAGCAGGACGAAGCGGAAGTTGGCTTGGGCCATCAGCTTGATGGTTTCCTCGTCCAGGTACTCGAAGCGGGTGTTGATGCCGAAATAGCAGCCCTTCTTGTGCAAGCCGCGGTCGATGATGCCCTGGGCGAACTCGCGCGCGTCCTTGCCGCGGTACCAGACGCCGGAGTCGTCGAAGATCTCCCGGGCGCCGTATGTCTCGATCAGGGTCTGATATTCGTCCAGGCTGCGCGAGACGGGCATCATGGAGAAGGTCAGGTCCGGGCCGTTGTAGCGGCAGAAGGTGCACTTGCCGAACATGCAGTCGCGGATGACGCTGGTCGCGTACGCGCCGGGCGTCTGCAGGTAGTTGCCGTTCTCGTAGGCGTAGTCGCGCCAATGGACCAGGTCGCGGTCGACGAGCGGGGAGTTCTCAAGCGGCTCCACCTGGTTGAAGTTCCCGGTGGACCGGATCAGGCCCCCGCGGCCGCGGAACAGCAGGCCGTCGACCTGGAGGGTCTCGCGCCAGTCGATGTTCTTCGCGATGAACGGGACCAACTTCGAGAGCACGAAGTCCACGTGGTTGCTGCGCAGGATGATGTCGGCCCGGGAGTTCTCCAGGGACTCCTCCGGCATGCGCATCGAGTGGTAGCCGGTGAGCACGATGACGCAGGATGGAAGCGCTTCCTTGAGCCGGTCGATCGTCTTCCAGTAGAACTTCATCACCGGCGTCGTGCTCTCGAGCACGATCATCTCCGGCTGCCAGGCGACCAAGTCCCTCAGCCAGCCGTCGAAGGTCTTCATCTGGGCGTTGCCGTCGTCCCAGAGGACGTCATGGCCGAGGTTCTTCAGCCAGGTCGCCGCCTGTGCGTGGACCACCGGCAGGAGGTAGGTCGGCTCCTTGAAATACTGGACGTTGCGGTTCTGGGAGACCATCGCCTTCTGGCCGAGGGCGTTGATGATCGGCGGGTAGGAAATAGCGACTTTCATTGAGCGGACTCCTGCATCAAAAGAACGCTTCGGAAAGGATATTGTCGCTGGGAACGCCCTGGGAGCGCAGCAGCTCGTAGGTCTCGCTGATCATGGCCCGGTTGCCGCAAAGATAGCAGATCGAATCTTTGGCGGCGGGGTTCTTCTTCAGGTAATCGGTAAGACGGCCGCGGAAATCACCGCCGTCTTCGCGGGAGACGCAGGACGCATAACGGTCGGCGGCGTAATCCTGGCGGTCGTAGGTCTCGCGGGCGAAGCGGATGCCGTGCACGACCTTGTAGTCCAGGCCGGGATACGACTGCACGAACGCGTGGAAGGGTGCGATGCCCGTGCCCGTGCCGATGAAGAGGTGGGGACGCCCGTCGTGCTCGGGGTTCTTGATGCGAAAGTCGCCGTAACAGCCGTGGATCTCGACATGATCGCCGGGCTTCATGGACTTCAGCTGGACGCTGACGATCCCCCCCTTCACTTCCTTGATCAGGAAATCGAGATGCAGCGCATCCTCTCCGGAATAGATCGAGTATTCGCGGTTCACGCCGGCGCCGGGGAACCCCAGGTTCACGCATTGGCCCGCTTTGAACTGGAGACTCCCTCGCTCGCAGCGGATGAGGTAGGCGTCCTCGGTCAGGAACCGGACTTCCAGGACCTTGTGAAGATGATCGGCGCGGACCGCCGCGGAACCGCCCTCGACTTTCTGCAACACGCCTCCTAGGCCGCCTCGACTCTGCGTCGGCCCAGCAAGCCGGGCACGATCAGGAACACGCCGACGGCCATTATAACAAATACGACTTTCTGCAGGGATTCATGATGGAAGTGAATGAAGACGACCTCCAGGAGCGCTCCCAGCGCCATCAGGTAGGAGAAACGCCTCTCGCCCTTGGCGATCGAGTAGTTCATCAGGACCATCAGGACCGCCATCGGCAGCATGGCCAGCCCGAACCAGCGCAGGACCGGCGCGGCCTCCGCGTAGCGGGCGCCGAAGAACACGTGGAGGATCAGGCCGGGGAAGAGATAGAACAGCGCGGCTCCTGTGCCGGACAGGCACAGCGTGGCCCCGAGCGCCTTGAAGAGCAGATGGCGGCTGTCGATGTTCCGCGATTGATGGTCGCTGACCATCGGGAACAGGGCCTGGACGAAAGCTCCCGGCACGTACATGACGCTGCGGCCCAGGATGGCCGCGGAGGCGTACATCCCGGCCTCGTGGGCGGGGAAGTAGCGGGCGACCAGGATCATGTCGGTCTGGGTGAGGACGGCGAAGGCCAGGTTGGCGAGGAAGACGGGGAACATATGCGCGAGCGACAGGTGATGGACGTGGCCGCTCTCCTGAGCTCCCTGGAGCAGGTGCCGCCGAATCGGGAAGTAGGTCAAGAGCCATAGCGCCAGGTTGCACAGGACCATCCCCGCCAGGACGCCGTTGACCCCGAAGCCGGCCAGGACCAGCGCGACGCAGAAGAAGAACCGGGCCGGGCCTCCCAGGCCCGCGTTGATCCCCATCCATTTATAGTCCTGCAGGCCCTGCAGGACCGCCGCGTTGATGGGGACGGCGAACGCGGTGCAGGCGCACAGCCCGAGGATCAGGACCGGCACGACGGAAGGAGAATGAAGATAGTCCGCCAGGAGGCGGGCGCCCAGAGCGAACGCGACGAGGCCGATGAGCCCGACGAGCAGAAGGCGCCGGAAGGCGAGCCGGACGAGGCTGCGGATGCGCGCGAAGTCCTTCTTGGCCGCGTACTCCGCGGTCTTCCGCGCCAGCACCATCGGGACCGTGGCCAGCGGGACGCTGAGCACGATGAAGACGGCCAGCAGGGAATTGAGGAAACCGTACTCCGCGGTGGTCAGCAGACGCCCCATCGCCACCTGGAAGCCGTAGGCGAACACGTTGCTGACCATGAAGGCGACGAACAGCCAGCCGCTCGTCTTGATCAGCCCGTCGGACAGCAGGGCGCGCAGACGCCTACTCAAAATTCACGCGCTCGCGCACGATGTACAGCGGACGGTTGACGACCTCGGTGTGGATGGTGCCGATGTACAGCGCGACCATACCGACCGACATCAGCACGATGCCGATGAGGAGCGTATTGATCACCACCACGATCGCAAGGGGAGTGAACATCTTGGGATCGGAGATGAACCTCGCGAACAACATCCGCGCCAGCAGAAGGCCGCTCGAGACCGTGATGAGGACTCCCAGGTAGCCCGTCATCCGAAGCGGGAACAGGGAGAACGACGTGAGGCTCTGAATGGCGAGGTGGACAAGTTTCGCGTAGCTGAAGGACGAATTCCCATTCTCCCGTGCGCCCGCGCGGAATCGGACATAGACCGTCTTGAACCCCATCCAGTCCATGATGCCGCGGAACAGGCGGGACCGCTCAGTCACCTGACGGAAGACTTCGACGACCTTCCTGTCGTACAGGCGGAAATCGGTGGTCTTGGAGACCATCTCCATGCCGGACATCCGGTTCATGAGCCTGTAGAACAAACTCGATCCGACCCGCCGCAGCACGGGCTGTTTTGCGCTGCTCGTGCGGATGGTGGCCACGATGTCCGCTCCTCCGCGCCAGGCCGACACCATCTCGGGGATGAGCTCGGGCGGATGCTGGAGATCCGCGTCCAGACAGATGACGGCGTCTGAATGATCGTCGGCATGAACTCCCGCGCTCAGAGCGATCTCCTTGCCGAAGTTCCGGGAGAACCCGATGACTTTGACCTTGGGGTCTGTCCGCGCCAGATCCTTCAGGGCGGAGAAGGAGCCGTCGGGACTGCCGTCATCGACGAAGATGTAATCCCAACGAATCTGAGGAAGGCCCGCGGTCACTTTTTCGAGCCGCCGATACAAGGCGGGGACGTTCTGTTCTTCCCGATAGACGGGAATGACGATGGTGATGTGCTTCATCAGGCTTGGCTCCGGACGATTCGAAGACAGACCGCCTTATCATCCTCCGTGGCGATCGGGATCAGGAACCACAGCGCATAGAACAAAACCCAGTCCGCCGCTCCCACGACGGCCAGCGAGATCCAGCCCTCGGCCCGGCCGCCGATGAAGGCCAAAACACCGAGTTGGGCGAGGGCCAACATGCCCAACTGACCGAAGAACTTCGCTTGGCCGCCGAACCAGCCCATCCCCAGCTCGTGTTCCACGGAACCCAGGAAAACGACAGACTGAGCCGCGCCGACCGTCGCGGCCGCGGCCGCTCCCAGAATGCCGAACCTCGGGATCAACGCGAAGCAGAGGGACACGTTCAGCACGGTCCCGACCGTCGCGTAGATCGCGCTGATGCGGGAGTTCCCCTTGCCGTTGTAGATGTGAGAGGGCACCACGGAGACCGCCGAGAAGAAATAGGCGACGATCAGCACCTGCATGGGGGCCGCGGACTTCGCCGCGAACTCCGGGCCGAGCCAGATGCGCAGCAGCGCAGGCGTCAGCAGGACGCCCGGGACCAGCAGGGGGGCCAGCACCAGCAGCGTGAACCGGCTGGCGCGCAGATACAGATCGCGCAGCGCGTCGGCCGCGTCTACCGCGTTCAAGCCGACGGCGCGCGGGAAGACGAAGGCCGACATCACGCCCGCCAGCACCAGGATCTTGCTGGCGCTGCCGACGGCCACGGAATAATAGGCCACCGAGGCCGGGCCCAGGAAATAGGCGAGGAGGAACTTGTCCATGTGATAGGCGAAAGACGAGCTCAGCTGCGCGATGAAGGCGTGGGAGCTGTAGCCGATCAGGCCCCGGACCTCCTGGAAACGAAAGACCGGGACCCAGCACAAGGCCGGCAGCAGTTGGATGTTCCAGCCGACGTACACGACAAAGACCAGAAACTCCACCGCCAGGACCCACAGGAAGATCGGGACGAGCCCGCCCCCCCGGAAGGTCACCGCCGTCACGCCGAGCCACAAGACCAATTTGCCCAGGACCTGGATCAGGGTGATCCGGGGGAACTGCTCCACGGCCCGGGGCAGGATCGAGACCGAAGCGGTCAGGACCGACAGCAGCAGAGCGGCGGCCCCCAGGCGGACCAGCACCATAGCCTGAGGATGGTCGACCGCCTGAATCATCCCGAGGAATCCGACGGCGCCCGACGCTAAAAGCCACAGGGCCGCCGACAGGACCAGGCCCAACAACGCGAAGATGGTGATCAGTTCCCGGTGTAGGAGGACCGCTCGGCGCGTGTCGCCCGTCTCGATCGCCCGGCCCATGCTCAAGACGCCGCCAGCCCCCAATCCAAAATCGATATTCCCCAGGAACGCCGGAATGGCCATGAAGATCATCAGCAGGCCGTACCGGGCGGGCCCCAGGGACCGCACCAGGATCGGCGTGATGAGGAGGTAGATCAAAGCGGGCGCGACCAGACCGGCGACGCTGGAAACACCGCTTTTCAAACCCGACGGGCGATCATACTTCAACTTCATGGCCCGTCATTGTGCCAATTTTGAAGGTCCCGATTCCATTCGCCCGACGACGAATCAAGAACTCCGCCGTCAAACCTGAAATATCCGTTCTAATTCCAGCCTATAACGGGGCTGAATGGATCGCCGAGACCCTGAATCGGCTCGCCTCCACCGACAGGACGGCCGAGATCTGCCGGGCGCTCCCGGGCGTTCAGGTCATCCGAAACGAGACCAACCGAGGGTTCGGCCAGGCCGTCATACGGGCGTTGGACCTCGCCGTATCAGGATATGGCCCCCCGAACCGAGGCGGCAGGACTCCCACGCGCGACAAGGCGCTCGCGGACCTCCGAGCGCAGGATTTGCAAGTATTTTCTACTCAGGGTGAAAATGCTTGCTAGTATTTTTGACAATGGATTAATTTCATTGTATCCTAGTTCCATATGATGGAGCGCTACCTGACGTCGCAGGTCAAGGCCGATCTGACAAGGAAGATGGTCTTCTTGGGAGGGCCCCGACAGGTGGGAAAGACGACCCTGGCCAAGTCTCTCCTCAAGGCCCCGGGGGAAGGCTATCTCAATTGGGACGTGGCGGCGGACCGGGAGCGCCTGCTCAAGGGCGAACTGCCGTCCGCGCTCCTATGGGCCTTCGACGAATTGCACAAGTACCGCGGCTGGCGCAATTTCCTGAAGGGTCTCCATGACGGACGCCGCGCGGGGCAGAAGATCCTCGTGACCGGCAGCGCGCGCCTGGATTTCTATCGATTCGGCGGAGACTCCCTCCAAGGGCGCTACCATTACCTAAGACTGCATCCTCTTTCCGCCGCCGAACTGAAGATGCGCAAGAACGAGGATTTACACGAGCTCCTGGAGAGAGGCGGATTCCCAGAGCCTTTCTTCGCACGTTCGGCCGTCGAGGCCAAGCGTTGGTCGCGCGAGTACAGGACGCGGCTGCTGCGGGAGGACCTGTCGAGCCTCGAGCATGTACAGGATCTCGGGACTCTGGAACTTCTCATGCTGCGGCTGCCGGAACTGGTCGGATCGCCGCTTTCTCTCAACGCCTTAAGGGAGGATCTCCGGGTCAGCCACAAGACCGTCTCTCGCTGGATGGATCTTCTGGAGAGACTCTACGCCGTTTTCCGGCTCGCGCCGCTGGGGGGTGCCAGGATCCGCGCGGTCCTCAAGGAGCGCAAGCATTACCATTTCGACTGGACATTGGTCGCGGAGCCGAGCCTGCGCTTCGAGAACCTTGTCGCTTCCCATCTCCTGAAGTGGGCTCACTATCGCGAGGACGCCTTTGGAGAGGGCATGGAGCTGCGCTACTTCCGCGACGTGGACGGCCGCGAGGTCGACTTCGTCTTGACGGAGGACGGCAAGCCCGTCGTCATGGTGGAATGCAAGTGGAGCGACGCAGCGGTCTCGCCGGCGTTACGCTATCTCAAGGCCAAGTTTCCCCGAGTTCCCGCCTGGCAGGTGTCAGCCGTCGGGACCAAGGACTACATCACGGCCGAGGGAATCCGAGTCTGCCCGGCCCTCTGCCTCCTCAAAGACTTGGTCTGAGTCCGGAGGATCCCGGGCGTGAGGGTCATCCGCAGGGAACTTTTCGGGCCCCCTCGCTGTATCAGGATATGGGCTCCCGAGCGGACCCTGGCAGCCAATAATATATCCTGATATACTGAGGGTATGGAAATGACCAAGACCTTGCTGACGGTCCCGAAACGGACGCTGGGGCGGATGAAGGCGCTCGCGCACCGGCGCAAGACCACCGTCTCCCACTTGTTCAGGGAAGCGGTGGAGAAGACCTACGGCATCGACACGGGGCTCAGAAGCGCGCTCGATTGGAAAGAGGACCCTCTCGTCAAGCTGTTCGGGACGTTCGGCGACCCGATCGACGGCGGCCCCAACGACTCGGCGCTCAACCACGACAAGTATATTTACGGCGTCGACCTGAAGAAAAGAGGTCGGGCGCCATGAGGCTTTTCGTCGACACCGGAGCCCTGACGGCGCTGAACGCCCCCCGTGATCCGTACCACGCCCGAGCGGTCGAGTTCCTCCGCTCTCTGCCGGCGGGGACGAGCCTGACCACGAACAACCTCGTTTTCGCCGAGACCGTGACGCTCATGGCGGCGCGCTACGGACAAGACGCGGCCGTCCGCTTCGCGGACGGCTTCCTCGCCAGCCGCCTCTGGTCCGTCGTCCATTACGCCGATGAGGCCCTCGAGCGGGCCGCCGTCTCGACGATGCGCCGGTTCCGGGACAAGGAGCTGAGCTTCACCGACGCAGCCGTCATCGCGACCGTGAAGGCGGAGGACCTCGACGGAGTCTTCGGCTTCGACGAGGACTTCGCACGCTGCGGACTGAAGCTGTACCCGCTGCCCTGAGGGGCGAAGTAGTATAATCGACGACGATGGGACTTCCCCCCTGGCTGCGCCACGCCCTGCGCACGGCCTGCCATGTCGCCTTCGACGCGGCGGCCGTGGCGGCCGCCTACCGGATCGCCTTCTGGATCCGCTTCGAGTGGACGTTCTTCCTGGCGCGCGTCCCGCTCTCGGGCGATCCGGAGGTCTGGGCGAATTATCAGGGCATCCTTTACGCGGCGGTGCCGATCTGGCTGTTCATCCTGTATTTCAACCGTCTCTACACGGCCTCCTGGCTGAGCGCGGCCGACCGCTTCCTGCAGATCGTGAAATCCTGCGCGCTGGGGACCGGCACGACCTTGGTGGCCGCTTTCCTTTACGAGCGCCTGGCCTATTCAAGGCTGATGCTGGCCGGGGTGTTCCCGGTCTCGCTGGCGCTGGTCAGCCTCAGCCAGGCGCTGGCGCTGTGGATCGACGACTGGCTGGCGCGGCACGAGGCGGCTA
>MGUL01000080.1:9061-10683 GCA_001800005.1 Elusimicrobia bacterium RBG_16_66_12 | reverse complement strand
ATCCTGCTGCGGCATCCGGGCGCCGAGGTGCATGAGTTGGCGGCGCTGCCGGCGCTGGACGCGCTGGAGCGGAAGCTCGCGGAACGCTCCTATTACGAGCTGATCCTGCTGCGCACCAAGGACGCTCGCGAGAAAGTGCTGGCCGCCGCGGAGGCCTGCGACGCGCGCGGCGTCAGCTTCAAGATGGTGCCCGACCTCCTCGAGATCCGCATGGGCGAGGTCCAGATGGACCACCATCTGGGCCTGCCGGCGTACCGGATCAAGCACGCGTCGCTGACCCGGACCAACTTCGTCGCCAAGCGTCTCTTCGACCTGCTGTTCTCGGCGGCACTCCTGATCGCCACGGCGCCGCTGTGGCTGTTCATCTGCCTGCTGATCAAGCTCGATTCGAAAGGACCGATCCTTTTCACCCAGAAGCGCTACGGCCACAAGGGACAGGTGTTCGAGGCGTTCAAGTTCCGCACGATGGTCGCCGACGCCGAGAAGCAGATCGCGGACGTCAAAGACCTCAACGACCAGAAGGGCGCCTTCTTCAAGGCGAAGAACGACCCGCGCGTGACAGGGGTCGGGAAATGGCTGCGGCGCTTCTCCCTCGACGAGTTCCCGCAGTTCCTCAACGTCTTGCGCGGGGAGATGAGCGTCGTGGGCCCCCGGCCGCTGGCGCTGACCACGGGCGAGGTGGAGGCCCTGGAGCGCGATTTCGGCGAGACGGCAAAGAAGCGCACGAACATCCTGCCCGGCATCACCGGGCTCTGGCAGGTCTCGGGACGCTCGGACGTGTCCAGCGAGCAGCGCTTCGGGCTGGATCTGTACTACATCGAACACTGGTCCATGGGTCTCGACCTCGAGATCATCCTGAAGACCCCGTTCGTCATGGTGTTCGGCAAGGGGGCGTACTGATGACCGCGACCGCCGTCGACATCCCGCTCCTTTCTATAAAGGCGCAGAATCAAGCCCTTTTACCCGAGATCAAGGCCGCGGTCAGCCGCGTGCTGGAGTCCGGGGCGTTCATCATGGGGCCCGAGTGTAGGTCCTTCGAGGCGGAGTTCGCCGAGATGATGGGCACGGCCTACGCGCTGGGCGTGGACTCGGGCACTTCCGCGCTGGAGCTGGCGCTGGAAGCCGCGGGGGTCGGTCCCGGCGACGAGGTGATCGTGCCGACCTACACCTTCATCGCCACGGCGACGGCGGTCTCCGTCCTGGGCGCGACCCCGGTGTTCGCCGACGTGACCGACGAGACCCTCACCCTCGACCCGAACTCGGTCGAGAAACTCCTGACCAAGAAGACCAAGGCGATTGTTCCCGTGCACATCTTCGGCCATCCGGCGGATATGGATCCGCTGCTCACATTAGGCAAAACGAAACGGTTCCACGTGGTCGAGGATTGCGCGCAATCACACCTCTCGACCTACAAAAACAAACCCGCAGGGTCGCTCGGTGTGTTTGGGGCCTACAGCTTCTATCCGACCAAGAACCTGGGCGCGGCGGGCGACGCGGGCGCGCTGGTCATGAACGATGCGAAGTTGAGAGATCGGGTGAGCGAGCTGCGCAACTGCGGCCGCGCCGCCGGCGCGACCTATGACCACGTGCGCGTCGGCCACAACTGCCGCCTGGACGAGCTC
>MGUL01000080.1:2560-9049 GCA_001800005.1 Elusimicrobia bacterium RBG_16_66_12 | reverse complement strand
GAAGTCATGGACCCTGGCGCGCCGCCGACTGCCCGGTCTCTACTGCGAACGCCTGAAGGGCCTGCCCCTGCGCCTGCCGCCGCTGGGCGCGGACGGGACCGAGCCCGTCTTCCACCTCTTCACCGTCCGCTGCGAGCGGCGCGACGCCCTCTCGGCGCACCTGAAGAGCCGCGGCATCGGCTGCGGCGTGTACTACCCTCTCCCCGCTCACCTCCAGCCCGCCTACGCGGCGCGAGGCGGCAAGGAAGGCCAGCTCCCCGTCGCGGAACGCGCCAGCCGCGAGGCCCTCTCCCTGCCGATGTTCCCGGAGCTCTCGGACGCCGACCATTCAAGGATCTGCGACGCCGTGCGCGGCTTTTTCAGGTAAACGTCCTCATGGCTAGAATCTTGTTCGTCTCGACTTCGACGACGGTCGGGGGTGCTGAGAAGACCCTCTACGCGCTGGCCACCTTGCTCGACCCCAAGAAGCATCAGGTCGCGGGTGTCGTCAGCCTCAAACCCGAAGGCCGCTACGCCCGGCTCCTGCGCGAGCAGGGCGTGAAGGTCTCGACTTTGGCGCTGAGCCGTACACCCCGGCCCGCCGACGCGAAGCGCCTGGCCGCGATCATCGACCGCGAGCGCCCGGACATCGTCCACGCGGTGATGTACCAGGCCATCCAGCTCTGCCGCATGGCCAAGACGCGCTCCGACACGCCGTTCAAGCTGGTCAGCTCGCCCCGCGTCAACTACCGCTCCCGCTCCTGGTGGACGCTCCTCGTCGACCGCTGGCTCAAGGAGCGCGACGACCTGCTCATCGCCGAGTGCGAGGCCAGCCGCCGCTTCCTGCTCAAGAAGCTGGGCTACGCTCCTGCCAAGGTCGTCACCATCCGCAACGGCGTGGAGCTGGCCGGCTGGCCCCCCTCCAAGATCGACCGCCAGAAGAAACGCATGGAGCTGCGCCTAAGCGCCACGGACGTGCTGATCGGCGCGATCGGACGGCTCGACAAGCAGAAGGGATTCGACACCCTGATCTCGGCCATGGCCCGCCTGAAAGGCTCGCCGCTGCGCTGCGCGATCCTCGGAGAGGGTCCCGAGCGGGCGCGCCTGGAAGCCCTCGTACGCAAGCATCACTTGGAGAAGTCCGTGTGGCTGTTGGGCGAGAAAGGAGAGATTCCTTCATGGCTGGCCGCGTTCGACCTCTACTGCCTGCCCTCGCTGTGGGAAGGCCTGCCCAACTCCCTCTTGGAAGCGATGTCCCTCGGCCTGCCGGTGATCGCCTCAGCCGTCGACGGCATCCCCGAGGCGGTGCTGGACGGCAAAGACGGGATGCTGGTGCCCCCGGACAAGCCCGCGGCCCTGGCCAAGGTCCTGCGCGTCCTCGTCGACGACCCCGCGCGGCGGGCGGCGCTGGGCAAGGAGGCCCAGGCCACGATCGCCGGACGCTTCACCCTGCGTCGGATGCTGTCGGAGTACGAGGCGGCCTACTCCGCCCTCTGACATGGCGGCCGCCAGCCTGCTCGCCCTGATTGACGACATCGCCAGCGTCCTCGACGACGTGGCGGTCCTGACCAAGGTCGCCGCCGCGAAGTCGGCCGGCGTGGTCGGCGACGACCTGGCGCTCAACGCCCAGCAGGTGTCGGGCGTGGCGGCGGACCGGGAGCTGCCGGTCGTATGGGCGGTCGCCAAAGGCTCGCTGAAGAACAAGCTCGTCCTGGTGCCCGCGGCCCTGGCGCTCAGCGCGCTGGCCCCCTGGGCGGTGACGCCGCTGTTGATGCTCGGGGGCCTGTTCCTGTGCTACGAGGGCTTCGAGAAGGTCGCGCACAAGCTCCTCCACGCCAAGACGGAGGACGCAGCCGAGAGGGAGCGCATGCTCAAGGCCGTCGCGGACCCGACCGTCGACCTCGTCGCGCTGGAGCGGGATAAGATCAAGGGCGCGGTGCGCACGGACTTCATCCTGTCGGCCGAGATCGTCGCCATCTCGCTCGGCGCGGTCCGCGAGGCCCCGCTGGCAACGCGCTTCGCCGCGCTCGCGGCCGTCGGCCTGATCGTGACGGTCGGAGTCTACGGGCTTGTCGCCGGGATCGTGAAGCTCGACGACGCCGGCTTATACCTGAGCCGCAAGCGGGGCGCCGCGCGCGCGGCCGGGCGCCTGATCCTGCGCGCCGCGCCCGGGATGATGAAGGGCCTGTCCGTTCTCGGCGCCGCAGCCATGTTCCTCGTCGGCGGCGGCATCCTGGTCCACGCCCTGCCCGGCGCGCACGGCCCGATCCACGCGCTGGCGGCCGGGCTCCTGGCCGGCGGCGCGGCCGTCGGCCTGCGCGCCCTTGCGTTGGGGGATATCCGGGGTTAAACTGGTCGGATGAGACGGATCCAGCGGAAATGCGGGATGATCCTTCCGGCCTTGTTGGTCGCCGCGTCCGCGACCGCGGCCGAGCCGCTGGCCGACCGCGTGGAGCGCGATTATGTGCGTCCGGCGCTCGAGCAGGTCCGGGGGACCTTGGAGGGCCGAGAGCCCGCCTGGACGCCGCCGGCACTGCCCGGCACGGCCTCGAGCCGACGTCTGAGCATGGAGCTGAGCGCGCGCTGGCTCGAACCGCTCCTGCAGGGGGGCGGCGGCTATGTCGGCGCGGCGGCGCGCCACCTGGCTTCCCCGACGGCTTTCGAGGCCCCGCCCGAGGAGCCGTCGCTGGCCGAGCGCCTGCCCCTCTCGTCGCTTTCCCCGGCCGCGGCGGAACTCGTCGAAACCGTCGAGAGGCGCTTTCTCTCCAAGCTATTCCCCGAGGAATATTTCCAGGCGGCGGCCCGCAGTCTGGGTTCGGCCGGCCAGGACGAGGGGCCGGCGGCGCCGGATCTCGGCGCCTTGCCGCAGAGGCAGGAGGACTCTCCCGCGCGTCTGGCCCGCCCGGGCGACTTCTCCTTCAAACTTCCCGCGGGACCCGCCAAAGACTCCACCCGCATGATCCGGGGCAAGGCCGGTTCTCCCGCCCAGCGGCTTCGTTTGAAGCCGTTGAAATCGCGTTTCTCGCCCCGGCCATAAGTTGATCCGTGGACCTTGACGGCGTAACACCGCCCCGATATACTCCCTACGTCTCGCGCGCGTATTAAGGACCGCCGACCTTGCGCGCGTCATTCCAGTTTCGCCCGGGAACGACGCTTTTATCGACAATCTGCTTTCGCGGCACCTCCGGCGCTCGGTCGGCGCGGCTGGGCTCGCCCTCGCGGCGATCCTGCTCTTGCGCCCGGCCGCGGCGCAGTTCACCGCCCCCTACGACCCAGATTTCGCCCCCTCCCCTCCCAAGGAAGAGCAGGCCGCGCCTCAGCCGGAAGCTCCTCCCGCGCCGGCCCCGGCCGAGCCGGCCGCGGCCCCCGTCCCCGCGGGCGCCAGACCCGTATTCCAGCTGATCGACCGCCCCGACCCGAACCGCATCCTCGAGCCTGCGGCCGAACCCGCCGCTCCCGCGCCCCCGGGCGGCTACTCGATCGAGCGCTTCAAGCATGTCCGCGACCAGGTCGACCGCGGCGAGGAGCCCGGCGTCGAGACCGGCCCGGCCGAGCCGGGCATGGGACTGCCCGGAGGGGTCGCGTTCTCGACCGAGGCGCCCAAGCCGCCGCCCGCCGAGGTCGAGCTGCCGACCTACGGCACCAGCCTCTCGGTGACCGGCCGCAAGGTGATCGGGTTCAATTTCTCCGAGAAGCGCTACACCAACGAGCAGAAGACCACGGGACGCGTGAAGACGACGAACCTCATCGAGATCAACCAGCAGCTGCAGCTGCGCATGCAGGGCAAGGTCGGCCCTAAGATCACCGTCAACGTCGACTACGACGACACCAAGCTCAACCAGCAGGACATCTCCGTCGTCTACCAGGGCGACCCCAACGAGGTCGTCCAGAACGTCTCCTTCGGAGACATCGACCTGTCGCTGCCGGCGACGGAGTTCGTCTCCTACAACAAGCAGCTCTTCGGCATCCGCGCCGACGTGAAATACAAGGGCTTCAAGGCCACCTTCATCGGCTCGCGCACCAAGGGCACGACGAAGACCAAGCAGTTCCTGGGCAATTCGCAGTTCGTGGCGGTCGACCTGCTGGACACCTCCTACCTGCGCCGGCAGTACTACGACCTGACCTTCGGCAACGCCGCCCGACTGCCCATCCAGGCCGGCTCCGAGCGCGTGTTCCTGGCCAAGCAGGAGACCGGCTCGACCAACGTCAACGAGCAGATCCTCACCGCCGATGACATCGTCTACCAGGGCGTGAACACCTCGTCGTTCACCGGCCGGTTCTTGTCCATGGTCGCGGGGCAGGACTACACCATCGACTACGCGAAGGGCTTCATCCAGTTCCGCAATCAGCTGCTGCCTCAGTACGTGGTCGCCGTCGACTACATCGACGCGGCGGGCAACCAGCTGACGCTGCAGACCTCCAGCGCCGCGATCTCGGGCGGCGGCACGGGGCTCTTCAAGCTGATCAAGACCCCCTCCGACGCGGCGATCCTCTCCACCTCCACCGAGGCGGGCTACAACCGGGAGCTCAAGACGTACTACACCATCGGCCAGAACTCCATCATCCGCGACAACGGCCGGGGCAACTTCATCCTGCGCGTGCTCGACGCCAACCGCAACGAGGGGGGTTCGGGCCTCGCCCCCGTCCAGAAGTACCCCGACACGATCGAGGTGGACTTCGAGAACGGCATCTTCCGCCTCAAGCAGCCCTTCTCCGTCTCCAACGCCTCCCCGACGGCCGCCGACCCCGACGTCTACGCCCCCACCCCCATCTCCAAGCGCCTCTTCCGCGTCGAGTACAACTATCGCTTCAAGACCTTCTTCCTCGAGCCGAACCTGGTTGTCCAATCCGAGCTCGTGCTCCTCGACGGCATCAAGCTCAACCGCAACGTCGATTACTTCGTCGACTACGAGGCGGGATTCATCACCTTCTTCAACCCGGACCGCATCGGGCCGAGCTCCACCATCGACATCGCCTTCGAGGTGGCCCCCTTCGCCGGCGTCAACAACGACACACTGCTCGGCACCCGCGTCTCCCACGAGTTCGGCGAGCGCTTCGCGCTGGGCTCGACGCTGCTGTACCAGGCCGGCACGAAATCCCCCTCCGTCCCGCAGGTCACGGAGCTGGCCAGGAGCCTGCTGGTCTACGAGTTCGACGGCCAGGTCAAGAAGCTCAAGATCGGCGACCGGCTGACCGTCACGCTCTCCGGAGAGTTCGCCCAGAGCCGCCAGAACCTGAACCTGAACTCCTTTGCCCTCATCGACAACATGGAGGGCATCAAGCAGGAGGACTCCGCCCCGACGCTCCATTCCCCCTGGCAGATCGCCTCCAACCCGAGCGGCGTCCCCACGGACCCGACCAAGCTGACCTGGGCCTCCGAGGAAGTCCACATCCTCGACATCAACCCCCGCTCCCAGGCCGGCTCGCAGGAGGTCCAGAAGGTCCTCGCCCTCAGCTACGACTTCAGCGACGCCGGCACGCAGGAGGCGTCGATCGTCTTCCCCTTCTCCGTCGCCGGCATCGACATGTCCCAGCGCAGCATCCTCGAAGTCGTCATGCTCGGCGACGCCAGCGGCAACAAGCTCAACTTCCATCTCGGCGGCGTCAGCGAGGACGCCGACGGCTCCGGCGTGCTGCGCACCGAGGACCTGAACGCGGACGGCATCCTCCAGCCCGCGGAGGACATCGGCTTCCTTTACTCGCCGTCCGGCAAGCCCTCATCGCGCTACGGCGCGGGCAACGGTCTCCTCGACAACGTGGACCTCGACAAGAACGGGCGTCTCGACGCCGGAGACTTCACGGGCGGCGATTTCGGCTACATCCCGGACGCCTACAACCCCGGCAACGACCAGCTCTATGACGCGACCACCGCCAGCACCCGCACGGCCATCGACTTCGCGGGACCGGCCTGGCACACCTTCCAGATCCCGCTCGACATCTCCTCGGCCACGCTCAGCCGCTGGACGAACATCAAGCAGATCCGCCTCTCCGTCAAGAAGGCCGCGGGCGGATCCGCGAGCGGGAAGATCTCATTTGCCCGCATCGCGGTGGTCGGCAACACCTGGCAGCGCGGCCAAGCCGGGGACCCCGCCACCGGCGCCGCCGGCGCCGGCGCCGAGACGCTGACGGTCACCCCCGTCAACAGCGTGGACAACCCGACCTACACTCCCATCTACAACGCCGGCGGCGACGCCTCGGCGGTCTTCAACGACCTCTACGGCAGCCTCTCGAACTTGCAGAAGCAGTCCAACGCGAAGAACATCTCGGAGCAGGCCCTCCAGTTCGACTACGACTTCAAGGACCTGACGACGGGGGCGACCATGTACAGCAAGCGCGTCTTCTCCCGCGCGATCGACGTCAGCCAGCACCGCTTCTTCAACTTCCTGCTCTACGCGAACGCCGACGCCTCCAACATCGACCAGAGCGGCAACCAGATCTTCTTCCTGCGCGCCGGCAACGACTCGAACTACTTCGAGGTCCAGGTCCCGCTGAACTTCACGGGCTGGCGGA
>MGUL01000080.1:0-2451 GCA_001800005.1 Elusimicrobia bacterium RBG_16_66_12 | reverse complement strand
AGCAGGTGGGCGCCTTGACGGCCGGCGTTTACGGCCAAGGCCCGGCGGGCCTGCGCGCCGGCAGCCGCGGCCGGGGCTTCCTCAACGAGATTCATCTGGCCGAGCCCGTCACCCGCGTCGGCACGGCCCACAAGATCGCCGCCGACCTCGAGCTGAAGGGCTGGGGCACGGCCGGCTTCAAACAGCGCGCGATCGACCGCAACTTCCAGACCCCGACCTCGGTCGTCTCCAACCAGGACAAGCGCGACGACAACGGCTACCTGAACCTCACCCGCCTGTCGTGGTTTCCGATGAGCTTCACGCTGTCGCGTTCGCTGACGGACACGCCCAGCACGGTCCAGACCGGCAGCCTCTCGAACCTCGTCAACCTCCTCCAGCAGGGCAAGGTCACGACCTGGAACGGCTCCGCGCAGGGCAACATCGCCTACGGGGCGCTGCCCCGCCTCAGCATGAGCCACACCCGCAACCGCGTTGAGTACGACCTGCTCACGCGCCTGGACGACCGGCAGACCTACAACGGGGCCCTCCAGTACGGCGTGCCCTCCCAGAGCCGGTTTTTGCCCCGCACCATCGACGCGTCCGCCGGGCGCACGCTCTACGACGTCAGCTTCGAGTCGCCGCTGGCGAAATCGCTGGCCGGCAACTTCGACACCTCGGAGCGCGGCGAGTCCTACGGCGCGCGCCTGACCTTCACGCCGTGGACGGGCTCCTCCTTCAATCCCAGCTGGTCGATGACGCGGGTCCGCGAGTCGCGCACGGACGGCACGACGGGCTCCCCGCTGACGACGAAGTACCCGAAGTCGTTCACCCAGGCGGCGGGCTTCTCCTCCAACTACCGGCTGGCCTCCTGGCTCAATCCCCAGGTCAACTACCAGATCGACGTCATCGAGAACAACATCCTCAGCGTGTCCACCTTCACGCTGGGCGTCTCGACCTACGTCTTCCAGCCCGGCGACATCAAGACCGTCAACCGCTCGGCCAACGGCTCGGTGAGCCTGCCCATCACCATCGGCGACATCTTCCCGAAATCCAGGACCTTCCGCTCCCTGAACATCGTCTCCGGCTACCAGCTCCAGGACGGCGACGTCTGGAATCAAATAGAGAAGGGCCTGTCGACGCAGGGCGCGCTCTGGGTCCGCAAGCCGCTGCGCCCGGCCAACCCCGTCGCCCAGCGCATGAACCTCACCGAGCGCGACACGTGGAACTCCACGCAGCGCTGGTCGCCTCTCGAGGGCTTCGAGCTGAAGGGCCGCGCGGCGGCGCTGCGCACGCTCTCCATCTCGAACAACTACGTCTTGAGCCTGCAGCGCTCCGAGGTCACCGGGACCCGGTCCAAGACCGTCTCGCGCACCCTGCCCGACGCGGTGGCCAGCATCTCCCAGCTCGAGCAGCTCTGGCACGCCGAGCGCTGGATGGCCAACACCCAGATGAACTTCAAGTATTCGATCCGCACCACGGAGAACGTGGGCTCCACCCGCAACAAGGAAGACGCCTTCGGCACCGACCTGCGCGCGGTCGTCTTGAAGCGCTACGACACCACCGTCAGCTACAACCTGCGCAACAGCAACAACCGCGACCTGCGCGTGGACGCCAACACGCAGAAGGCCCGCCACGAGGACACGACCGTCCAGGTGACCTTCGACTGGCGCAAGTTCCGCTTCACGCCCAAGGTGGACTACACCCAGGACTCCGCTTGGCTCGGGACCGGCGTGAAGAGTCAGGACGTGGAGGTCGTGACGCCCAGCATCCTGATGCGCGCGGACCTGGCCCTGCCCAGCGGCCTGCGCCTGCCCGGCTCGGCCAAGCCCCTTCTGTTCACCAACCGCATCATCTGGACGACGACCGCCTCGCTGGGCAACCGCCGCTCGCCGGTGACGGTCGCCGACAACTCGCGGCTCTTCTCGCTGAGCACCAGCGGCGACTACGAGATCGCCAAGAACCTGCGCATGACCCTCAACGGCTCGGCCCAGCGCCTCTGGCACCGCTACCTTAAAGAAGAGGACTTCATCTCCTACGCCTTCGGCACGACCCTGACCTTCCAGTTCTAACCACTTGACAACCAAAGAGCGCCGCGAGCTGATCGGCTCGGTCTTCGACGACCTTCAGAAGGAGCCCCGGCCGCCGGGCGCCAAGAAACTGTCGGGCGTGGACGGCTATCGTGTGCGCAAAGGCGACGACCGCATCCTCTACACGATCGACGACGCCGGCCGCCTGGTGCGCGTCTACCGCGTCGGACACCGCAAGGACGTCTACCGCCGCAGATCATGAAGATCCGTTCCTTCTCCGTCGTCGTCCTGCTCGCGCTCCTCGCCGCCTGCCGCGCTGGGCCTGTCGCCCCCTCGCCGGACGACGCCGCCTTCGCCGCGCCGGCGGGCAAGCGCGCGTTCAGCCTCACCATCGACAAGAGCCAGACGAAGTTCCTGGCCCCCGGCGCGGCCGTCGAGATCGTCA
>MGUL01000079.1 GCA_001800005.1 Elusimicrobia bacterium RBG_16_66_12 | reverse complement strand
AACCTTCTCCTTGAGGCCTCCGATGGGGAGGACCCGCCCGCGCAGCGTGATCTCGCCCGTCATCGCGAGGCCCGCCACCACCGGGCGGCCGGAAAGGAGGCTGGCCAGGGCGGTCGCGATCGCGATGCCGGCCGAGGGACCGTCCTTGGGAACGGCCCCCTCGGGGAAGTGCAGGTGGAAGTCGCGACGGCGGAAGGCCTCGGGGGGGATGCCCAGCTCGTCGGCCACGGACTTGACGTGCGAAAGCGCGGCCTGCGCGGATTCGGTCATCACCGAGCCGAGCCGGCCGGTGATCCGCACCTCGCCGCGCCCAGGGACGGAGACGGCCTCGATGGACAAAGTCGAGCCTCCCGTCTCCGTCCAAGCCAGTCCCGTCGAGACGCCGACGTCGTTGTGGGAGTTGAGTTCACGCGGGAACTTGGCGGGGCCCAGCAGCTTGGGCACGTCGGCCTCGCCGACGACGACCTTCTCGCACTTCTCGGCCAGGACGCGGCGCGCGGCCTTGCGGCAGAGGGAGGCGATCTCGCGCTCGAGGTGGCGCACGCCCGCCTCGCGGGTGTACTCCTCGATCACGCGGTCGAGCGCGGCCGTCTCGATCTCGAACTGCCCTTTCTTCAGCCCATGGGCTTCGAGCGCCTTGGGCATCAGGTGCGTGGTCGCGATGGCCTTCTTCTCTCCCTGGGTATAGCCGCCGAAACGGATGACCTCCAGGCGATCCCGCAGAGTGACGGGGATCCCGTCGATCTCGTTGGCGGTGCAGATGAACATCACCTGGGAAAGGTCGAACTCGACGTCGAGGTAGTGGTCCATGAAGGCGGAGTTCTGCTCGGGATCGAGGACCTCGAGCAGGGCGGCGGAGGGGTCCCCGCGCCAGTCCATGCCCATCTTGTCGATCTCATCGAGGAGGATCAGCGGGTTGCGCGAGCCGGCCTTGCGCAGGTTCTGGATCAGGCGTCCGGGCAGGGAGCCGATGTAGGTGCGGCGGTGGCCCCGGATCTCGGCCTCGTCGCGCACGCCGCCCAGAGACATGCGCACGAACTTGCGGCCGAGGGCCCGGGCGATGGAGCGGCCCAGGGAGGTCTTGCCCACGCCGGGCGGGCCGATGAAGCAGAGGATGGGGCCGCGCAGGCCCTTGGTGAGCTTGGTGACGGCCAGGTACTCGAGGATGCGCTCCTTGGCCTTCGGCAGGCCCGAGTGGTCCTCGTCGAGGATCTTCTGCGCCTTGTCCAGCTCGATGACGTCGCGCGTGCGCTTGGACCACGGCAGGTGGATCATCCAGTCGAGATAGGTCCGGGAGACGGTGGACTCGGGCGAGAAGGGCATCATCTTCTCGAGACGGGAGACCTCCTTGGTCGCGGCGGTCTCGGCCGGCTCAGGCATCTTGGCGTCCTTGATCGCCTTCTTGAGGTCCTCGATCTCGACGGCGAACTCGTCTTTCTGGCGCAGTTCCTTCTGGATCGCCTTCATCTGCTCGTTGAGGTAGTACTCCTTCTGGGTCTTCTCGATCTGCGACTTGACTCGGGAGTGGATCTTCCTTTCGAGGCCGAGGATCTCGCAGTCGGCCTTGACGAGCACGACCAGCTTCTCCAGCCGTGCCCTGGGGTCCGTCAGATCCAGCAGGGCCTGGCGGTCGGCGGGCTTGCCGATGACGGCGGCGGCCGACTTGTCGGAGAGTTCGGAGGGGTCCGACACCTGCGGCAGCGCGGCGAGCTCGGCCGGGGCGCGGCGGGAGAGCTTGCCGTGCTCCTCGCAGACCTCCAGACAGTGGCGCATCAAGGCCTTCATCTCCGCCGTGAGCTTGACGGGAGTCTCCGGATAGGCCAGCGACGCCTCCCAATGTCCGGTCGCGGCTGAGAACTCCATCTCCGAGACGCAGGCGCGGGTGAGGCCCTGAAGGAACACCTTCAGCGTGCCGTCGGGCATCTTGAGGTACTGCACGACTTCGACCAAGACGCCCATGCGGTAGACGTCCTCGGTCTTGGGGTCCTCGACGAGCACGTCCTTCTGCGCGACCACGACGAGGAGCTTGCCGTGCTTCTGCATCGCCGCTTCGATCGCCTTGACCGATTTGGGCCGCCCGACGGAGAGGGGGAGGACCATGTGCGGGAAGACGACGACGTCGCGCACCGCCAGCAGCGGCAGGCGCGTCGGGCGCACGAGGGCGGCCTTCGGCTCGCTCACGGCTTGCTAGCGGGGACGATCGCGTCGACGAGACCGTACGCGACGGCCTCCGTCGCGGAGAGGTAGAAGTTTCGCTCGCAGTCAGCGTCGACCTTCTCGTAGGTCTGGCCGCTGTGCAGGGCGATGATCTCGGAGAGGCGGCGGCGCGTCTTGGTCATCTCGGCGCTCTGGATGCGGACGTCGGTCTCCTGCCCGCCGCGGCCGCGGCCGATCAGAGGCTGATGGATCATCACGCGGGCGTTGGAGAGGATGCTGCGCTTGCCCTTGGCGCCGGCGGCGAGCAGGACCGCGCCGAAGGACATAGCCATGCCCATGCACAAAGTCGAGATCGGCGCGCGCACGAACTGCATCGTGTCGTAGACGGCCAGGCCCGCGCTCACCATGCCGCCGGGAGAGTTGATGTAGAGGTGGATGTCCTTCTCATGGTCCTCGCCGTCGAGGTACAGGAGCTGTGAGATCAGCAGGTTGGCGGAGTCGGTCGTGACCTCGCCCTCGTCGCCGCCGACGAAGATGATGCGGTCCTTGAGCAGGCGCGAGAAGATGTCGCAGCCGACGGCGGAACCCTGGCTCCAGCGTTCGAGGACGGTCGGGAGGATCGATGGCATGATAGGCTCAGGAGTCCTTGTAGGCGGCTTTTTCTTTCAAGAATGCCAGGGTCTTGCGCTCGCGGATCATGTGGGCGATCTGGTCCTTGCGCTTGTCGAAGACCTTGCGCATCTCATCCTTCTTGGCCTCGTCCTCGGCTTCCTTGAGGCCGGCCTCGAGCTCGGCCTGGATCTCGGCCTCGGCGACCTCGATCTTCTCCTTCTCGGCGATGGCGCTCATCACGAAGGCCAGGCGCACTTCGTCTTCGGCCTTGGGCTGGAGTTTGGCGCGCAAATCGGCCAGGACCTTCTCCGGGATCTTCCCGGCGCCGGAGAACTGGCGGCTCATGCGCTCCATCATGCCTTCGAGCTGGCGCTCGACCATGGAGGGCGGCAGGGGGAACTTGTTGGCCTTGACGAGGGATTCCTCGATCTGTCGCGCGACGTCCACGTCGGCCTCGGACTTGGCCTCGCGGTCGAGGACCTCCTTCAGCTTGGACCTGACTTCCTCGACCGTCTCGAAACCCAGGTCCTTGGCGAACTCGGCGTCCACGGCAGGGAGGATCTTGACCTTGATCTCCTTGACGGTGACCGAGAGATCGGTCTCCTTGCCGCCCAGCTTGACCTTGAGCGGTTTGCTCTCGCCGCGCTTCATGCCCAAGAGGCCCGACGTCAGGCCTTCCACCGACTGCTCGGCCGACATGTCCACGAGCTCAGAGGTCCCTTTGGCGTTGGGCAGCGTCTTGCCGTCGCGGGACGCCGCGAAATCGATGACCGCGAAATGCGCCGTGCCGACTGACTCTTCCTTCGCGGCCTCGAGACGCGCGTGGGCCTCGCGGAGCTCCTCGAGACGTTTGGTCAGCGCAGCCTCATCGGCGGCCGCGGGCTTGCGGACCACGGGGATCTTCACGTAGTCCTTGGCGGTCGGCGTCGGGGCGACCTCGACGCGGACCTGGAGAGAGAGCGCCTCGCCCTCCTTCCACTTCACGTCCTCGACGCTGGGAGCGTCGACGACGCGGAGCTTGAGCTCCGAGATCGCCGCGGGAACGTGCTTGCGGATGGCGGCGTCCAGCGCCTCTTCGCGCGCGTGGCCGGAGAAATGCTGTTTGACCACGTCGAGCGGAGCCTTGCCGACGCGGAAGCCGGGAAGGCGGGCGCGCTGCTGCAGGCGGACCAGGGCGTTCTGCGTGTGCTCCTCGACCTCGTTCGGCGGAACCTCGAGCGAAAGCGTGACGACGCAGCCTTCCTCCTTCAGCTTCTTGAACTTCGCCTTGTCCGACTTCAACGAGAAAAGACCCATGATGCACCTCCGGCGCGAGGACGGACCCTGGGCGGGGGGGGACTCGAACCCCCACGCCTTTCGGCACGCGGTCCTAAGCCGCGCGCGTCTGCCGTTCCGCCACCCGCCCATTAAAAAAGGACCGAGGTTTGCTCGGTCCTCTGTCCGTCCAAAAGCGTGTGGGCCATCTCGGAATCGAACCGAGAACCTTATCCTTAAGAGGGATCTGCTCTAACCAATTGAGCTAATGGCCCGTAGGATGTTTATAGCAAATCGGCGGGGTCGGCGCAAGATGGCCTTGACGCGGGCGCATGATGCCGCTATTCTTCCCAAGGGGGCGTAACATTTACGACACCGAAGATCTCCGCCGCTCCTTTATAATCACCTTGCCATGAAATACTGGATATTCCAGAGCAACCAGGTCCTGGGACCTTACTCGCCGGAAGACCTGAGCCGTCTTCCCTCTTTCAGCGCCGAAAGCCTCGTCTGCCCCGAAGGCCGCAAGGGGACCAGCATGGGCGATTGGCAGAGGGCGGGCATGGTGCCCGATCTCTCCGTCGCGCTGATCAAGGCCTCCCAGGAGCACGCAGTCAAGACTCCGGTCGCCACGCTGGCGGGACTCCCGCCCGAACCGACGCTCAAGGACCTCGCCGTTCTCGACAGCCTCCAGGAGAAGATGGCCATGCTCGAGGACGTCGTGCTGCAGCTCCAGGAGGGGCTCAGGGTCAAGGATGCGGAACTGGCCGGTCTCCATGCCGAGTTCGCGGGCAAGGCTCAAGAGTCGAGCGAGCTCAAGAAGGACGCCGAGCAGCTCCGACAAGAGACCGAGCTGCGCCGCCGCGAGGCCGAGGTCCTCAAGGCCGAGACGGGGGAGTTCAAGCGCCGGATCGGGGAACTCGAAGAGCGAGCGGCCTCGATCGCCCGCCTGACCGAGACGATCGACAAGGCCGTCGAGGCCGAGAAGCACGTCGAGCACGACGTCGAGGTCCATGGTTCGACGCTCGCGAGCCTCGCGCAGGAAATGGAATCCCTGCGCTCGCAGATGCGGGACCGCCTCGCCTCGGCCTCCGCCTCCGCATCGATCGCTTCCACCGTCCCAGCGGGACTGCCCGAGTCTGGATTCCCGGCGTTCCCGGACATCAGCCCGGCCCCGAAGCCGCCCGACGCTCTGCCCGAAACTCTGCCCGACATCGCTCCGGGG
>MGUL01000078.1:965-6394 GCA_001800005.1 Elusimicrobia bacterium RBG_16_66_12 | reverse complement strand
GGCAAGAGGCGCATGAAGCGAGTGGGCAACGTGGACATCCCCCAAGAAGCGTTCATGGCGATCCTGAGGCTGGAGAAGTGAGCGCTATGGCGTCAGAAGAACACGCGGGCTAACACGTCGCCGACGAACGCGGCGGTCGGCAGCAGAGCCAGTAGCCAGGTGCGCCTATCAGAACGATCCTCGCTCTGTCTGCGCAACGACTCTTCCTTTATGTTGTCCACATCTCTTCTGAGGCCTTCGACTGTTGCCTCCAGCCGACCGAAATCCCGGTCGAGCGGCGCAGGAGACCAGGCGCGGGACCCTCTCCTCGGGACCCCATTCTGTCTCGGCGCGCCTCCAGCCTGCTGAAGCTTCATTGGCCGGCTGCGTGCTGCTCTTCCTCAGTGGGGTACAGGACCTTTATGGTCGCCTGGAATGCTTCCAGCCACCGGCTGCGCTCAGCCTCAGTCCACTGCTTGGCCCCGTCGGGAAGTACTTGCAGCAGTCCCCCCAACGCAGGATGCGGAACTCCTGCATCCGGGACCTTGGGAAGCACGAGCTGCTGCATTCCAGGTTGGACTGGTGGTTGGTCCGGGCGCGACGGCTCGCCGACGCCCGTGCCGCGCGAGAGGTAGCTATTGCCTCCCGACCTGTAAAGAACCCCAGCTCGTTCCGCCGATCGCATCAGTGTCGCGAAGGCGTCCGGAACCCGTTTGGGAATGACTCCGAAGTCGAGCTCAAGCGCGTTCCTCAGCCCGTCGTCTGGAGGCAAGGGATTCCCCGCGTACCGCTTCTGCACCGCGTCGAACAACGGTACAGAAAGGAACGCCTCAACCGTCGCCTCAGCCGCATCCTCGGGCGTCCGCGGTTTGACAATTCTCAATGCTAAGTCGGTCACAGCCAAGGCATTACCGTCGCGCTTCAGGAGCCCAAAGAGTTGGGCCGCGTTGATCTTCGTCTGAAATGCTGACTTCGCTTTGGCCGTGCCGAGCATTTCAGCTAGGCCGTCCTCGGTCACTCTCCCCCCCCGCTCACCAAACAACCTTCGGGCAACATCTATACTGACGGCCAAATCATAGTACGGATACCTTAACTCCGAGAACCTCCTCTTCTGCCCTGACCGCTGCGCGTTCACTTCAGTTCCTCCTATCGTGCTGAACCTGGCCCTGCGACCCATTTGATCATAATGCTGCCCCATCGCGGCTGTCAAGCGCTGAGAGTCATTCGGCACCACTTTGTTATGGTCGGCACACCACAATGATACCACAACAGCCGTGAAACATCGCCCACGTCCGCTCCGAACAGAGCCTCGGCTTTGCTCTGAAGTCTTCCCGCAGACCGCCCCGCCTGGCGGCCAGCGTACTGTGGCGGCTCGCCTTGTGGTATCCTAGCCCCCAGTCATGCCTGACTGGATACCCATGGTCTGGGACGCTCTCTTCTGGTCCCTGAGCCAGAAAGAGACGTACGTCTGGTGGGCAGCCCTGTTGCTGGTGGGGCTGGCCGCATTCCCTCTGACCTTCGCCTTCTTCCGCTTCCTCCCCGACCGCGGCTACGCCTTCACCAAGCCCCTGGGCCTCGTCTTCATGACCTATGTGCTCTGGATCGGGGCCTCCGCAGGCATCGTTCCCAACAGCCGGGTGTCCCTCATCCTGATCCTGCTAGGCATCGGCCTGGCCTCCCTTGCCGTAGCCCGCCGTAGCCGCGACGACCTGCGGGCGTTCATCCGAGGCCGCTGGGGGTACATCCTTCTCGTCGAAGCTCTGTTCGCCGTCGCCCTCGTCGTGGCCACCTCCCTGCGGGCTTCCGTATCGGAGATCATGTGGAACGAAAAGCCGATGGACTTCGCCTTCCTCAACGGCATCCTCCGCTCCGACTCCTTCCCGCCCGAGGACCCCTGGCTCTCCGGCCATACCAACCCCATGTACATCTTCGGGCACATCATGGTGGCCGCCCTCACGAAGCTTACCGGCCTCTCCTCCGCCATCACCTTCAACCTGGGCATCGCGCTCGCCGCTGCCCTGGCGGCCGTGGCCGTGTTCGGCCTGGTGCATAACCTACTCATAGTGCGAGCCCGACCTCACATCGCCGTCCTGTTCGGCCTCGTGGGGGTCGGGCTACTGCTGGTCTTGGCCAACATGGAGGGCGTCTTCGAGCTCTTCCGCCGCCACGGGATCGGCAACCAGACATTCTACGGCCTGCTGGACATCCACGGCCTGGACGGCCCTATGGACTGCCAGAAGTACCCAGGCAACTGTACCAAGTGGTACCCCACCGAGTGGTTTGCCACCTGGTGGCGGACTACTCGCGTCTCCACCGACCACGACTGGCGGGAGTCCCCCATCTTCACCTTCATCATGGGCGACCTGCACTCGCACACGCTGTCCATCCCCTTCGTGCTGGTGGGTACGGGCGTCGCCCTGAACTTCCTGCGCTGGAAGACCGTGCTCGGGGGATGGTTCTGGCTGCGCCGGCCCTTCTACCTCCTGGGCGCGGCGGTGCTCGTGGGCGCCCTGGGCTACATCAACACCTGGGACCTGCCCACCTTCCTTGTGCTGGTGGCGAGCATGGCAGCTGTCCGCAACTACCTGATGGAGGGCCGGCTCAACCTGGCGGTCATCAAGCAGACGGCGGCGTTTGCGGTGCCCCTGGCTCTACTGGCCTGGCTTCTGTACTCGCCCTTCCACCTCAACTTCTCTCCTGTGGGTGGGAGTATCCTACCGCTGGAGGCAGCCGGCAACGCCACCGGTCCGGTAGAAGCCGTAGCCACACGGCCGAACCACTTTCTGTACTACTGGGGCACGATCCTGTGGCCCACCGGCAGCTTCTTGGTGGCCGCCCTTGGGCCCTGGCGCGAGAATCGGAGGATGCTGGGCTGGGCCCTTCTCCCGGCCCTGGCCCCGTTCCTGCTCTGGGTGCTCCTGGTCAGCGGCCACGAGGGGCTAGGCGGCTTCGCCGAGGAGGCGCGAGCCCGCGCCGGCTGGTGGTTCACGATGGCTTTCATGGCAGCGATGCTAACAGTGGCGGCCCTGGCCTGTGGCCGGTACCTCACCGCTGAGACCCGGGAGGACGAGGGTCAGCAGAGCGCGCTCTTCGCCCTCATCCTGGGCGGGCTGGCCATCCTCCTCATCATGGGCGCTGATCTGTTCTGGGTGGATGACCCCATAAACTTCCGCTCCAACACCACCTTCCGTCTCGGCTATCAGGCCTGGATCCTGATGAGCATCAGCGGCGCCTTCGGTCTCCACTACATCCTCTCCCGCTGGAAGCTGAGCGAGATACTGGCATTTACCCACCGATTCGCCTGGGTGGCAATCACCATCGCACTGATCGGCGCCGGGCTGGTCTACCCAGTCATCGCCAGCATGAACCGCACCTATGGCTTCACTGTTCGGCAGCAGTTGGACGGGTTGGCGGCCTTTCGGGCCGCCAACGTCTCCGAGTACGAGGCCATCCGCTGGCTGCGGGAGAACGTGGACGGAACGCCCGTGATCCTGGAGGCCGTAGGCGCGCCGTATACGATCTTTGGCCGCGTGTCGGCGCGCACAGGCCTGCCCACGATCTTGGGCTGGCCCGAACACGAGTACCGTTGGCGGGGCTCCTGGGAACCCCAAGGGGGGCAGCGCAAGACGGACGGCTCGTGGTGCCCGTCCTTCCGGTGTCTCGACGTGGAGCAAATCTATAAGAGCACATCGATGGACGAGGCGAAGGCGATGCTCGCGAAATACGATGTGGAGTACGTGTACGTTGGCCCCTTCGAGAAGCAGGCCTACGGCGAGGCCGGAATGGCCAAGTTCGCCGAGCTGGGCAAGGTCGACTACCAGAACCAGGAGGTCACTATCTATCACCTACGGAGGTGAGGGGCGCCTCATTGACAGCGACGGCGGATACTGCCTAACATGCGGGCACCTGACATAAGGGATACCTATGGACGATCACATTTACCACCTCTACCACCAGGAAGAGGATAGTTGGTGGTGGGGAGTGGGGCGGCGAGCCCTGATTAGGAGCCTCTGGCGGCGCTACGGCTCTCCAAGCCACAAGCCCACTATCCTGGAGATCGGCTGCGGCACCGGGGCGATGCTGACCGAACTGGGACACCTGGGCGCTGCCTACGGCCTGGACGTGGCTCCCCTGGCGGTGAGGTACTGCCGGGAGCGGGGTATCGATTCCGTCTGCCTGGGGGATGCCCAAGCCCTCCCCTACGGGGATGAGCGCTTCGATCTGGTGGTGGCCATCGACGTTCTGGAGCACCTGGACGACGATGCCGGGGCGTTGCGGGAAATCCTGCGGGTCTGCCGCAGGGGCGGTACGTTCATCGGCACCGTGCCTGCGTTTCAGTTCCTATGGAGCGGGCGCGACATCCAGCTCCACCATCGGCGGCGGTACACACTAGGGGAGATCAAGGCCAAGATTACCGGCGCGGGGTTTCGCGTTGCCAAAGCAAGCTACCTCAACCTCCCCTTCTTTCCGGTGGTGTTCCTGCTGCTACATGCGGGGCAATTCTCGGCCACGGGGTACAATCTCAAGATGGACTACGCTCTCATTCCTGCGGCGGCGAACCGACTGGTAAGCCGCATGGTGGAGTACGAGGCCCGGCTGGTGGCCCACGTGAACCTTCCTCTCGGTACCTCCGCCGTCTGGGTAGCCCGCAGGCCAGGCCGGTGATCTCCTGCACTCTTCCTTCACCATCTATCGCATAGGCGGCTGAACCAACTCCGTGCTATCCTAGGCCCCAGCCATGCCTGAGTCGCTCCTGTGGTGGGCCGCCGTACAGCTTGTCGGCGTCGCCGCCACGCCCATCGCCCTCGCCCTCTTCCGCTGGCTCCCCGACCGGGGCTACGTCTTCAGCAAGTCGCTGGGCCTGATCCTGGTGGCCTACGTCTTCTGGGTGGGCGGCCTCACCGGCCTCCTCCCCAACGAGCGCTTCTCCATCCTGGGCATCGTGCTCGCCCTAGCCCTCGTATCAGCCGCCGTCACCTGGCGCACCCGCGCCGAGCTCGACGCCTACCTCCGCCGCCAGTGGCGATACATCCTCTTCGTCGAGGTGCTCTTCGCCGCCGCCTTCGCCACCGCCGCCGTCCTCCGCTCCTACGTCCCCGACATCGCGAGCGGCGAGAAGCCCATGAACTTCGCCTTCCTCAACGCCCTCCTGCGCGCCGATTCCTTCCCGCCCCAGGACCCCTGGCTCTCCGGCCATACCCTCAGCTACTACTACTTCGGCCACCTGATGGTCGCCTCCCTCACCAAGGTCACCGGCGTCGAGCCGGGCATCGCCTTCAACCTGGGCGGCGTCCTGCTGGTCGCCCTGGCCGTCGTCAACGTCTTCGCCCTGGTCTACAACCTGGTGCTGGGCAAAGGACACGTGGGGCGGGCGCTGATCTTCGGGCTGGTGGCGGTGATGCTGCTGGCCGTGCTGAGCAACCTGGAGGGCCTGTTCGAGCTGCTGGCCG
>MGUL01000078.1:359-926 GCA_001800005.1 Elusimicrobia bacterium RBG_16_66_12 | reverse complement strand
GCATCTCGGGCCTCGACGGGCCGCGTTCGACCGACGCCTGGTATCCCACCGAGGGCTACTGGTGGTGGCGGGTGACGCGCATCGCCAGCGTCTGGGACCAGCGCGAGTTCCCGTTCATCGGATTCCTGGGCGGCGACATCCACCCCCACATGAGCGCCCTGCCCTTCGACCTCCTGGTGCTGGGGCTCGCCCTCAACCTGCTGCGCTCGCCGGCGGATCTGAGCCACCGCTTCTGGCTGCGGAGCCCCTGGTGGCTGGCCGTCATGGCCCTCGCTATCGGCGCGCTGGGGTTCATCAACACCTGGGACCTGCCCACGTTCTTCGCCGTCGTCCTCTGCGCCGTACTGGCCCAGAACTTCCTGCGCGAAGGGAGGCTGAACGCCGCCGTGCTCCTCCGCTCGACGGCCTTCCTGGCGCCGCTGGCCGTACTGGCCGCCGCCCTGTTCCTCCCGTTCTACACCGGCTTTCACCCCGTGGGCGAGGGCATCCAACCGCTGGAGACAGCCAACCGCAGCTTCCCATCGATCGAGGCCCTGGCGACGCGGCCGCACCACTTCCTCTACACCT
>MGUL01000078.1:0-114 GCA_001800005.1 Elusimicrobia bacterium RBG_16_66_12 | reverse complement strand
GCCCTCGTTCGCCACCTGCGAGAGCAGGAAGGCGAGGGGGCCGATCCGAGCCTCCTCTTCGCCCTGGGGGCGCTGGGGACCGGGACGTTGTTGATCCTGGGCACCGAGTTCTTC
>MGUL01000077.1:10384-11721 GCA_001800005.1 Elusimicrobia bacterium RBG_16_66_12 | reverse complement strand
GGCCGCCTTGACCGCGGCGGCCGCCGGAGAACCGGGCACGACCTCCAGGACCGCGCGGCCGCGCGCGCCGAGCCAGCGCTTCGCGGCGCGGCGCACGTCGGCGCGGCCGGTCTTCAGCAGCCGGCGGAAGTCGCGGGCGAGGCCGGAGGGGTCTCCCACCAGCGCCGCGTAGGAGCTCAGGAGCTGGGCACGGTCGCCCAGCGACTGCTGGCCCTCCAGCCACGAGCGCTCGAGCTGGATCTTGGAGCGCGACAGCTCCTCTTCGGTCGGGCCTTCCGCCAGGAAACGGCCGAGAACTCGGTCGAGCGCTTTTTGGACCGCGCCCAGGTCGGCGTCCGCGCGCGCGGTCACGAAGATGCCGAGAAGGTCCGTCCCCCGCGCGTTGTAGTGGCTCGACCAATAGGGCATGTGCGCTCCGGCGGAGAGCGCCAGGCGCGAACGCTTGACCAACTCCTCGTGCAGCGGGCTGTCCTCCCCGCCGCCCAGGATTCCGGCCAGGACCATCAGCGCCCAGTAGTCGCGGCTGCCGCGGCGCGGCGCGTGCCAGCCGGCGACCAGCAGAGGATTCTTGGCCAGGGGATCGCTGACGCGCCCGCGCTTCTCCGCCTGGAGGCGGGGCTCGGAGAGGTCGCGCGGACGCGGACGCGCGCGCCGCGGGATGGGGCCGAAGTGGCGCCGGACCAGCCGGCGCGCCTGCGCGACGGAGAGGTCGCCGACCAGGGCCAGCACCGCGTTGTTGGGGGCGTAGTGCCGGTCGTAGAAGCGGCGCACGTCCTCCAAGGTGGCAGCGCGCAGGTCAGCCTCGTCGCCAATGGTGGAGTGCGAGGCCTCCCAGCGGGAAAAAGCGAGCTCGCCCATCACGACGTCGGTGGCCCGGCGGTAGGGCTGGTTGGAGTAGCTCTGGCTCATCTCCTCGAGCACCACGCGCTTCTCGATCTCCAGCTCGCGCGGGGAGATCAGCAGACCCCGCATGCGGTCGGCCTCGGCCCAGAACACGTCCTCGACGGCCCAGGAGGGAACGACCTCGTGGTAGGTCGTGTTCGTCTTCATCGTGTAGGCGTTGTCCACGCCGCCGTTGGTCTCGACCAGGCGCGAGATCTCGTTGGGGGGCAGGTTCTTCGTGCCCTGGAACATCAGGTGCTCGAAGAGATGGGCGAAACCCGCGCGGCCGGGCTCCTCGTCCAGGGAGCCGACCTTGTAGGTGATCGAGACGGCCACGAGCGGCGCCGCGCGGTCCGTCTCCACCACGACGCGCAGGCCGTTGTCGAGCTTGAAGACGCGAGCGCTCACGCGCGCATCATCCCATATCCGAGGGGCGACATGCTAGAATCCGCCGA
>MGUL01000077.1:7412-10355 GCA_001800005.1 Elusimicrobia bacterium RBG_16_66_12 | reverse complement strand
CCCCGAGGAGGTTTCGGCCTACGCGCGGGGCCGGCTGATCTCGGACGCGCCGGCCGGCCTGCCCGGGCTTCCCGGCCACCTCCTGCTGCCCTTCCACGAGGTCACGCGCCTGGAGTGGGACGAGTCCTCGGGCGCCGGGCTCATCGAAGCCGTGCGCCGCAACCGCTTCGACGAGTGGTTCTACGGCTGCCACTTCCTCGGCGACCCGGTGATGCCGGGCTGTTGGGGCGTCGACGCCGTCTGGCAGTGCCTGAAGTTCTTCGCGGCCTGGCGCGGGCTTGCCGGCTGCGACAAGAGCCTGGGCATGGAGAACGTCTCCTTCTTCGGCCAGATCCGGCCCTACGACAAAGCGGTCGTCTACCGCGTCGAGGTCCTCTCGGTCGAGCGCTCGGACGGCGATGTGCTGATCACCGGCAAGGCCTCCGTCTCGGTCGACGGAACACCCGTCTACACCATCGACGGCGCCCAGGTGGGCACGGCCTTCTGGGAGGCGCCCGCGACCAAGCCCAAGATGATCCCGACCGGGGATGATGGGTCTGCGATGCGACCGCTCACTTACGACGAATTCGCCTCCCGCGGCCATTTCTCGCGGGCGGAGCTCGTGGCCCTTTCCCGCGGATGTCTCGTCAGCGACCCTCCGGGGGAGATCGCGCTGCTGCCCTCCGACCTGATGCTGGAGGTCGGCCGCATCGAGCGCATCGCCTGCGACCCCGCGACCGGGGAGGGAGAGGTGCTGGCCTCGCGCCCGAACGCCCCCACCGACTGGTTCTACGCGATGACCCCGGGAGTCAAGCCCGCCGCGCTCTCCATCGACGCGGTCTGGCAGCTGATCGGGGTCTTCCAGGCCTGGAGCCGCAACGCCGGGACCGGACGGGCGCTGGGCTTCGAGCGCGTCGAGGTCTTCGACGACATACGCCCCGAGGACCGCGACATCCGCTATGAGATCCGCGTCCTGAAGACGGTCCGGGCCGCCGAGACGGGCGACGCCTTCGTGCGCGCCGACGCGACGGTCTTCGCCGACGGCCGCCCGATCCTGAGCTGCTCGAACGCCAACGTCGGCGTCCACAAGGACATCCGCTACGTCGACTACCCGGTCGCGAGCGCGATGGCCTTCGGCGGCAGGCTCAAGAAGCGGACGCAAGGAGCCCGGCCGTGAAGGCGCTCACCCCTGAACAGGTCCTGGCCCTGGTCCCGCAGCGGCGCCCGATGCGCTTCATCGACGAGATCCTCGAGATGGACGAGGAGCACATCATCGGCTCCTACACCTGGAAGCCCGAGGACTGCGCGGGCTGCTCCCCCGACGGCTCGGTCGTTCCCCCCTTCAAGCTCATCGAGATGTCGGCCCAGGTCGGCAGCGTCGCCTGGTGCATCTACCACATGTCCCTGCGCATCCCCGCGAGCGAGATCGACCAGCTCGTCGGCTACTTCACCCAGATCGAGGACGGCGTCTTCGCCAACCCGGTCTTCGCCGGCGAGACCGTCGCCTGCCAGGCCTCGTTCGACGGCGAAGGCTACTTCCGCACCACCAAGATCCTCAGCCGCGTGGAGATCCAGATCGCCGGCGGGCCCCGCGACGGCCTGGAGGTCTTCTCCGGCCTCATCTCCGGCGTGTGGCTGCCCAAGGCCACATGACGAAGCGCGCTCCGTCCGCCCGGCCGGCGTTCCCGTATCGGGACCTTCTCTGGGAGATGACGCGCGGCGAGATCCTGATGCGCGACCAGGGGACGGCGCTGGGATTCCTCTGGACCCTCCTGCACCCCATCCTCATGTTCATCGTCCTCTACGGGCTATTCTCCAAGTGGATGGGGAAGTTCGTGGACCAGTACGTCGCCTATCTCCTCATCGGCCTCGTGCTGTGGAACTTCTTCCAGAAGGCGACCAGCTACGCGCTCGGCAGCCTGCGCCGGGCCCGAGGAACGATCCTCAATTATCGCTTCCCTCGCGAGATCGTGGTGTTCTCCTCCCTCGGCGCGGTGTCCTGGTCCTCGCTCCTGGAGATCGGGGTGCTGATGGGAGCGCTGCTCCTCCTCGGACAGACACCGCGCTGGACTTGGCTCCTGCTGCCGGGGCTTCTCGCCCTTGAGCTTCTGCTGGCGACCGCCGTCGGCCTGTTCCTCGCCGTCTGGGGGGCCGAGTACCAGGACCTTGAGAGGATCTGGGACGTGCTGACCTCGGCGATGTTCTATCTGACCCCCGTGTTCTACCCCCTCGACATCCTCAGTCCGGACAAGCGAGCCCTCTTGAGCCTCAATCCGATGACCCAGATCATCCAGGCCTTCCGCGGTTGCGCCGTCTCCGGCAGTCCCCCCGAGCCGGCCGCGATGCTCGTCATCCTCCTGGGCGCGCTGGTCCTGGCGGCGGCGGGCTTGCTCCTGCTGCGGCGCCGCGAATTCGAAATCGCGGACAAGCTCCTGGTCTGATGGGCTCCGACATCGTCATCCGCGCCGAAGGGCTGGGCAAACGCTTCCTCATCGGGACGCGGGACGAACGGCGGACCGTAGCCACCCGCCTTCGTCGCGCCCTGACGGGCGCGACGCCGCATAGGGAGCTGTGGGCCCTGCGCGGCCTCGACCTGGAGATCCGGCGCGGGGACATCTTCGGCGTCATCGGCCCCAACGGCGCGGGCAAGAGCACCCTGCTGCTGCTTCTGGCCCGCATCCTGGCGCCGTCGAGCGGCCGCCTGCGGGTGGACGGCAAGACGGACCCGTTCTTCCAATTGGCGGCCGGGCTGCGCCCGAACCTGAGCGTCCTCGACAACCTATCCCTGTGCGCGGCCCTGCTGGGCGTCTCGAACGGGGAGTTCAAGCGGCGTCTGCCGCGGATCCTGGACTTCTCCGGGCTCCAGGACTATCTCTACGCCCGCTACGGCGAGCTCTCCTCGGGCCTGGCGGCCCGCTTGCCCTTCTCGGTCGCCCTCCATGCCGACCTGGACATCCTCCTGAT
>MGUL01000077.1:5282-7405 GCA_001800005.1 Elusimicrobia bacterium RBG_16_66_12 | reverse complement strand
GCTGGCCGTGGGCGACCGCGCGTTTCAAGCCCAGTGCATCGAGGCGATCAGGGCCCTGGCGGCGCAGGGCAAGACCCTGGTGCTGGTCACCCACAGCCTGGACATGGTCCGCACCCTCTGCTCGCGGGCGCTCTATCTGAAGGAAGGGCAGTCGGCCTTCTGCGGCGGCGCGGCCGCCGCCGTGGAGCGCTTCATCGCCGACGCCGACCGGGCCGAGCCTTCGCCGCGTCAGCGATAGCGCGCGTGGTCGCCGTTGTAGACGAATAGATCGAACCAGACGATGAAATTCAACACGCACCAGAGCGCCCGGCCGTTGTCCCGGCGGCCGGCAAGATGCTCCCGCCACAGACCGTCGACGGCGGAGAAGTCGAGGAGGCCGCTCCTGCCCACGACCTCCCTGCTGAAATACCGGTCCGCCAGGCCCTTGAGATCGCGCAGGAACCATGAGGAATGCGGCATCTCCAGACCCATGTTGCTGCGCCGATAGATCTCCTCCGGGATGAGCCCCTTCATCGCCAGCTTCTGGATCGAGCGCCCCTTGAGCCCCTTGACCTTGAAGCGGGTCGGAATGGCGGCGGAGAATTCCGCGACATGCCGGTCCGTGTACGGATAGCGCGCCTCGACGGAGTGGGCCATCAGCATGCGGTCGTTCTTCACCATCAGATCGTCGATGAAGTAGTACGTCAGGTCGATCGTCGAGATACGGTCGAGCTCGTCCTCGAAAGACAGCGATTCGAAGAGTTCGGTGAAAAGCTCCGACGTCGGTTTCCTCGGCCCGAGCCCCGGCAGCAGGCGCCGTTTCTCCTCTTCGGAGAGCACGTGCCGCCAGTGGTAATGCGCCTGGGCCGTGCCGAGCTCCGCGCCCTCGGTGAAGCGCTTGAGCACGAAGTCCCAGCTGAGCTTGCTATGGGAAACGGGAAGACGACGCGCGCCGGCCCGCACCAGGCCTCGGAGCGCGGCAGGGACCCAGGTCCGGTAGAGCTTGCGCGCCTTGTAGGCGCGGTGGGTCTCGTAGGCGTTGAAAATCTCGTCGCCGCCCTCGCCTGAGAGGATGAGAGGGACATATCGGCGCGCCTCCTTGGCCAGGAGGAAGAAGGGGATCGCAGCCCCGTCCCCCGTGGGCTCGTCGAGCTAGGCGATGTGGGCCGGCAGGTTCGCCTCGATGTCCGCGGGGTTGACCTCGACGGTGTGATGAATCGTCCCCCCGAAATCGGCCAGCAGCCTCTGATAGCGGGACTCGTCGAAGGTGGGGGCGTTCATTCGGATGGAGAAGGTGTGCGTGCGCCGGCTGACGCCCAGCTCCTTGAGGAGTCCGAGAAGGATGCCGGTGTCGACGCCTCCCGACAGCATGAGCCCCGCCGGCACGTCGACCTCGATATTGCGCCGGACCGAGTCCAGAAGCGCCTCGTGAAGGCCCCGCGCGGCCGCGCCCTCGGAGAGCGACTCGTCCGCTCCGTACTCCAGACGGTAGTAGCGGCGCGCGTCGATCGACCCGGTGCGGCAGTCGATCTCCATGAGATGGCCGCCCTCGAGCTCGCGGACGGCCTTGAAGGGGGTGAGCTTCCCCGGGATGTAGGCCAGCGAGAAGAAATGGTGGAGGGCGTCGTGGTCGAGGCTCTTGTCGAAATCGGGCAGCTCGAGGAAGGCCTTGATCTCCGAGGCGAAATAGAGCTTTTGCCCCTTGACCATGTGGAACAAGGGACGCTGGCCGAAGAAATCCCTGACGAGGAAGGCCTTCCCGAGACGGCGGTCGTAGAGGCAGAAGGCGAACATGCCGCTGAGACGGCGCACGAAGTCGATGCCCAGCTCTTCGTAGGCGCGGAGCACGATCTCGGCATCGGAGGAGGATCGGAAGCGATAACGGTCCTCCAGGCCGAGGGAGCGCTTGAGCTCCGCGCCGTTGGTCACGGCGCCGTTGTAGCTCAGCCGGACCGAGCCGTCTTCGTTGGCCATGGGCAGGTCGCCCTTCGAGCTCAGGTCGGTGATCCGCAGGCGGGCGTTGCCCAGGGCGCACATCTCATCGGACAACAAGCCGGCGCCGTCAGGGCCGCGGTGCCTCAGCGCCCGCGTCATCCTCTCGGCCGCCGCCGCGTCGGCGGCGTCGAGACGGCCTCCCAAAGGCA
>MGUL01000077.1:0-5258 GCA_001800005.1 Elusimicrobia bacterium RBG_16_66_12 | reverse complement strand
CCAAAGGTCGCGCATCATCAGGAGGATTTTCACCCGCAGCTCGGACGCCGCCAGGAACGCCGAGTAGAGCGCCCTTTCGAAGTAAAAACGGAAGAACTTTTTTCGAATCCGCCAGAGGCTGAGACGGTGCAGGGGATAAGCCGCCAGACTCAGCGGGAAGCGGGACAGGTGGCGTCTGTAACGAAACGCCAGAAACGAGGAGAGATAGATCTTGTTGGCCAAGGATGGGTCGGGAAGCCACGGATTGCTGACGCCGAAGTGATCGTGACGGACCCAGCCCGCCAGGTCATTGGGCGGCTTAAAGCCGAAATCGAGGGCGGCGGGATAGAGCTCGCTGCCCGGCAAGGGCACGAACGACTGCACCTTGATCTCGGCCTCGGGCTGGGATCGATGGAGCTCCTCGGCCATGTCCAGGCAATGATCGACTTTATCGGCCTCCCCCTCCAGGGGGAGCCCGTAGATGATCGAATAGACGACGGGCAAAGACGACCGCCTCATGAGCGCCAGACCGTCGCGGATGTCTTGAGCCGTGAAACCCTTCTTGATCGCGCGCAGCACGCGATCGTCGTCCGACTCGATGCCGAAATAGATCCAGCGGCAGCCCGACTCCTCCAACATCCGAAGAAGGGGCTCCGTCAGCATGTTGATCCGCAGGTTGCCGATCCAGCGGAATCGATTCCGGCGCAGGGCTTCGAGATAGTCCGGGAACGCCTCTAGGCGCCCTCCGAAGAGGGTGTCGTCGTAAATGTCCAGGTCCCGGACTCCCAGCCGCCCCAAAGCCTCGAGTTCCGCCGAGACCTTGCCGACGGACTTGAGCCGCGGCCGGCCGTGGAATCGGGGACTGTAGCAGAAGGTGCATTGGAAAGGACAACCGCGCGAGACCTCGTAACCGACGGCCTCCCGGACCGAGTCGAATCGCAGGCAGCGCCGAAGCATCTCCAGGGCCTTCCCCTGGTAGACGAAAGGCAGCGCCTCGACGTCCGGAGGCGAACGCGGCGGGCCGCGCCGGACGGCGCCGTCCTTTTTCGCGGCGACGCCCGCGATTCGGGAAACGTCCCGCGCCGGGTCTCCCCGCAGGGACTCGACGAGCTCCAGCAGCGTCTCCTCGCCCTCGCCGATGACCACGCAGTCGACGAAGTCCTGCCCGGCGATCTCATCGGCGAGGGTCGTGGGCGCCACGCCCCCCCAGACGATCAGGCTGCCCGGCGAGCGGCTCCGGGCGATGCGGGAAAGGCGTTCGGCCGAGGCGAGCTGATAGCCCCCGATCACGGAGAACCCGACCAGCAGAGGCCGGGCGTCGAGAAGCTCCCGGAACCGGCGGTGAGGGTCGATCCTCTCGTCGAAATACTCGACTTCGACGCCGCGCTGCTCGAGATATGTCCCTAGCGCGAGCACGGATACCGGGGTGTGGGCGTCGTAGGAATACGGCGTGTTATGCGAGTAGCACAGGAGAACGAAGTCAGGCACGGGGAATCCTCGCGCCGGCGCCGAACAGCCTCGGATCGAGCGTGCCGCGGCGGCGGGCGATCAGCAGCCGGCACTCATCGAGGCAGGAGCAGACGGCGCCGGCGGCCGCATAGCAGGCGAAGTAGGCGCTCAAAAGGACGCTGGCGCCGCAGAAGACGACCCCTTCCCGCTTGAGGACGAACAGGTAGAAGGGCGCGTACGCCGCCGCGAAGCCCGCCGCCAGCGCCGCGGCGGGCCAGAGCAAAAACGGCTCCCAGCGGGAGGCCAGGCTCGCCAAGGCGGCAGCCGGCAAGCAAAGCGTCCCGAAACCGTAGGAAGCCGTGGTCATCGATTTCTCGAAACCGCCGCCGGTCGCGAAGAATATCTTCACCCACCAGTACACCCGGCGGGTGAAGATGAAGACGAGCTTGGCGTGTCCGCCCCAGTGATGGTCGACGGCGACGCCGGGATCGAGCATCAGCGAGAACCCCTGCGCGACGATGCGTCGGCCAAGCGCCTCATTCTCGATCTCAACTCCCTTCGGAAGCGGCAAATGGCCCCCGGTCTTCTTCATCACCTCGGGCCGGCACAGCGCGCACCAGGCGTTGAAGACGTTGTAGTCGCAGGGACGCTCGCCGACCAGAAAGGAGTGATGGGAGAACAAGGCATAATACCGCGAAAAAAGACCATCGTCGAGGGCCACGGGGCTGTAACAGCCGTCCACGACGTCCGCGCCGGTGCGCTCCAGCGTCCGCAGGAGCTTCGTGATGGTGTCGGGATAGAGGCGAATGTCGGCATCCAGGAAGAGAAGGAGGTCGCCTCGGGCAAGGGCGAGAGCCTTGTTTCTCGACCGACAGACGCCGAGATTGCGGTCGTTGACGACCAGAGAGATGTCGAGGCGCTCCTCGAAAGAGCGGATGGCCCCCCGCGTGCCGTCCGTCGAGGCGTCGTCGCAGACGCAGAGCTGCAGGTCCTTGAACTCCGAAACCAGGATTGATTCCAACAGGACGCGGATTTCCCTTTCGCAGTCGCGGGCGGCGATGACGACCGATATCACAGGCGGACCCGCACGGCCCGGATCACCGGCCTCCCGTCTTCCTGATAAAAGCGTGCGAGTTCGGTGATTCCCATCCCAAGGCGGCGGAGCTCCTCGAAGAAGAGACCCTGAGCGGAGGGCAGAGACTTCGGCGGGTCGACATACATCAGCCAGATGCCATCGGGGTTCCCTATGCTCCGGCGCATGCGAGCCACACCCTTCGCCCTGCCCTCGGCTGGAAGGCCCGACACGTACCAGTAACGATCGATCTGGATCCTCCCCGCTTCGAGGTAGTCGATCGGAAGCATGCCCCAATCCAGGGAGGCGACATGTCGATGGCCGTTCTTCCTGAGCCAATCAGCCGCCCTGTACGTCGCGTTCGAGTGCAGCAGGGACACGCCGGACATATCCGTCAGGCGGGCCTGGAGCTTGGGCGCGTCCAGAGCGAGCGCCAAGACGATAAGCAGGGCGAGCGACGGAGCGCGCCAGGCAGGCCTCAGCAATCGCAGAGCGTCCTGAACGCTCAGGGTGACGATGAGTACCGCGACAGGCAGCAGCGGCAACAGGTGAAGCGCATTGAGCCCTCGGAGCGTGAAGGTCGAAACAGCCAGGACCGCGACGAAGTAGCCTGAAAAGAAGGTCCTCGCCGCCCAGCCGTCTCGACCGCGACCAAACCGCAGCGACGCTAGACTCCATGCGAGGCAGACGCAAAAGATCGGCCAGTGAACGCGATAGGGCGCCGAAGGAGCTTGCGGGAATTGCCCCTCCAAGACGACGTCACGGCTCAGCAAACTCCCGATTTGCGCCAAGCGGACCCGGAGGTTCCCCCAATAGTCGAGATTATCGGCCTCCAGCATGGAGAAGACGGCTCCATCGTCTCCGTGGATTTGAAGACGGACGTGCTGCAGAATGAACGGCAACGCTCCGAACATGAAGATCACAAGGGCGAAAAGGGGGAGACGCCAGGAACGGAACGCCACCCGCTCGAGGTCGCGCCCGGACGCACGGAGCCGGAAAACGACGACAAGCACGGCCAGCGCCGTCAGACAGTAGATGAACCAGCCTCGGCTTCCGAGCCCGAGACCGAGGGCCAGGCACGCGGCGTAGAGAAAGACGTCCCGCCCCGTCCGACGCCAATAAAGCAGGCCGAGCAACGCGGCAACCTCGAAAAGGAGCAGGGCGGAGCCTCCGTTGAAGCCCTCGCGCGTCGCGCTGACAAACGTGGGATGAACGGCCAGGAGAACGGATCCGAACGCCGCAACGACGCGGCTGCCCGCGAGAGCCCGGGTCAAGCTGAAGAACAGCATCAAGGTGGCGCCGCCCATAAGGACTGTACACGCGCGCAAGGCTTCCGGCGTGGTGCCCATCGCGGCGATGAAAGGAGCGGCGAGGTAGGATTCGACTGCTCCGTGGTAGAGCCCGAAAGCCAGCGGGAACGACAGGCCCTTGAACTCCAAGAAAGCGAGGTCGCCCGCGGTCGCCTGATATCCAAGAAACTTCAGCGCCGGCATGATCGTATAGACCTCCTCGAGGTGCAGGCCGGGAGAGCCAAGCCTCGGGAGAACGAACAGGCCGTAGAGCGCGACGGGAACGAGAACGCACGACGCGGAGATTTTATGCTCGGTCACGGGATGCGGAGATCCCCGGCGCGGTGTGGCAGCAGGTCGGTCAGTTCCGCCGCGTCGGGCGAGACGAGCAGGGAGAAGAGCAGGGGCTCCGGTCCCAGACGCTTCAGACGCCACGCCGTGCCGGGCGGCACGGCGGCATAGGCTCCGGCGTCGCAGATTTTGACCACGCCGCCGACCCGGAGTTCCGCGCGACCCCGGAAGAGGACGAGGCGCTGCGCCGCCCCGGCCTGCCTCTCCGGCTCCAGAAGCTCCCGGCCGGAGAGGACGTAATAGACCCCCATCTCCGGGGACTTTTCGGCGACCCAAATCTTGACGGGCCCAGGAAGCTCCAGAGCGGCGGGGCGCGCCAAAATCTCGTCTGAGGACAGCATGAGCCCGTCTTTTCCAGACCGGGAACCATCCGACCTCGAGCAGCCGAAGAAGAGGCAGGCCGCCAACGCCGTCGCCAGGAACCGAGCGCTTGTCGCGGATGCCGTCATCTCTCGACCAGACATGAAACCTCGTTGGGGGCGAAACAGCGGTCCGCGGGACAAGCGGCGGGTTCGGGCAGGACGGGGATGACCCGGTCGCGGATGTGCCCCAGGGGGCGCAATCCCAGTTCCGTGGCCGCGCAGCAGCGATGGATCGCGCCGTCGGGCCAGATCCTGAAATACCGGCTTCCGGCGGCGCAGGGCCGGCCGCGAGGGCTGGCCTGCCGCATGCGGATCTCAAGCTCTTCCGCGAAGGTCCGCCGGCGCAGGAAAAGAGAGTCTTCGGCGGCGTAGGAACCGGGATACTCGCGCCCCGCGAAAGACCCTTGGAAAGGGTTGAGGAAACACCGTAGGCCCTCGCGCTCCAAAGCCGACATCCAGCCCTCCAGGCTGCGAAGATAGGGCGGATAGGCGACGATGCTCACGACGACCTCGAAGCCGGCCTGTTTGAGGAGGCGGAGCTTCGCGAGCAGTTCCTCGAAACGGGCATGAGAGGGGTGAAAACTGACGCTGAACGCGACCCGAGCCGGATCGAACTCGGCCAGGATCCCGCCCACGTCCACGGACAGGTTGGTCACGAGCCGGATCGCATGCCGGCGCGAGATCTCGCGGACCAGAGGGACGATCTCCGGATGGCGGAACGGCTCGCCTCCGGCGATCTCGATGCGGAAGCCTCCG
>MGUL01000076.1:10355-13411 GCA_001800005.1 Elusimicrobia bacterium RBG_16_66_12 | reverse complement strand
CCACGCGCAGGCCCTTCGCGATCAGTTCCTTGCGGCGCTCCTCGATGAGGCGCTCGAGCTCCGAAAGCTCGAGCTCCTGGCCCTGGACGGAGCGCGGCACATGGGCGTAGATGTAGCGTCCGACGATCCCGGTGACGACCACGACCCCGAGAGCGAAAAAAGAAAGCGCGCCCATCGGGCTTCGCGGCTGGAAGGCGCTGTGCAGCAGGATCAGAAGGGCACCGACGAGCCCCGTGAAGACGTGAAGGGACATCCAGTCGCGCAGGGTTCCCATCCAGCCGGAGCGGATGAACGCGCGGCGCACGAGGTAGCCGAGGTTGAGCACGATGAGGACGAAGCCGCCGATGCCGTAGGGCAGTCCCCATACCCCGGAGGACCGCAGGACCGCGTGCGCCTCGTGCAGCGCGCGCTGGGCGGCGGGCAGGCGGTAGTAGTCGCGCCCCGTCCACGCCAGGGCCGCCAGACCGACGGCGGCCAGCGTTCCCAGGACGGCGAAGACGCGGGAGGCAGGGCTGCGGTCCTTGACGTTCACGGCGCGGCCTCCGGGACGGGAGCCTTTCCGAAGCGCACTCCGATCTTCTGCAGCAGAGGGAAGGGCGGCTCGCCTCCCGCGAAGACGAACACCCAATCGGCACTCTGGCGAATTTCCCGGGATCGGCCGGACTCGCTCGAGGTCAGCAGCGCGGAGTCCTTCTCGATGGCGCGGACCTCGGACGACAGGAGCAGTTTCAAGCGTCCTTCCGCGGCCGCGGCGCGCAGGCGCTCCTCGTTGCGGGATTTCAGCCGGACGAACTCCGGCTTGCGGTAGGAGAGCGCGACCTGATTGCCGGGCTGGGCCGCCAGGACCAGGGCCGCCTCCACCGCGCTGTCGCCGCCGCCGACGACCAGGACCCTCTGCCCCGTGAATGCGGCCGCGTCCGCCAGCTCATAAAGCACGCGCTCGGAGTCTTCCCCCGGCACGCCCAGCTTTCGCGGCGAGCCGCGCCGCCCCATCGCCAGGATCACGAAGCGGCTGCGGAAATCCCCGACGGTCGTCCTTGTCTCCAGGAGGCCCGCGCCCCGCTCGACCGACAAGAGGCCCGCCCCCGCCCGGGTCTTCACGCCGCGCTTGTCGATGACGCCCGTCCATATCGCAAGCAGGTCTTCCTTCAAGTATTCCCCTTCCTTCAGGCGCCCATGGAGCGGGATCGCGACCTCCTGGAGAAGCGTGAGCTTTCGCCGCGGATACTTGAGCACCGTGCCGCCGACGTCGCTGAGGCTGACCGTCTCGCAGTCGAGCCCCAGCTCGACGGCGCGGAAGGTCGCCGAGAGGCCCGCCGGCCCGACTCCGACCACGAGGACGTCCCGCACCCCGGGGAGCTTGGCGGCGGGCTCTTCGCGCAGGCGCCGGGCGACGTCATCCATCGCGCGCACCCCCTGCTCCACGGCATTGCGGACCAGCGCGATGCCGCCGAGCTCGCCCGCGATGTAGAGGCCCGCAACGCTGGACTCAAGACGGTCCGAGAGGACGGGGATGTCGGGGCGTTTGGAGACGTCGCCGAGGCCGACCGTGATGGCGCCGACGGGGCAGGCCTCGGCGCATTTCCCGTGGCCCACGCACTTGGAGGCGTGGATCACCTTCGACACTCCGCCCACGAGCCCCAGCACGCCGTGCTCGGGGCAGGCCGCCACGCAGCTGCCGCAGCCCAGGCAGAGGTCCTCCCGGATCTGCGGGTGCTGGGCGATGGCCTTGTCCCTGCCCCGCGCCTTGGCGTCCTTCATGCGGCCCAGATTCTCACGGTCGCGCTCGTTTTCCAGGCGCTTCTGCCAGAGGCCGACCAGGAGGAGGGTCCCCCCCAAAGCAAGCATGACGACAAGCGTGATGGAATCCACCCGGCGTAGATTTTACCAATCTTGAGGCTCCTTCCGTCTCGGAACGAGACAAATGGCTTGAGCGTTGCTAGAGTCAATAGGCCGTCCAGTCCGCGGGCGCCGTCATCGCCCGCCATCTCAGGAGGATCACAGATGCGAAAGTCCATGCTGGTCTGCGGCGTTCTCGCCGCCGCCTGTTTCGTCGCCGCGGCCGAAACCACGCCCCCCGCGGTCTCCACCGAGGCCGCGACGGACAAGAAGGAAGCCCCCGAGTTCCTCGCCTTCGACAAGGCGAAGCTCGGCGCGGTCAAGTTCACGCACAAGGCGCACGCCGACAAGGTCGGATGCGCCGCCTGCCATGAAGGCAAGGAGCCGGTGTTCGCCCAGAAGCTGACGGGCGGCCTGAAGATGGCGGACATGTACGCGGGCAAGTCCTGCGGCGCCTGCCACAACGGCAAGGAAATGGCCGTCGGCAAGGACAAGAAAATCGTGTTCGCCGCCAAGGGCGGGTGCACGAAGTGCCACAAGAAGGCCTGATCAGCGGGCCCGCGCGAGGAAGCCGCCTCCGATCACCAGGACGAAGAAGACGGAGTAGACGACCTCCGCGAAACCCAGACGCCGGAAGTCCACCCGTCCCGGCGCGAGACGGCCGCGTCTCCAGGTCTTGTGCAGCGCGGCCAAGAACGGCAGGGGCGCCGCGGCGCTCAGCCAGCCGGCGGCCGCGGCGGCGCCGACGATGACGAGCGCCGCGGCCGCGTAAGCCAGAGAAGCCGTCTTCATCCGCGACCACGCGGCGTGCGCGGACTTATCGGCGGACACGCGGTGCCGCAGGGCCGCGGCCTTGATGTCGAAGATGGGGCCGAGGAAATAGAGCGCGCTGAGGCCCCACGCCGGCCAGGCGCCGCCCGCCAGCGAGCCTCGCGCCGCGAAGCAGGCCGCGGGCGCGCCGAGACACAGCCCGAGGATGCCCAGGACCTCGTTGGAGAAGCTGAAGGTCCGGCGGTTCAGGTTGGAGCGGAGATTCAGGGCCATCAGCGCCGCCGCGGGAACGGCGAAGCCCAGCAGGCCCCAGCGCTCATAGACGAAGAACAGCGGCAGCCCTCCCGCCGCCGTCAGCGCCGCGTAAGCCGCCAGCCAAAGCGCGGCGCCCGGGGCGGGCTGCGGGGAGATCACGGACTGCAGAGGCACGCGGAGCAGGAAGCCTC
>MGUL01000076.1:9471-10327 GCA_001800005.1 Elusimicrobia bacterium RBG_16_66_12 | reverse complement strand
ACGGCCCCCGGCGGGCCTCCGCCCGCGACGGCCAGGCCCACCAGGATGGGCGCGATGAGCACGGCCCAGGAGCCGTGCTCGCGGGGCATCATCGGCCGAACCGCTCCCGGGCCTTCGGCCTGGCGAGGATGACGGCCGACCAGACCGAGAAGAGGGCGGCGGCCGCGAAGATCAGGCAGGCGCGCAGATAAGGCCTCCCCTCCAGGATGCGCTCCGAAGCCGTGCGGTAGGCCAGGAAGACCCACAAGAACGGCGAGGCGAAGAGCATCCCCTGGAGGAGCTTGAGCGACCAGTCCCGGCGCGCGGCCAGGGCCAGGACCGTCAGGATGAGGACCACGAGGACGCCGGGGAGGTTGCCCCAGCGGAGGAAGTGAGCGGCCAGGACCGTGCACGAGAGCAGCGCGGGAAGGATGATCATGGGGTCGTTTTACTCGATCGGTTCGGCCAGCGTGGCCTCTTCCTTCGTGATCGCATGGCTCCCCGAATGGGGCGCGAGGCGGATGGGGCAGGATTCGTCCGCGCAATGGGCGCAATACTTGCGTCGGCAGGGATCGATGTGGGTGTGGACCTCGCCCTCCATCCCGGCCGCGTCAATCAGGAGTCTTTCGAAACGCTCCGCGGCGTCGTGGCCCTTGGCCACCTGCTCATACTCCGGCACGACCAGGTGGATGTCGACATGGGTATAGCGGCCGGAGCGGATCGCGCGCAGGCCGTGCACCGTGATGACCCCGGTCTTGCCCACGCCCCGGCGCAGCAGGCCGTCGAGCGCGGCCACGATCTTCTCGATCATGGCCGAGTCCTCCTCGTCGAGGAGCGCCGCCGCCGACTCGCGCACCAGTCCGAGGCCGGTCCTGGC
>MGUL01000076.1:9077-9370 GCA_001800005.1 Elusimicrobia bacterium RBG_16_66_12 | reverse complement strand
CCGTGGAGTAGAAGTCCGAGAGCACATGGCGGCCGTCGGCTTCCAGCGTCCTGGAGCGCAAGCGCCTGCCGGCGCGCACCAGCCACCAGCCGAGCAGGCCGTTGAGCGCCCCCGCCGCGAGATTGAGCGCCATGCCCAGTCCCAGGCTCTTGAGCTGGAGGCCCGAGAAGAGGGCCATGACGGACTCGTAGAGGATGATGACCGCGGCCAGGGAGATCAGGCCTCCCTCGAAGGCGGCGGCGAAGAACTCCATCTTGCCGTGGCCGTAAGGGTGGTTCTTGTCCGCCGGCTGG
>MGUL01000076.1:3744-9023 GCA_001800005.1 Elusimicrobia bacterium RBG_16_66_12 | reverse complement strand
CGACGTTGACGATGCTCTCCATCGCGTCGGACTGGAGAGCCATCGAGCCGGTCATGAAGTAGGCGGCGGCCTTGAGGGCCAGGATGACCGCGCCCGCGAGGAGGGAGACCAGGATGGCGCGCACGCGCTCGCGCTGGGCGGCTTCGGGGGGCGGTTTCAGGCGCGGATCATCACCAGCATCATCTTGAAGCGCTCGACGGCCTGCAAGGCGTGGGGCTTGCCCCCGGGCATGATGACGGACTGCCCCGCCTCGACGCGGTGGGCCCGGCCGGCGATGGTCACCTCGGCGGCGCCGTCCAGCACCGTAACGAGGGCGTCGAAGGCGGCCGTGTGCTCGCTGAGCCCCTCGCCCTTGTCGAAAGAGAAGAGCGTGACGGTGCCCACGGGCTTCTTGATCAGCGTGCGGCTGACCACCGCGCCGCTTTCGTACGCCACCAGCTCGGCCGTGTCGAGCGTGCGGGCGTAGAGAGCGTCCGGGGCCTCGCTCATCGGGGGATCCTCAATGGCACATCCCGCCGGCGGGCCGGACCAGTTCCGGCGCCGGATAGGCGGCCGCCAGGCGGTCGATGAGCTCCACGTACCCGGCCCGGCGCTTCGGCCCCAGGCGCTCGGCCTCGACGCGGTCGAACCCAGCCTTCAGGACCTTCCAACGCGCCTCCGGGATGGCGTCCATGGCCATCGGGTAGAGGATGTCGTCCTCCTTGCCGATATGGCCCGACAGCAGGGAGGCGTAATTCATCGCGGCGCGGGAGACGTCCTTGAGCGCCGCCGGCTCGCCCGCGCGGACGCGCTCCAGGGCCGCGGAGAGGGCTTTCACGTACTAGCGTCCCTGCTCGTGCTCCATGAGCATCACGGCGACGGGCCCGCCCTCGCGCGGGAAGCCGACCTCCCCCATGGCCGGGAACAGGAGGTCCTCCTCCTTGGCGTGGTGGCAGTAGTCGGCGAAGGTCTTGATGAAATCCAGCACGGCATCAAGATCGGCCGAGGGCACGGTCTTGCCCTCGCCTAGAAGCAGGCAGATGCCGTTGAGGGCCCGCAGCATGCGCAGGATGACCTGATGGTCGTCCATGAGATCCTTGATCGCCGGTTTCATCGATTCCTCCTCCGCTGAGCGGATAGGGGGAGTGTAGCAATCCCGGCCATTATTTATCCACTCCATCCCGGCCCGCCAGCCGGCGGTCCAGGACCTTCTCCAGCTCCGCGATGTCCACCGGTTTGGAGATGTAGTCGTTCATCCCCGCGGACAGGCATTTCTCCCGGTCTCCGGACATCACGTCGGCCGTCATGGCCACGATGGGGATGTCGCGCAGAACTCCGGTCATCGCGCGGATGCGCGCGGCGACCTCGAAGCCGTCCATCTCGGGCATATGGCAGTCCATCAGCACCAGCCGATAGGGCCTGGCCTCGAGGGCTTTCAACACCTCGAGGCCGTTGGCCGCCGCATCGGCCTCATAGCCCAGCTTGCGCAGTTGATGAAGGGCCAGCGTGCGGTTGGCCTCCACGTCCTCCGCCACGAGGATGCGGCCGGGCTTGCGCGCGACGGCGGGCTGCGCCTCGGCGGAGGCGGCAAGGGACTTGGGCAAGGGGGCTTTCTGCTTCTCGAGCGGGACCTCGAACCAGAACGTCGAGCCCTTTCCCGGCGCGCTGTCGACGCCAATGCGCCCACCCATGAGCTCGACGATGCGGCGGGAGATGGCCAGGCCCAGCCCCGTGCCCCCGAAACGGCGCGTGATGGACGAGTCGGCCTGGGTGAAGGCGCGGAAGAGCCGCAGCTGGACCTCCGGCGGGATCCCGACGCCGGAGTCCTGGATCTCGAAGCGGATGCCCGCCGACTCTGCCGTCTCGTTCTGCGGGACGGCGCGCAGGACGACCTCCCCCTTCGCGGTGAACTTGATCGCGTTGCCCAGCAGGTTCATCAGGACCTGGCGCAGGTGCCTGGGATCTCCGCGCAGGGCCGTGTTCATGCGCGGCCCGATGACCACGGCCACCTCCAGGCCCTTGGCCTGGGCCGAGGCCGCGACGACCCGGGCGCACTCCTCCAGGAGGTCGACCAGGTCGAAGTCGGTCTTCTCCAGCTCCACCTTGTCCGCCTCGAGCTTCGAGAAATCCAGCACGTCGCTGATGACGGCAAGGAGCATCTCGCCGCCCACGCGGACGTTCTGCGCGAACTCCCTCTGCTCGGCGTCGAGCTTCGTGTCCAGCAGGAGTCCGGTCATGCCGATGACCGCGTTGAGCGGGGTGCGGATCTCGTGGCTCATGTTGGCCAGGAACCGGCTCTTCGCCACGACCGCGGACTGAGCGGCGTCCAGCGCGACCGCCAGTTCCCGAGTGCGCTCCGCGACGCGCCGCTCCAAACCCTCATTGAGTTCCTGGAGCTTCCGCTCCGCCTTCTCGCGCAGATTCATCAGGCTCCTCATGCGCCTCAGGGTGAAGAGGGCGATGACCGCGGCCAGCAGGGCCGCCAGGGCGGTGAGCCCCACGCCGAGCCGGCGCGAATGCTCCGCCCGGCGGTCGCTCGCGACGATGGCCTCCGCCAAGGAGGAGTCCTGGTGGTCCAAGAAGACGTCCCACGCGGCGAGGTAGCGGGAGAGCGCCTCCTGGAGGGGCCCAGCCGCCATCCGCCGGGCCTCGGCGGGACGGCGGGCGTCGAGCAGCGTTTCGGTGGCCTTCAGAAAAGCGTCGACGTATGTCTTGCGCGAAGATTTGACGACGGCGAGCAGGCGGCCCTCCTCGGGGGAATCAAGGTCCCGCTCCAGGGTCTTGATCAGCTCCGTGATGGAAGCCCGGTTCTTGGCGCGCAGGGCCAGAAGCGTCCGCCGCCGCCCCGGATCATCCGTCAGAAAAATGATCGCCGTGATCTGATTGTTCTGCGCGGAGAGGCGCATCGCATCCTGGACGACCCGCTGCCGGATCCAACGGCCCTCGTGCTCCCGTATATCCCGCTGGAGGCGGCCGACATGCGCGATGCCGAGCCCTCCCAGGCCGACGATCAAACCGAGGAGGAGCGCGTAGGACCCGCTCAGGAGCGCGGAGACCTTGTTCTTGTCCATGGACGCGCCGGATGTCGTCTCCCCCATTGAGGAACAGTCTGCCTTAATGTTCCCGCCATTGTCCACCGGACGCGGAAACGCTAAGATGGCGGCGTGTCCGCTTCCTTGAAAGACCTCTTCCAAACCCGCTTCGGCGCAGCGCCCGGAGATCCCGTCCCCGTGCGCGCGGACGGCTCCAACCGGAAGATCTACCGCCTCAGCGGCGCGGGTCGGACCGCCATCGGCGTGCTCAACGAGGACGCCAGGGAGAACCGGGCGTTCATCGAGTTCTCCAAACACTTCCGCGCTGAAGGCGTTCCGGTCCCGGAAATCTACGGAGAGTCGCCCTCCGGCACGGCCTATCTCGAAGAGGACCTGGGCGACACCACCCTGTTCCAATTCCTCGGCAAGCGGCGGACCTCCTCCGGATTCCCCGAAGACGTCGTGGCGGCCTATCGAGACGTGGTGCGCTGGCTGCCCAAGATCCAGATCGTCGCGGGCAGGACCCTCGACTACCGCTGGTGCTACCCACGCCAGAGCTTCGACAAGCAGTCCATGCTCTGGGACCTCAACTACTTCAAGTACTATTTCCTGACCTTGGGCGCCGTCCCCTTCCACGAGGAGCGCCTGGAGGAGGATTTCGCGGTCTTCGCCGACTATCTGCTCGGCGCCGAGCGGGACTTCTTCCTCTGCCGCGACTTCCAGTCCCGCAACGTGATGCTCCCGGGCGGCAAGCCCTTCTTCATCGACTACCAGGGCGGCCGCCGCGGCGCACTCCAGTACGATTTGGCCTCCCTCCTCTATGACGCGAAGGCGGACGTGCCCTTCGACCTGCGCGACGAGCTCCTCGAGCTCTACGTCCGCGAGGCGGCCAAGCACGCGAAGGTCGAGCGCCCGGAGTTCCTGAAGTTCTTCCCCGGCTTCGTGCTGATCCGCATCATGCAGGCGATGGGCGCGTACGGCCTGCGAGGCTTCCACGAGAAGAAGCCCCTTTTCCTCCAGAGCATCCCCTACGCCATCCGCAACATCGAGCATGTCCTCCTGACCTCCAATCTCCCCGTCGATGTGCCGGAGCTGATGGGCGTGTTCAAGCGCCTGGTGGGCTCATCGGCCTTGCGGCAGTTCGGCGCGGCCAAGTTGAGATTGACGGTCCGGATACAGAGCTTTTCCTACAAGCACGGCATGCCCCGGGATGACAGGGGACATGGGGGAGGTTATGTCTTCGACTGCCGCTGCCTTCCGAACCCGGGCCGCTCGCCGGCCTTCAAACACTCCAGCGGCCTCGACGCGGACGTCGTCGCCTCTCTCTCCAAGGAGGAGTCCGTGGACCGCTGGGCGCGCTCGGCCTTCTCCCTCGTCGACCAGACCGTCGAGGACTACGGCGGCCGCAACTTCACCGACCTCTTCGTGGCCTTCGGCTGCACGGGCGGCCAGCACCGCTCCGTCTACCTGGCCGAGCGCCTGGCCAAGCACCTGCGCGACCAGGGGGTCTCCGCCGTCGTCACGCATCGCGAGAAGAAGAGCTGGCCCGCGAGATGAAGGCCCTGATCCTGGCCGCGGGCGTGGGCTCGCGCCTGGCCCCCCTCACGGACGAGACCCCGAAAGCCCTGCTCCCGGTCGGCGGCGTGCCCCTGCTGGAGCGGGCGCTGCTGCGCCTGAAGGCCGCCGGCGCGGACTCCTTCGTGGTCAACGCCCACGCCCATGCGCAGGCCGTCACGGATTTCTGCGCGGGCCTCTCCCGGCGGCACGGCGTGCCCGTGTCCGTCTCGCGTGAGGACGACCTGCTGCTCGACACCGGCGGCGCGCTGAAGAAGGCCGCGGCACTCCTGCGCGGCCGGGAGCCCTTCTTCATCCACAACGCAGACATCCTCTCCGACATCGATCTCAGGGCTCTCTATGAGGCTCATAGAGACAGCGGCGTCCTTGTCACGCTCTCCGTCCGTGATCGCGAGAGTGGTCGTGCCTATCTCTTCGACGCCAAGGGACGGTTCGTCGGCCATGACGACCGGAAGTCCGACCGGGTCACCTGGGCCAAGGGCGCCGTCACGAACGCCCAACGGCTTCCTTTCGATGGCATCCACGTCGTCTCGCCGGCGCTCCTCGACAAGCTCACCGAGAGCGGGGTCTTCTCCATCACGAAGACCTACCTGCGGCTTGCCGCCGCGGGTTCCGATATCCGCGCTTTCCGGGCCGACCGCTGGACCTGGCACGACGTCGGCACGCCCGAAAAGCTCGCCGCCGCCGAGGCTT
>MGUL01000076.1:1407-3642 GCA_001800005.1 Elusimicrobia bacterium RBG_16_66_12 | reverse complement strand
CCGAAGAGCCCAGCGCGGCCGCGCGTCCCGTCCTCCAAGGCCGCCCCAAGACCCACGAGCTCCCCATCCCCTGGGTCCGCCTGAAATCGGCCGCCTCGGGCCATCAGCTTTACAAGCGCATGCTCGGTTCGGTGGACCCCAAGGCCCGCCCCGGCGACCTGGTCGCCGTCTACGACCGCTCCGACGCGCCGTACGGGGTGGCCCTCTACAACCCGCGCAGCCTGATCGCGCTGAGGCTTCTGACCCGCGGCATCGGGGCTTTCGACGCCGACGCTTTCTTCATGGGACGCATCGGGACGGCGGCCGAGTTTCGGCGAGAGGTCCTGGGCTTGGATGCGGTCAGCGACGCCTACCGCCTGGTCCACGACAACGGCGACGGCCTGCCGGGACTGGTCATCGACCGCTACGGCGACTGCGTGGCCCTGGAGTTCTACTCGCTCGGGATGTACAAGCAGGCCGCGCGCATCGAGCGGGCCGTCAAGGCGAGATATCCCAACGCGAGATTCTTCCACCGCGCGTCCCCCCACACCCAGAGCATGGAAGGCTTCGATCTCAAGATGAGCGTGGGCACCGGCACGCGGATCAAGGAGAACGGCGTGATCTTCCTCGTCGACCCTTCGAGCGGCTACAAGACCGGCTTCTTCACCGACCAGCGCGACAACCGCATGGCCATCGTCCCTTTCGCCAAGGGCAAGAAGGTCCTGGATGTCTGCTCCTACACCGGCGGCTTCGGCCTCTACGCCAAGAAGCTGGGCGGCGCCGAGGAGGTCACGGCCGTCGAGCTCGACCCGGACGCGGTCGAGCTCCTCAAGAAGAACGCCAACGCCAACCAGGTCCGCATCGACACGGTCTGCGCCGACGCCTTCCCGTATCTGCGCCAGGCGGGACAGAACAAGCGCCGCTACGATCTGATCGTCCTCGACCCCTATAAGCTCATCGCCAACAAGGAGGGCTACGCCCTGGGCCGCCAGAAGTACATCGACTTGAACCGCCTCGGCATGTCCTTGCTCGAGCCCGGGGGAATACTCGTGACCTGCTCCTGTTCCGGCATGCTGAGCTGGGACGAGTTCCTTCAGTTCGTGCGCACCGCCGCCGGCTCCGCCGGGCGGCGCGTCCAGATCTTCCGCAAGAGCGGCGCGGGCGCCGACCATCCCTTCGCCGCCGACCACCCCGAGGGCGAGTACCTCAAAGTCCTATGGTGCCGCGTGCTCTGAGCCGATGATCCTCGTCGCCGGCGCGACCGGCAAGGTCGGCCGCGAGCTGGTCCTGGAACTCAAGACCCTCAAGGTCCCGTTCAAGGTCCTCGTCCGCGACGCGGCCAAGGCGAAGTCACTCCTCGGCCCGGTCGAGCTGGCGGCCGGGGACTTCAACGTCCCGGAAACGCTCGCGGCTGCGCTGGCCGGCGTCCACGCCGCGTTCCTCCTCTCTCCCGCCGACCCGCGCATGGTCGGCTGGGAGACCACGTTCGCGCGGGCCGCCAAGAAGGCCGGGGTCAAACGCCTGGTGAAAGTCTCCGCCCTCGGCGCGGACGCGAAGTCCCCTATCGCTTTAGGCCGATGGCATGGGGAGATCGAAGAAGAGATCAAACGGCTCGACCTAGCCCATGTGATCCTCCGACCTGCTTATTTCTATCAGAACTTTATCGGTTTGGTACCGCTCATCCTGCGCGGCGTGCTGCCCGGCCCGATGGGAACCGCCCGCTTCGCGATGGTTGACGCGCGCGACGTCGCGGCCGCGGCCGCCGAGACGCTCGCCACGCCCGCCCATGACGGGAAGACGTTCGTGCTCACCGGCCCCGGTTCGCTCTCCTATGCGGACGCCGCCGCGGTCTTGGCGAAGGTCCTGGGCCGTCCCGTGGCATACTCCGACACGCCCCCCGCGGCCGCGCGCGAGCACATGCTCTCGGGAGCCTATCCCCCATGGCTTGCCGACGCCCTGCTGGAGCTGGCCGAGGTCTTCCGCTCCGGGAAGGCCGACCTCGCCACCGACGCGGTGAAGACCCTGACCGGACGCGAGCCGCGCGCCTTCGAGACCTTCGTGCGCGCCCATAAGTCCGCGTTCCTCTAGAAAGGTCATATCGTTGCATGGCCCACTGACATGAGGCAACTGCGGCCCGGCGCGCTTGCGCTGATCGTCATGCTGGCCGCCTGCGCGACCTGGCGATGGTCGGGGTCGCCTCCCGCGGATGTCCCATTGGCCGAGCGCAGCGCCGGCGGGGACCTCCATCCCCGGCCG
>MGUL01000076.1:660-1366 GCA_001800005.1 Elusimicrobia bacterium RBG_16_66_12 | reverse complement strand
GCCCGCCGCGCCCAAGCCGCGCGTGGTCGTGCCCCCCACGCCCCCCGAGAGGCTGAGGACCGCCGTCTATCCCGCCGACCTCGGCGACGAGACCGTGGACGTCTCGGATTATCCTCTCCAGATCCGCGCCGACTACCGGGTCTATGCGCGCGTCTGCTCCCAGTGCCACACGCTGGCCCGCGCGAACTACTCGCCGCACGACAGCCGCGCCCGATGGACGCTGCACCTGGCGAGGATGCGCGCGCTCGCCGCGTGGAGGGGCTCCCGCCTGTACCGCCGGGAGTCCCGGTCCGTCTTGGACTTCCTCGACTACGACTCACGCGTGCGCAGGCGGGAGCGCCGCAAGGAGTTCGAGCAGACCACCGAGGAACTGCAGCGTCGATTCGACGCGGAGGTGGCCGCGCGCGTGCGGCGCCTGCAGAAGGGGCGCTCCGTCCTCGACGGCCGCTGAGTCCCACATGGAGAGGGCCGCATCCTTTCTCCGCGCCCGCCTCGAGGAGGCCGCGCGGCTCCTCTCCGGGCCCGGCGTCCCCGACGACGAGGCCGTCCACCGCGCCCGCAAGCGCCTGAAGGACGCCCGCGCCGCCCTGCGCCTGCTGCGCCCCCTCCTGGGAGAGGTCCGCTCCGCGCGCGAACAGTCGGCGCTGCGGCGCGCCGCCCGGAGGCTCTCGGCCCTGCGCGACGAGCGCGTCGTCGCCGGCCTCCT
>MGUL01000076.1:0-637 GCA_001800005.1 Elusimicrobia bacterium RBG_16_66_12 | reverse complement strand
GCGGCCCGCTCTGCGCCCGCGGCCCTCGCCCCCGCCGGACTGGCGACGCTCCGGCGCCGAGATCGCGGCCTGCCGCCGCCGCCTGGCCGCCGCCTTCCCGCGCGAACTCACCCCAGCGGAGATCCGGGAAGGCGTGCGGCGCAGCTACCGCCAGTCGCGCCGGCGCCTGCGCGCGGCGCGGCGCTCGGGCGCGGGCTTGGACCGCCACGCCCTGCGCAAGAGCGTCAAGCGGCTGCGCGCCCAGTTAGGCCTGCTCCGGCCCGACTCGGGGCTGCTCCCGGGCCTGGAGCGCCTGGCGCGCCTGCTGGGCGACGAGCGGGACCTAGCACTCCTGCTGCGCTCCCTGCCCCGGCGGACGAAACCGTCCTGGGCGAGCGCCGTGGCCGAGCGCGCGCAGCGGCGCCGCGGCGCGCTCGCGCGGCGCGCGCTGACGCTGGCGCGCGCGCTGCTGGCGGCGCCCGCGCGGGACTTCGCCCGGGGTCTGCGCCGCTGATATCAATTCGTCGGGCGGGCCGACTCGGTGCTATGATAAGGGCGACATGGCCCATCCGACCAAGAAGCGCATCCTGATCGTGGGCGGTGTGGCGGGCGGCGCCTCCGCCGCGGCCCGCGCGCGCCGGCTGTCCGAAGACGCCGA
>MGUL01000075.1:36988-44642 GCA_001800005.1 Elusimicrobia bacterium RBG_16_66_12 | reverse complement strand
GGCGCGCGCGTCGAAGCCGGTGCGCACCGCGTCGCCCGCGGACACCTCGCGCGGGACCTTTCCCGCCGGGCGCCAGCGCGTGTCGCCCGCGGCGCGGACCTGGACCAAGCCCGAGGTCTCGCGCAGCACGACGGCGCCCGCGGGCCCGCAGAGGACCGCGAGCGCGGCTATGAGGAGTGGCCGGCGCATCCCTCCCAGTGTAACAGCCCCCCCGCCGGGGTCAACGTCACTTTTGTTACAGGAACCCTGCTCTTTTCGGGGGCACGGAACCCTACGGCTTCAGGTTGTCCGCGGTCGTCGCCTGCTGGTTCTTCTGGCGGAGGATCTCGGGGGCGATCATGACGTCGATGTCCCGGCCCTGGAACAAGCTCGATTTGATGTTGATCTCGAGATTGTAGGTCCCTTCTTTGTTGAAGATGCCCGAATTCGGGTCGGAGAAATCCAGGATCTTGCCGTCGTTGCTGACCAGGAACTTCTCCACATCGACGGTGCTGCCGTCCGGATAGGTCGTGATCTGGCGCAGATCGGCCTTGGTCGGGCCGCTGGGCAGGGAGCCTGCCGTGTTGGTGTTGTTGTAAAGAGCCGCGTTCACCACGGCATCGCCGCCGTTCGGCACGCTCTTGGGGTCGGCGGGGTTGACGCTGGCGGGGTCCAGGACGACGGCGACCATCAGCGTGCTGGCGTCGCCGATCGGCGTGTTGACGCCGGCCGTCGGCTGGACTCTCTGGGTCCAGGTGAACAGGCTGGGGTTCAGGAGATTGTAGTCCTGATGCTGCTGGAACTGGTCGCGCGATCCGCCGGGCACGCCCGGGCCGATCAGCGTCTGCGTGTAGTCGATGGACGACGGATACCACAACAGCTTCTGCACGCCGCCGTTGTAGCCGGCGAAGTCGATCCGGACGGGGTCGCCCAGCGTCATCACCTCCTTCAGCGCGTCGACGGTGTTGGTCGCGTAGAACTCGAAGGACTTCAGCCAGTTCGACGGCTGGTTCTTGGCGAGGAAGCCGCCGGCGACGATGGCCGGGACCTGGCTCAGGTCGTTGGGAATGGCGGAATTGAAGGTCTGTTTGAAATATCCCCAATCGAAACGGCTTTGGCGGTGGCTGAGGAACAGGACCTCGAAGGACTTCGTGTCGGGGCGCAGCAGGTACTCTTCCAGGCGCACGCGGCGGCCGAAGGCGTCGACGACGTCCTTGCCGAGCTGGGCCTCGTTGGCCTTGAGCTCGCGGTTGCGCAGGTCCTCGAGCATGGCGCGCGTCGCGTCGCGCGCCGTCTCCTGGTGCACCGCGTACGGACGCACGGCCTGGAGGGCTTCCGGAGAATGGAGCGGGACCAGCTGCGGCTTCTCCATCCCGTTCTCGCCGATCCTCAGGGTCTCCTCCGAGGTGAGCACGGCCTCCTTGCCCTTGTTGTCCGTGACCTCGAGCACGCCCTCGGCCATGGTGATCGCAGACTCCTTGCCGTCGGTTCCCATCTCGAAGACGGTCCCGCGCACGGCGGCGACCGCGGTGGGGGTGCGGATGCGCACGCGGCTGCTGAGCAGGCCCGCGAAGGCGGCTCGGATCTTGCCCAAGCCCAGAGAGAAACTCGTCTCCCGGGCGTCGGTCTGATCGATCTTGAACAAGGTCCCGGGGGTGAGCAGGACGCGCGAGCCGTCGGAGAAGCGCAGCTCCGCCGTGGAGGAGGCGCTGGTGCGCACTTCCGAGCCGGCGAAGAGGGTCTCGGTCCCCGAGGCCGGCCGCCAATCCCGGCCCCTGCGGACCTCGACGGCGCCGTTGGGGATCATTTGAATCGCCCCCGCCGGCAGCGCGTTGGCGCGCAGGCCCGGCCAGAGGAGAAGCACCGACAATCCGAAGAACGCGCTGACGCGCCTGGTCAGAATTTCCATCCGACCCCCGCGAAGTAGTTGTAGTTGTGGTAGTTGTACTGGTAGGTCTGCTCGAAAGCGGTGTTGGCGCTGGTGTTGGACCAGGCCGCGCGCAGCTTCAAGTCGAGCGCGCGCCAGACGGGGTGGGACGCGTCGAGCGAGACGCTCTCGGTGTACTGCTGGAGCTTCACGCCCTTGTAGCCGCCGTCCGAGTTCTGCGCCAGGCGGCCGGTGTAGGAGCGGCTGGCGAAGTCCAGCCCCACGCGCAAGGCGGTCTGCGCGGCCAGGAAGGTCGTCGTCAGGCTGGGACTCAGGCGGACTTCCCAGTAGTCGTAGTAAGCGCCGATGTACTTGAGGCGCGCCGGGTCCGAGTCGAAACTGTTCTGGTTGGAGATCACGTCGGAGATCGTGAAGCCGAGCGCCGCGACGGGGCGCACGCGCCCGAGCGCCTGCCAGTCGTTGAAGCGCTTGCTGCCGCCCAGGTTCAGGCTCTGGCAGACATCGGAGCGGTTCGTGCTCAGGAACTGCCCCTGGGACTGGACGACCTTCTGGTCGGTGAAGCTGACGAAAGAGATCGAATAGTAGAGCCACGCGCTGACGAAGCCCGGCAGGTCGAACTCGCCGCGGTAGCCGAACTGGTTGGTCACCGTGTCGAGGATGCGCGACCCGGGATTCGGCGCGGTCTGCTCGGTGTTGAACTGCGAGGTCAGAGAGCGGAAGCGCGGGTACTGCGTATAGTAGAGGTCGTAGGACAGCTGCCAGGTCCAGGGGATCTCGTCGCCGAAGCGCGTCTTATGCTCCCAGACCACGCCCGCCTCATAGCGCCAGGAATCGTAGAGCCCCTTCCCCCACTTCTCGTCCTTGGTCTCGCGGAACAGGCCGCTCTTGACGCCGACGCGCGGCTTGAGGCTCCAGCCCTCGTCCCAGCGCTTGACCCATTTGGCGCCCAGCGAGGCGTCCAGGCTCTGCTGGAACAGCGTCCCGCCGCCGGCCAGCTCGTTGACCTGCTTGAAGCCCGTGTAGGCCGCGCGAGCGTCGAGATAGAAGCCCGAATCGCTCGAGAGGCTGCGCAGCAGCTGCGCGCGGGCGCCGGCATAGCCGTTGACGGAGCCGGCGCTCCTGTTGAAGAAGTATTGGCCGAGCATCAAGTCCAGGTCTCCCTGGGCCTTCCAGCCGGGTTCCTGCTGGGCGCGCGCCGCGCCCGCCAGCAGGACCAGAAGGGACGCCGCGAGAATCGTTCGGGGATGTTTCACAAGGTTGTCGCTAGAAGCGCACGCCCACCGTCATCCGGTGAGTGTTGCCGAGGTCTCCGTAGGGCATGAAGGCGTAGTCCATCGTCAGGCGCTCGAACTTGAGGCCGAGCCCCGCGCCGAGGCCGACCAACTTGCTCTTCAGCTGGTCGCTGCCGTGGCCGAACTGATAGCCGGCGCGGACGGCGAGGTTGGGGCTGACCCAGAACTCGGCGCCCAGGCTCCAGTAGGCGCGCCGCTCGGTCATGAGCCAGTCGATGTCCGAGCCCAACACAAGCTTCCGGGTGAACATCTTGTAGGCGGCGCCGCCCTTGAAGGTCAGCGGCATGCTGTCGGGGCCGATGTTCGTGCCGAGGTTGCGCATCGCGGCCCCGACGGTCAGATCCGACACGGGGGTGCGCGCCAGCAGGCCGGCGTCCATCGCCATCGCGTTCTCCTTCAGGGTGTCGAGGGCCACGCGGACGTACTTCAGGGTCCCGCCCAAGGCCAGCCCGTCGCCGAGGGCCTTCGCGTAGGACAGGCTCGCCGCGTAGTTCTGATGGCCGAAGGTCCCGTCCGGGTCCTCGGTGTCCGAGGCGCGCCGCTCGATCTTCGAGACCGTCAGGTAGTTGAGGCCCCCGGCCCAGACGCCGCCGGACTTGCCGGCCGGGGCCGCGTAGCCGAGGTAGCCCTGGTTCTCGTCCTTGAAGAGCGAGTTGTAGCTGGCCGTCGCGTTGGGCTTCTCGACGAAGCCGAGCGCGCCCGGGTTCCAGTTCACCGCGTTGGCGTCCGCGCCTGTATCGACCGCGCTGAAGGCGCCGCCCATCGCCAGCGCGCGCGCGCCGACGCCGACGGTCAGGAAGTCGGCGCCGCTGGTGCCGGGGCCGCCGGTGATGAGGTTGAGCGCCGCGGCCGGAGAGGCCGCGAGGAGGAGTCCGAGGACCGCGATTCGAGTGCGGATCATTTGATCACTCCAACACGACCAGTCTTGCGAATGTCCTGCTCACCGGCCTTGCGCGCGGTGACGACATAGGTATAGATGCCCGAGCTGATCCCGGACACGTCCCAGGTGTGCTCGTAGGTGAACTGAGGGCCCTGACCGTTGCCGTCGTCGAAGGCGCCCACGCTGCGGAAGTCGGAGGACGAGTGTATCTTGCGTCCTGAGAGATCGTAGATGTGGACTTCAACCGAGTCGCTCAGGCCGGGCTGGACGCGGATCGTGACCGCGCTTTGGCCGCGCACGGGATTGGGAAAGGCATAGGCGGCCTTCAAGCCGAAGGAGGCGTCGGCCGCCGCGACACCGATGCCCCAGGGCACCAGGACCTGATAGACCGAGAAGTGCGTCGTCTGGGCGCTGACGGTCCCCTGCGTCCAATCCACGGTCGAGGGCAGGTCCTCCCAGCGCTGCTGACGGGAATCCCAATAGTGGACCTTCAAATCAGCTTCACGCAGTCCCTGCGAGGCGACCAGGACCGGGTCGTATGGCAAAGTGATCGTGACCGGCTCAGTGAAAGTCGTGCCCTCGGGACCAAAGGCGACGGGCAAGGAGGCCTGCGCCTTGCCTGCGTTGGCCGCCACGGTCTGGCGCGCGAGCTCGTCGGCGGCATCCGGCTGCGAGACGGTGACGTCCAGGTTCTGCGGCAGGGCGTTCGCTGGCACGGTGACGGCGGCGCGGTCGGCGCGGCGGACCTCTCCGCCGTGCCCGCGCAAAAGATGCTTCAGCGCGGGGTCTGGAACGGTCGGCCCTCCGAGACGAGCCGCCGCGCCGATGCCGCGACGATGGTCGGAACGACCGCGCTGACGCCCTTGCTTGGCCTTGAGTTGATGTGCGCGCTGATTCTCGCGCTTCTTGATCAGGCGCTTGAGACGATCCCGATAGATCTTCGGCGTCGAGGAGGATAGGGCGATCTCGTAGAGATGGTCGTCGAGGGCGGTCTTAGGCCCCTGGGCGCGGATGGGAGCGGCCAGCGCGGCAACACAGGCCGCCGCGGCCAGCCACAGGCCAAGCCCGCCGAGCCGGGAGCGTTTAGCGGTCATGCCCCTTTCCTCCGTCATGATCGTCGTCTTTCTCGCCTTCCGCGCGGCGGCACTCGTCCTCCTCGTCCTTATCCTTGGCCTTGGCCGGGAGCTTGGCCATAATAAACTCGGCGTTTATCTTTAGAAGTTGGAAGGCATCATCATTGACGAACTTTTTGTCCCGGTCATCGCCCTTGTTTTTGTCACGGCCGTCTTCGTGCTTGTCGTGGCGATCGTCACCATGATCCTTGTGCGCCTTCTCCAACTCGTGGACGAACTGCGACAGGCGCACTCGAGCCAGCTTCTTCTTGTCGCGCGCCAGGGCGGCCTTGGCTTGGTCGAGGCGCTTGTCCAATTGAAGCACGAACTTGGCGTTGCCGAGCCAGCCCAGACTAGCGACTTGGTGCTTGAGGGAAATAAGGCGATCCATTGATGAACCGGTATCGGTGAATGCGAAAGCGCCAGGACCGATCGTCGGGACATGAACACTATCTTCCTCAATGTCCCGAGGTGCGGGAGTATTTTCATCGACAAAATTGACAACAGGCGCGGGAACGAAACCTCTGATCTGGGAATCACGGATATCAGGCGGGTTCTGAGAAAATATTACGAAACCACTTTTGGAGGTCTGTGGTTTGATTCGAAATGCTGCAACAGCCCCCCAAGCGAGCAGTCCCCTGGTCCCGAAGGTATTAGATACACTTATCCAGCCGGGCGGATTCTTAATGGTTGGAATGATCGCGATAGTTCCCACCTTAAGAGAAAAATCACCAATGTCTTGTACGCTAGCTGACCCGCTTATAATTTCATAGCTATACTCGAAGGTGGAATCGGTGCTCAGGGCAACTGAAACTACAACAGAAGGGGCGATGTTGGTCGCGACTGGATCAAGCTGCGCTGCGTGGCAAAAAACGGCCATGCTCGTTATCAGTCCTGAGGACGCCGCTATTCGACCAATAAATTTCATGGACCGCCTCCAGGCAAATACACATGCCAATGATTGCTTTCCTGTCGCACCGTAATACCGATAAAATTATCAAAAAGCTTCTTTAGAAATTGCTCTTCCTGTGTATTGAGATTCAACGATAGCCCTACATCTAAATTGTAGTCGGAACTGGTTCCCAGGCGATGAAAAGCATGCGGCTTGCTCCAGACCTTGCACGGGTTCATGTTTATGGGAGGATCAACAAAACACTGGCCTGTCGGCCCGATATCGGACAGTCCTCCTGAAGGCAAACTCATATCGTTGATGCGTACAGTTCGGGCGGGGAACTTCGCCTTGAACTGCGCCGATACGCTAGAGATGATTGCGTTAAAATCAACGGTCCCGTAATGGTTGTCGTCGATCGCGCTGCCCGGTGGGCCGCGGTGAAGGGAGGTGCCGCCGACTTTTGTGTAGAAGGTCGAGGTTGGCAAGAGGACCAGCCCCGGCACCTCAACTATCACGGTCTTCGTCGTGGTCCTTACCTGAACGTCCACTCCTGAGTTCGCCGTGATCAACTCCTGCCCGCCCGTCGCCGGGGAAACATAGGCCAGCAGGAACGAGCCGTCTATTCCCGTGTTCGTCGTGAAAACGGACAGGTTGCCCGGCACCTCGAAGCTCCCCGTGGGCCGACCGCCGTCATGATCATGTCCGCCCGAGAACGCCACCGGCGTCGAGATCAAGACAACCGGGTAGTTCGTGACCCGGTCTGTGGGAACGCTCACCCCGGCGGCGGTCACCAAAATCGTCGTGCGAGCCGGTTCGGTCGAGGTTTCTGTTCCCAACGGCCTTATCGAGCTTGGGGCGAGCGATATCACGAGCCTCAGTTCCGCCACGGCGGTAAAGGTCGCGGAGGACGGCGCGCAGCCCGCGCATGTCGCCGTCACCGTGTACGTCCCGACATGATCACCGAAAGTCAGGACGGTCGCAGCCGTGCCGTCTTGCGCCGTGGTCGTGCTGATGACCGAAAGGCCATGGCCCGCCGCTCCCAAAGGGACGGCGCTCACCGAGAAGGTCACGGTCTCCCCAACGACGGCCGCGCCCGTCGCGTCGACGACCTTGCCGGTCAATGGGGTTCGAGCCGCCTTTGTGATGGTTCCGGCCTGGTTGTTCCCGCTCGAGATCGTCAGTGTGAACGCAGCCGTCGAGTTCGTCACCGCTTGATAGTGGAGCAGAACCACGGGACTCGGGTCGGAGTCATACGAGACCCCGGCGACGTCGAACGTCTCGGCGTTCGCGGCGGCCACGGCTCCGGGATAGAATGCGCCGTGGAATTCGAGGAATGGTCCCGGCTGGTCCCAGGCCAGCGCGTTGCTTGCGCTGATCTTGGCGACCGCCGGGAGGAAGTTGCCCGGATCGTAGCCGAGGACGTAGATGCTCCCGGCCGGATCGACCGCCAGCGGCCCGAAGTCGAAGCCCTCGAAGCGGAAAGCTGGGCCGAAGCCTCCCGCCGTCACTCGATGCAAATAGAGATTGCCGTCGGCTGGACGGTCGCCGGCCACAACCACGCCTCCGCGAGGATCGGCCGCCGCGCCGACCTCCTCGGCGGACCACGACGGC
>MGUL01000075.1:21222-36975 GCA_001800005.1 Elusimicrobia bacterium RBG_16_66_12 | reverse complement strand
CCGCCCCGCCCGTCAGGTCCGGACCGTAGCGCGCCGCGAACAGCTCGCCGCCGGGAGCCCCGGGCGGCAGTTGTACGCCGGCGACCCAGACATCGCCGTTGCCGTCCACGAACGTCCCGGCGCCGGGCTCAGGCCCTAAAAAGCTGTCCATGAAGCCCGGATCATGAATCAGGGGTCCCGCGACCGTGTGGAGGTCGGTGTCAAAGGCGGTGACGGCGAAGGTGTCCTGCCCCTGGACATTGCTGTAAAACGAGCAGGTCGCGTAGACACGGCCGCGAGTCGAGTCGACGGCGACGCCCGCCGAGAAAGGGAAGCCGTCCCCGCCGGCCGTATCCGTCGCCAGCTCCGCGTCGGCCTCCACGCCGCCCAGCGCGTTGTATTTGACGACCCTGGCGCGGGGCTGCGAGAAGTCGGTGAAGTCCGTGTACGCGACATAGGCGTTGCCGGAGACGTCGGCGGCCAATCCTTTCATGTCCGAGGACCAAAGGTTCGCCACCGACACGGCCCAGGCTTGAGTGCCGTCCGGCCTGACCTTGAGGAGATAATGAAGAGCCGCGCTGTTGCTGGCACCGCTGCCTAAGACGAAGCGCGTGCCGTCCGGCATGGCGACCATTCGGTCGGCGCTCCAAGCGGAGAAGGGGTCGGGGGTGACGTTCAGGACGAAGGTCTGCGTGGAGACGTTGGTCGGCTGCGGCTCGGCGTTCGACCGTAATGGCAGCAACGGCAAAAGGCCCGCCGCCAAAAGAACGCGACGCGCGGTCGTCATGGGCATCACCACCGCGCACCCACGCTAAACCTGTGCGAACGCCCAAGCTCGCCCGAGGCGATCACGGCGTAGTCCAGGCTCCACTTCTCGTTCCTGAAGCCCAGGCCCAGCGTCATGCCCCGCGCCGCGTCGAAGCCCGAGCCTCCCGGCACCGCACCCTTCGTGGTGTAGCCTGCCCGCAGATGGAGGTTCTTGATGGCCTGAAATTCCCCGCCGATGGAAGCGTCCGTCCCTGTTCCGCGCGGGCCGTTAACCGCCTCCGCCGCGATTGAATGGCCGCCCGCGAGCTTGTAGGCGGCTCCCACGGCCAGCCTCAGCGGCAGGTCGTTGCGCTCGCGGTCATACTTGAGCCCGGGTCCCAGGTTCTTCATCGCCACGCCCAAGGCGAGCTTGCCCGGCCCCATGCCTTCCAGCTCGCGCCGGGCTCCCAGGTCCACGGCGAAGCTCTGCGCCTCGGACGAACCGATGTGGCTACGGATATATTTGACGGCAGCGCCGAGGTCGGCATGTCCGAGCTTGCGAGCGTACCCCGCGCTCACGGCCGCGTCCGAGGCGTCGTAGCCCAAAGTAGTGCGTCCCTGGCTGTCGCGACCCTCGATCTTGCCCGGGCTCAAGTAGGTCAGCCCGCCCGCGAAGGTCCCCTTCTGCGTCGGATGCGCATAGGCCAGGAAGTCCAGCCGCGTACTCTCGAACATTTCGGCGTGGCTGGCCCCGAATTCGCGCTTCTCGAGGGCCGAGAGCCCCGCCGGGTTCCAGTGGAGAGCGTTCACCTCATCCGCCAAAGCCGTGTAGGCTCCGCCCATGCCCAGACCGCGCGCCCCCATGCCGATGTTGAGGAAGGATGCCGTCTCGGCCGCCCATGAGACACGGGCGGCGAGAACGAGCAGTCCGGCGAGCTGAAGGGCTCTTATTTGATCACCGCCAGCTTGAAGGTGGCGGAGGTCTGGGCGGAGCCTCCGACCGACAGGATGCCGTAGTAGACGCCGTTGGCGACGGGCTGGCCGCTGCGGTTCCTGCCGTCCCATTGCGTGTAGTAGCAGCGGCTCGGCGAGATCGGGCCCGCGTCCAGCTCGCGCACGAGCCGGCCCGCGACGGTGTAGATCCGGATCACGCCCTGGCCGCTGATGCCGGCGGGGATCTCATACTTGATCACCGTGCCGCCGGTGGTGGTCAGCCCGGCGCCGCCGACGCACGTGCCGCCGGTCGTGTTCAGCGTCACGCTCTTCGTCTGCAGATTGAAGGGATTGGGGAAGTTGAACACCTTCACGACGGTCCCGCTGTAGGCGCCGCCGCTGACCTGGGAAGGCCGCAGCACCGCGTACACGCCTGAATCCGTGACCGCCGCGACGCGCGTGTTGGGGCGGTAGCCACGGCCGTCGGAGACCGCCAGGAACCCCGCCGCGCTCTGGTCGGCGGCGGCCGACTTGGGGCCGCCGACGGACAGGACGCTGGCCAGGCTCTTGAGTCCCTGGACCGAGATCGTCCCCTTCACGGGATCGATCGTTTGGAGCCCGGGGACCGACTCCCAGGCGAGGGTCGCGTTGTTGTAATGATAGACGGCGAGGTCGTCCAGGCTGGTCCCGGACTGGTCGTAGTAGAGGGTCAGGTCGACGCCCTTGGCGGTGTAGTTGACGCTGGACAGCGACACGTTGTAGACGCCGCTGGCGAAGGCCGCCTGGGTGAGCGCCCTGGAGCGGATCCCGGCGGTCGCATACGGGGAGACGGATGCGTCGGTCTCGCTCATGCACATGGATGGGATCGCGGTCGACAGGGTCGGGATGACGCCGCCGACGGACATCGAGAGTCCCGAGGCGTTTCCGCCCGTCCCCCCTTCGATGTCGATGGGCAAAGTGTTGTTGGGGATTCCCTGGGAGTTGACGCCTTCGTCGTCTCCGATCAGCGCCTGGTCGACGCTCTGGCAGACGGCATGCGGCAGGCCCAGGCCGAAGGGGATCTCCTTGACGACCTTGTCCGCCCGGGGGTCGTTGGGCTGGGCCTCGAGATGCAGGGTGTACTGGGTCCCGGCCGTCAGGGTCGCGGTGGAATAGGTCAGGAAGAGCTGCGTGGCGCCATCCGCGTCCGGTCTCTCGAAGAAGTCGTTCTGGGACAGAGGCGTCGAGGTCGCCATCACGAAAGGCGAGGCGCCGACCCAGGCGCTGCCGTCCGAGAATTCCTTGTAGTTCGTGATCTGGAACTCGTAGACGCCGTCGAAGGGCCGGCCGAACACGCCGATGTCCAGAGGCTTGGGCTTCAGGGCGAAATCGAAGCCGACGACGTCCCCCGCCACGGCCTCCGTCGACTGGTTGAGGACGAAATAGCCGGGGGCATTGACGAAGACCTTGTACTGGTGGAGGTCGTCGGAAAGTCCGGTGAGCTTGTAAGTCCCGCTCGAGTCCGTGACGGCGCGGTACAGAGGCAGCACCGCGGTCGGATCGCTGAGGTTGAGCGTGTCGTCGTAGGCCAGGACGGGGATGCCCTGCAGGACCGTCTTGCCGAACGCGGAGCAGGTGGCGCCGGCCGGGCAGATCGGGTTGTTGGTATAGACCGTGCCGGAGATGGTGGCATTGGCCAGACGCAGGGAAAAGGGCGGAACCGAGACCGAGCCGAGGCCGCTGACGTCGACGCCCTGGATGCCCTGCGCATAGCCGGCCGCCACGACCGAGACCTGGTAGCGTCCCGCGCCCAGGCCGCTCAGGTTCCAGTAGCCGCTGCTGTCGGTGGTCAGCGTCGTGGGGCCGTAGCCGGAAGCCTTGACCGTGACCTGGGCGCCTCCGATCTTGGCCGCGCTGGTGCTCTGGACGACGCCGGAGATCGCGACCCCGGCATTGGAATCGAGGTTCACGTCGGCCGACGTGCCGGTGCCGGCCGAGCCGAGGGTGACGGACATTTTGTAGGGCGGATAGTTGGGCGTGGTGACGACCAGGTTGTAGGGAGTGTTCGCGGTCAGGCCGCGGATATCGAAGCCGAGCGGCCCCCAGCCCCCTCCCGACACCGGCCCGGTCAGCGCCTGGAACTGCGCGAAGTTGCCGGAGGCCACCGCCTGATTCAACTGCTTGTCGAGAGCGCTGTTCTTCCCCAGGTTCGGCGGGAACGGAACGACGAGCCCGGCCGCCTTCAGCGTTCCCGCGGAGTCGTAGACCCATACGATGGGCAGATACTCCAGGAACTTGTTGAAGTTGCCCGCCAGGGACTGGAACTGGCGCAGATTGATCATGTTCGCCGCCGTCACCGTCCCCGTCAGATTGGCCTGCTGGAGGCCCGAAAGATCGGCGGCGGGAGCGACGGACACTCCCTGGACCATCGTGGTGGACCCCATCGAGGAGTATGTGGGAACCGTGGCGTAAGCCGGGCCCACGATGACGCTCTTGGTCGAGCTCTCGATGACGAAATAGGGACGCGCTCCGCCGTCGAGATTGGCGGAATCGAAAGAGCCGGAACGCATCAGATAGAAGTCGTAGGTCGAGCCGGTCTTGCTCGCGGCCAGGGAGTTCGTGCAGAATCCGGCGGAAGCCATGAATTGGCCCCAACAGCCGTTGGTCTGGACCATCCCGGTGCTGGGCGAGTAATAGAAGAGCCCGGGAACGTTGTCTCCCCCTCCCGCCAGCAGGTTCGCCGCGGTGAGGGGAGTGAACGGCGTGCCCTGAGGCAGGGCGTAGGTCTTCCACGTCTGCGGAGGACAGTCGCCCTGGTCGTTGCCGGCGCAACTGACGATGGTCATGGGCGGCAGGAACGCCGAGTTGACACCGGGCTTCACCGTCACGGCGTCGGCCAGGTAGATATCCTGAGAGACGCTCGCGTTGACGACCGCCGTCACGCGGGGAGCGGGCTGCTTCGTCGTGTACGGGAACTGGGAAGAGCCTTCGGCCCGGGCGCCGAGGGTGTAATCGCCGGGAAGGAGCCCGCCGATGGAGAAGGTCCCGTCGGCGTTGACCTGGGCGTGCCCCCAGGCGCTGTCCCCCGAGGCGTTGACTCCCGGAGCGCCGCCCGAGTTGCCGGTGGGCGGGACATAGAGGCTGCCGTCCGGCTTGCGCATGGAACCCGTCACGCGGCCGGCCGGGAAGAAATTCAAATCGATGACGGCCGTGCTCGTGCTCTTCAGGTCGGGCTGGGGCTGGTTGCCGCCCGGATAGACCGCGCCCCAATAATCGGAAAGCACCTGCATCCAGTAGGTCTGGCCGCTGGACACCGGGATCGCGTAGTTGATGACCGGGCCCGTGCTGGCGCTGCTAAAAGACGCGAAGCCTCCGCCCTTGCAGGGGCCGCCGCTGTTGCCGCAGTTCGGATACAGGACGATCGAGATGGGGCTGGCGGAGAGATCGACCACGGATGGGAACGTCAGCGCTCCCTGGACGACGCCGTTGAGGGTCCCCGTGGGGATATTGACCGTGACCGTCACGGAAGGCAGGCCGCTGCTGACGATGTTGCCGAAGCGGTCGTAAACGCCGGCCATCTGCCCGGGCGCCGACGTCGTATCGATGGTCACGCGGAGGTCGTCGGCCCCATTCGCGCCGGAGCAGGGATTCGAGTAATTCTGCTGGCCGTCAGGCCCGGCGTTGAAGGACGTCCCGCCGTAAGGGGTCCAGGCGTTGATGTTGTAGTTGCCCGAGGGAAGCCCGGTGAGGGCCGAGGAACCGGAGGGCGCGCTGACGTTCAGGCTCTTGAAACCGGGCTGCGAGCTGTAGGCCCCGTCGCAGGAGGCGTAGGGTCCTCCGGGGAGGGGCTTGACCTGCCAAGGCATGCCGTCCGGGTAGAGCCCGATCCAGGCCTGGGGGAAGGGGTTGCCGTACTGGTCCTTGACGAACACGGTCATCGCGCCGTTGCTCGGAGGCATCTGGGCGAGCACGATCCTGTGGTTCAAGACGGAAGTCGTGGACGCGTAGAGGAAGTCGTTGATCCCGGGAACTCCGTTCGGGGCCGCGGTGCTCTGGGATCCCTGATAGCAGAGACCCGTCGTGAAATTGCAGCCGCCGTAGATGGTCGCGTAATAGGTGCTGCCGACGCGCAGGTCGTAGAGCTGGAAGACGCCGTTCTGGTCGCTCTGCGCGCCGCGCCAGTCGTCGAACGTCTGGCCGTAGCCGTCCTGATGCTGTGACTGGAAGTTGAGCTGCAGATACGGGATGGGGACCGCCGCGGTGTCGATCACGACGCCGTAGACGCTCAGCCCTCCGCCCCCCCCCGTCTGGGCCTGGCCGATGTTGGCGACGGGCCGCTTGGCGTCGACGGCGGCCAGCGAGAGCGCGGGCAGCGTGAGCACGGACGGCCCGAGAGCGGAGTCGACGGGCGCCCCGGCGGAGAGGTCCTTGACCGGATCATAGACGGAGACCTGGTAGATCTGCGCCGTCACGGTCGTCACGTTGATGAACTTCATCGTGCCGGCCCCGGCGCCGTCGGTCGCCATGATGCCGAAGGCGGAAGCGCCTCCGCCCGTCTTCAGGCCGACCTGGCCGAAAATCAGGGAGCTCGCCGTCGCGCCGGTGACGGGCACGTCGATCTCGCCCACCCCGGTGACTCCGGAATTGATGACGATCGTGCTCGTGAAGAGGGTCGCGCTGGCCGTCAGCGACGGAGGATTGCCGCCGAACTGGTCGAGGAGGCTGGGCCGGAAGCCCTGGCTCGCGACGAATATCTGATAGAAACTGCCGACCTGAAGCGGCGCGCCCCCGAAGCTGGCCCAGCCGCTCGCATCCGTGAAGGCGCTCCGAGAGACGACCGCGTCCGGCTTGCCGTTATTGAAGGAGAGCGCGACAACCTGGACGCTCGGGATCGGGGCCCCCGCCGCGGTCTGGACCTTGACATCCAGATTGGAAGCCGCCTGAGAGCCGACGGAAAGTGCGAGCATCAGGATGGACGCCAGAAGTCGTCTCACTCGGTTGGCCCTCGCAGCTTTTCGGTCGGGATATGATGATAACGCGACGACGCCCAAGAATGTAATATTGAGCCTGGCTTGTCAATGTGATTCCGGCCGGACAGGTCTCAGGCCCCGGGCGGCAGTTCGGGGACGTCAGACTCCTCCACGAATCCCTCGGCCTGACCCTGTTCCGAGGGGCTGAGCTCGCGGGCGAGCCAACGGAAGGCAGCGGCGGAGCCCCCCGCCAACAGCGCCACGCCCAGCCAATGGCCGGGCGCCCACGAAGAGCTCACGAACTGCAGTCCCAACCCGCCGGTCAACGGCCCCAGCGCCGAGCCCAGCTGGTGGGAGATGCCCAGGAAGCCCAGGTAGCGGCCCCGAGCGCGCGCGGGCGCCATGTTGGCCCCGATGGAGTGCACCCCAGGAGGGACCAGCACCTCCCCGAGGGTGATGACGAACATGGCGGCGCTGAGGCCGGCGAGCCCGCGGCTGAAACCCACCATCAGATAGCCTGCCGCATACATGAGGCAGCCCAAGGCCACGCCCGTGGTCAGCGGCCGGCCGGAGAGGAATCTGGTGGCAGGAACCTGAAGCAGGACCACGAGCAGCCCGTTGAGCGAGAACAGGAGCCCGATCTCGGAGGCCCCCAACCTGAGGAACTGGGCGGCGTAGACCGATAGGGTCACCACCAGCTGGGCCATGGACACCGAGATGAACAGGTTCATCAGGCACAGCCTCAAGAACAGCGGGTCCGCCGCGGCTCGGAACACGCCCAAAGACTGGAACCTCTCGCGCCGCACGGCGCCGGCCCGGTCCGCGATCACGACGGTGACCAGGACGGCGCAGAGCGCGCAGGCCACCGCGCTCATCTCGAAAGCGAAGGCGTAGGACCGCGCCACCAGCAGCCCTCCGACCGCGGGCCCCGCGGCGAAGCCCGCGTTGGTGGCCACGCGCAGCAGGCCGTAGGCGCGCTGGCGCTCCTGAGGCCCGGCGTGGTCCGCGATCCAGCTCCTGGCCGCGGGGTCGAAGAAATGCGCCAGGAAATTCGAACCCAGATGCACGGCCATGAGGGCCGCGAACGGCCAGCGCCACTTGATGGCGACCGCCAGGACGAATATGGTCAGCGCCCGGCTCCACAAGGAGAGGACCATGACCCGGCGCCGGCCCAGGACGTCGGAGAGCTCCCCGCCCAGCCCATGGCTGAGCGCGGTCACGAGCACGGAGAGGGCGAGCCATGCCCCCACCACGCTCATGGCCAGCCCCCGCTCGCGGCACAGGTAGATGGACAGGAACGGGAACGCCAGCGACACGCCCACCGACAGCAGGGCCTGGCAGACGCAGAGCGTCCAGATCGCGGAGGCCAGCGGGACCGCCCGCGGCTTCCCAGAGGCCGTGACGGGACTCAGAGCTCGATCTCCTCCTCCACGACCGCGACCGGCTCGGGAAAGCCCTGGCGGGAGAACGTCCAGTAGTGCAGCAGGCGCAGCCTCTCGTTAAGGAAGTAGACGCCCAGGCCGGTGCCCAGCATGCACGCCAACCCGTAGCCGTACCCGAAGGTGAACAGGCCCATGTCGAGGGTCGCGTGGGTGAAGACCGCGTTGGCCGCGCAGAAGGCGCCGCTGACCAGCAGCGTCTCCTGCTGGTGATCGAAGTACAGCAGGATGTTGATCAGGATGAGGCAGGCGGCCTGCATGAAGGATGAGTATATCCCGACCCTCAGCACGCTCATCTGCAGCGGGAGCAGCCCGGTCCACTGCGCGATCCAGGGCACGATGAGCAGGACGGCCAGGCTGATGATGCCCTGCAGCACGACGAGCCGTCCCAAAGTGAAGTTGAGGGAGCGCACGATGTCCTGGCGCCTGCGCTCGAGCGCGGCCAGCCCCTTCTGGTCCTGGATACCCTTGTAGTAATCGTGGTACTTGCCGAAGAAATCGGTCTCCACCTGGAGGAAGAAGTAGACCATGGCGGGCAGGATGCTCAGGTACGCGAAGAACATGGGCGTGTCGTAGACCCAGCAGTAGCGTAGCCGGGAGTCCAGCCATTCGCCCTGCGGGGAAGCCCAGAAGATGAACTTGTCGACCCATATGCCGAGGTTGAAGAAGAACCCGACTGCGGCCAGGCGGGGATGCAGCCGGAAGTAGCGCAGCCAGGAGTGGTCCCGGGATTCCCAGTAGCCGAACTCTTCGATCATGGCCGAGACCAGGCCGAGCAGCACCACGCCCTGGCCCAGGACGAAGCCGCCGAAATAGCCCGGCAGGCCCAGACGCCGGCCCATCAGGTAGGACGCGGCCAGGCTCGCCCCGACGCCCCAGAGGAAAGCCCGGTTGATGGCCTTGTAGTTGTGGGCGGCGGAGAGGAAGATCATGGCCAGCCAGATGCCGAGCGCGAAGGCGTAGAGGAGGAAGGCGCTCAGCCGCATGCCCCAGCCCGCGCTGAGCCCCGAGAAATACCAGAAGACCCAGGGGCCCCAGAACAGGAGGTTGAGAGTGTAAGCCGAGAAGAAGGTCGCGGAGAAGCTCGTGACGTGCCCGCGGTAGTATTCGTCGGCCACGTAGCGCGTGATGACCAGATAGGAGGCTCCCACCGTGACCAGCGAGAAGGCGAAGCAGTAGGTGATGAGGCTCTGCAGATAGGCCATGTTGATGTTGTCGAGCGTGCCGCGCGAGATATACTGCACGAACAGGACCAGGAACACCGTCATCAGGAACGGCCCGGCGGTGATGACCGACGAGTAGCCGTAGGCCTTGAGCGTGCTGGTGTAGTCGTCGCCCGAGAGCAGCTTCTGGAGCCGGAATCCTATGCCTGCCATGGTCTAGCGCATCATCTGTTCGTAGAGGTTAAGATACTGGCTGATGAGGTCGTCCTGGTTGTAGAAGTGCAGGGTGCGGTGGCGGCCGGCCTCGGACATGGCGCTCCAGAGGTCCTGGTCCTTCAGGAGCCTGAGGATGGCGGCGGCGGTCTCCTCGGGATTGGCCACCGCGGTCAGCAGGCCGCTGGGACCGATGCGCCGGTCCTCGGGCAGGCGCCCCTCGAGCATCTCCCGGCAGGCGCCGACGTCGGTGGCCACCACCGGCAGCCCCACCGCGTTGGCCTCGAGGATGACGTAAGGCTGCGCCTCGGAGAAGCTGGTGAGCACCACCAGGTCCACCTGGGGATAGTAGTCCCGCATCTCCACCTTGCCCAGGAACTTCAGGGAACGCGTCAGCCCCATAGTCCGGGCAAGTTCGCGGCATTCCCGGGCATACTCCGGCTCTTCGTCATCGGGCCCGAGCACGAGGAACTCCGCGTCCGGCAGGGCGTCGGCCACGAGGCGCGCGGCATGGATGAAGGTCTTGACGTCCTTGATGGAGACGATGCGGCCGATGTAGGCGACCCGCCTGGGACCGGCGTCCGGAGTCTTGAGCGGGATGTCCCGGTAAAGATCGAGGTCGATCCCGTTGGGGATGATCGAGATCCTGTCGGCGGGCGCGCCGGAGAGGATCTCCCGGGTGCGGTTGCCTTCATAGAGGGTGATGATGCGATCGGCGTTCTGGTAGCACAGCCTACCGACCAGATTGAAGAAGCCCAGCCAGAGGCGCTTGAAGTAGGAGAGCTCGCGCTGGATGCGGAAGCGGTCGCGCTGCGGGGTGTAGATCCAGGTCGCCTGGGAGATCTCCAGGAGCCGCTCGTAAGTGTAGACCCCGTGCTCGGTCAGCAGCATGGGGCGGTCCTGAGTCAGCTTGGCCATGCTAGCCACGATGCCGGCGTAGCCGGTCGACACTGTATGGTAGAGCCGGGCTGACGGGATGGGGCACTGCAGGGTCTTGTGCAGCGGGAGGTACATGGACCTCCAGGTCCAGAAGAAATCGAGGAAGGACACATCCTCCCCGTAGCGCTCATAGAAGCTCACGAGCTGCTCCCACGCCTCCTGGGAGCGGAAGATGTCCCAAAAGGTCAGGGCCTGGCGCGGGTCGCGGAAGAACGGCAGCATCTGCGCGAAGGCTTCTTCCCGACCCGCGAAGACGGCCTCGTGAAGCTCTCCCAACCTGGCCACGGCCCGGCGGCGGCGACAGGGCCAGGAGCGGGCTCCTTCCCGGCGGTAGTCGTGCAGGTAGAGGTCCTGGATGTCTATGACGTTCGCCGGGATCTTGTACTTGAACTCCCGGCGGGGATTCGGAAACGGCGAGACGTAGAGGATGGAGAAGCGCAGGTCGGGCATGGCGCTGATGAGTTGGTGGATCCAGGTCGAGACGCCGCCGGAGACGAACGGGTAGGTCCCCTCGAGGATGAGGCAGACGTCCGTCATGGCGCCCCCCCTATGACGAGCTTGCGCAAGGCGGCCGTCCCGACGCGGAGGCAGGCCCCGTCCACCTCGCGCACCAGGGCGGCCGCGAGGGCCTCGGCGGCCGCGATGCTGCCGTCCGACTCGAGCAGGCGGTAGTAGAGGGCCCTCTCCTCGGCGTTCCCGGCCGCCAGCTGGGCGTGCAGGAACCCGATCGGCAGGGCCGGGAACCGGCGCTTCGGATTGGCCCGGAAGGAAAGGACCATCTCCAGGAAGCGCCGGCGCAGACGGTCGTCGTCGACGATGGTCCAGACGGTCTGGAGCATGACGCCCCGGCCCTCCATCAGATGGGCGCAGACCGCGAAGAACGCCTCGGGGTTCCTGTCCAGCAGCCCCAGCGGCTCCGCGTCGAGCAGCTCCAGCAGAGGCACGGAGAGGTCTCGGTCCCAGGCCTGGCTGGTCAGCACGCGAACCACGTGGCCGATGAGCCGGGAACGCTCCGGGTGCTCCGCGAGAGCCCGGACCAGCGGCAGGGGGTCGAGGCCCAGGCCCAGGAGCAGCTGCCGGTCCACCACCCTCACCACGTCGGGAGACGACTCGCGGCACAAGAGGCCGAGCAAGCCGCCGAGCTTCCGGTCGAGGGGGTAGCTCGCGAGGGTCTGCAGGGCCAGATAGCGCATGTTGAGAACCGGGTCGTGGAGAGTCTCCAGGAGCCACGGCAGCAGGGCGGGTCTTACCGCATCCTCGGGAGGCCGCTTGGACCAATGCGCCAGGAGCGCCTGCTTGGCCATGGCCGGGGTGGCCGGGTCCTGGAGCATGCCCAGGATGCGCGGTCCGGAGCCCGCGCCCAGGATGCGGGCCAGGGCGCCCGCGGCCGAGTAGGCCACAAGAGGATCGCGCCGCATCGCCTCGATGAGCAGTCCTTCGGCGTCCGCCCCGCGCAGTTCGCGGAGCATCTCGGTCAGTTCCACGGCGGACTCGTCGTCGGCTCTCCGCCAGAGTTCCAGCAGTATCCGGCGCACGGCGGGGTCCGACCCCTGGAACTGGGCCAGCAGCAGGGCGGCCCACCGCCGCAGGTCCAGGGCGGCCGCGTCCAGCAGCCTGACGAGTCCTCCCTTCTGGATGCGCGGCGGGAGGTTCTTGAGCACGACCTCCGCGGACAGCTTCAGGGCGGCCGGGGCGTCGCCGCACAGGAGGCTGACCAGGGGCCCCACCACGTCAGTGGACGGGAACGCCGCCAGCGCCCGGATGGCGCGCTCCCGGGAAGCCTCGTCCTCGTCTTCGCGCAGCGCAGCCTCGATGAGGACCCCGGTGTAGGCCGGCGACGAGCGCCGCTGCAGGGCCTCGAGGGCGACCCGCCGGATGCGCAGGGATTCGTCCTTGGCCTTGGCGATGAAGAAGGAGGCCGGCAGGACCGGCTCGCGCTCTTGCAGCGCCGCGAGCGTCTGCATGGCCAGATACCGGACGGGCTCTTCCCGGGAGTCCGCCAGGGGCAGCAGCGTCGGCACCGTACGCCGGTCCGGCAGGAAGCGCAGCGCGATGAGCATCTCGGAGCGCACCGGGTCCTCGCGCTCCGGAAGCTCCCGGAGGATGAGGGGGAGCGCGTCCGGGAACCCGGCCCGGGAGAGGGTGCGCACCGCGAAGCGGCAGGCCGTAACGTCGCGCGAGAGGATGAGGGGCTTGAGCAGCTTGGCCTTGCCCGGGTAGTGGTTCTTCTTGTAGGCGTTCATCGCCGCGCGCACGACCGCGGGGTTGTCGTTCTCGAGGAATCGGATGATGGGCAGGAGCGCGTTCTTCTCAGGGATATCCACAAGATACTGCAGCAGCATGAGCGGCACCAGAGGGTCCTCGCTGCGGTACATGCTCTCGAGGAGGCTGCTGTCCTGCGGGTCGCTGGAGGAGTAGAGGCGCAGGAAGGCCGCGTAGCGGCCGAACTCGTCGAGGAATCGGAACTGGTCCGGGCTCAGCGCTTCAGGCATCGGTCCACCAGAGGGCCGCGGTGCGCCACTGGGCCAGCTCGGGCTCGGTCTCGGGAACATCAGCTTTGAGGAGCTCTGCCCGCAGGCCGAACATGATCTTGCGAGCCTCGCCGTAGCGTCCCATCTCGAAGAGGAGAGCGGTCTTCTCCCACAGCCACCGGACGCTCTGGTCCGGGTCCGCCTTGGCGAGACGGTCGAGCGTGGCGAGGGCCTGAGCGGGGTCGAGCTGCCGCTCCACCAGATAGAGAAGCCGCAGGGCCTCGCGGTCGCGCTCGGCCGGAGCCGCGAGCCAGGCACGGGCCTGCCGCAGCATCTCGCCGCTGGTCGCCGACTCCAGAAGGCCGGAGCGCGCGTAGTCGTAGCGGATCCGGTGCAGCGCCAACTGGGCCGTGAAATCCCCGGGACGCTTGAACATCTCCCGCTCGGCCGCGTGGATGGCGTTGTCGAAATCGCTCTGGAGCCGGCTCAAGGCGGATGTGGCGTAGAACCTGGTCTCCGGGTCGCGGTCCTTGCGCGCCCGAATGATCCACCCGATGGCCTCCGGGCTCCGCATCTTGGCGAGGATCTCGATGGCCCCGCGCTTGAAAGCCGGGTCATGGCTCACGAGGGCGTCGACGGCGGGGACCACGTCCAGGACTTCGGAGAGCTCCTGCCGGATGGCGGAGGGCGTGCCCAGACTGGCGAGCCAGGAGGAGGTATCCTCCTCTTCATCGTCGAACCGGTACGCCTCCTTGTCATGGTGGGCCACGGGATGCCGCAGGAAGAGGACACCCCCGAAGAGGCTCCCGGCCCCGGGGACGAGCAGGGCTAGGAGCCCCAGAGGCTCGGCCCAGTGCCGGGTCGGCTGGAACCAGCCCTTCTCTCGCGGGGGGGCCAGGAACATGGCGCAGGCGCCCGCCAGATGCATGCAGACCACCCAGAAAGGCGGGACCGCCAGGCCCTGTTCCGCAATCTGGGCCAGCACCGGGACCTCCAGGCCGACCGCCAACAGCCAGAGCAGGACGAACCTGGTCTTATCCGATATCCGCTTGGGCTTGCGCAACCAGCTCCTCCGATTTCTCCATCTTGGCCTGATAGGTCCCAACACCGACGCGCAGCTCCACCCCGAGCCCCAGCCGGCGGTAGGATTCGAGTAGCCTCGCGCGCAGCACGCCGGCCTGCTCGGGCGTGGCCGTCATGAGCAGCACCGCGAAGGGCGCCTCCACGAACGAGGTCTTGGCCACGACGTCGATCTCGCGCACGCAGCCGTTGAGCATCCGGCTGAGCACCCGCAGGAACACGACCTGGCGCTCGACGGGGAAGCGGGAGAGGTCTCCGACCGACACCAACAGCATGGAGAAAGGCAGGGCGTACCTCTTGCTGCGGGCGAACTCCTGCTTGGAGCGGATGCGGAAGTAGCTCTCGTTGTAGACGCCGTACTCCTCGTCCAGGATGGACCGGGCCTTGAGCTCCTCGTGCTGGACGCTCTTGGCCAGGGCCGCGTTGCCCCAGTCGAGCAGCAAAGTCAGGAGGTTGACGCTGGCGCTGTTGAAGCGCAGGAAGGGCATGGACTGGACGCTGAACACCGCCGCGACCCTGCCAGTCGGGTCCAGGAGCGGACCGGCCATGATCGAGTCCAGGTGCTTCCACTTCTCCTCGGAGGCTTCGTCCGACTCCATCAGGGCCCAGTCCCGGAGGCTCACGACGCGGTTCTCCGCGCCTGCCTGGCCGATGAGCCCCTGCGTGAAATTAAGCTCCCTGGGGAACGGGTCGCCATCCTTCCAGCCCCGCTGGTCGCGCTGGACCCAGCGCTGCTCGACGGGGAAGTGCAGGCTGGTCTTGGTCGCGCCGAGGGCCTGCGTGAAAAAATCCATGATCCCCGTGAACAGGGCCGCTCGCTCCAGGCAGCCGAGCTCGCGGGCCCCATGGTAGAGGGTCACCATGGACGACATCTGGGAGACCACCTGCTGCTCGACGGCGCGCAGGGCTTTCTGCTGGGCCTGGATCTGCTTGGCGAGGCCCTGGTTGCGCTCTTCGAGGTCGGCGATCTTGGAGCCGCGGTCCGCGAGCAGGTGCAGGAAGTGGTCCGCGGCCGCGCCCACGGCCGCCCCGACCACGACGAAGAGCCCGGGCTGGATGTAGAAGTCGAGGTCCTCGAACCGGAAGGACTCCCCGCCCAGCCGGAACCCGACGACGTAGAACACGGCCGAGGCCAGTCCGGACAGCACGCCCGCGGCCAGGCCGTAGCGCAGGCCGAAGAGCAGGATGCCGAGCCAGCAGGGGTTGGGGTTGGTCTCGTGGAAGGCGAAGTTCCCGGGGAACAGCCCCCGCTGGACCACGAACAGCAGGAGGTAGAAGATGGGGGCCTCGTAGAGGAAGCTGCGCGGGCGCGAAGTCATCGGAGCGGGACCTCCGCTTGGATCCGTCTGAGCAGTTCTCTGGGCTGGAAGGGCTTGGATAGGAAGGCGACACGCAGTTCCAGGAGCTCCCGGCGCTCCTCGTTGCTGAGCTGCTTGGCCGAGAGCACGAACACCGGGGCCTGCGCGTAGTTCGGCAGCTCCCGCAGCCGTCGCAGGAGCGTGAGCCCGTTCATGGGGTACATCATCATATCCACGACGACAGCGTCGAAACGCTCCCTCTCGATCCTCTCGAGAGCCTCCACGGGGTCGTTGCAGGCCTGGGCATCGTAGCCCTTGAGCCGCAGGTAGGACCCCGCCAGTTCGGTCAGGTTCTCTTCGTCGTCAATAAGCAGGATTCTTGTCGCCATTCTTGTCACCAGGCCCGTACCAATGCCACTGCGCGGAGAGGCGCGCCGTGTAGCTCGTGCCGCCGATGCCTCCCTCCGTGTCCTTCGAGAATTCGTAGCCGCCCTTCACCCGCACGAAGCGCCCGAACCAGTCGAACCCGACTCCGAGGCCGG
>MGUL01000075.1:20873-21189 GCA_001800005.1 Elusimicrobia bacterium RBG_16_66_12 | reverse complement strand
CGTCGTCCTGGCCGTTGAAGACGTAGCCGTCCGTGCGCATCCTGCCGCACAGCCAGCTCCTGCCGGCCGACAGCGTCGCGTAATGGGTGCGCGTGCGCCGGATGAGCGAGAGCCTCGAGAAGAAAGCGTCCTGCCCCCAGGCATCCTGCGCCACGAACCGGTAACCGGTCCCCAAGGAGAAGGGCCGGTCCAGCAGCCGATAGACCAGCTCGGGGGCCAGCAGGGTCTGCTCCGCCCGCCCCCCCCCTTCGACGCGGTGGATATTATAACGCCCTCGGCCTCCGAGATAAACCCGGGGCCAGGGCAAGGTCTCGAA
>MGUL01000075.1:17897-20795 GCA_001800005.1 Elusimicrobia bacterium RBG_16_66_12 | reverse complement strand
GCCGTCCGCTCCCAGGGCCCAGCCCTCTTTGGGCTCCCAGCGCCCGAACGCGCCCGGCGAAAGTCCTCCCAGGCCGGCCCCGGCGGCGGCCTCGGCGTCCGCGCCCGCGGTCCAGGGCCCGGACTCCCAGGCCGCGGTCCCATGGATGCTCGCCAGCGACTGGCTGAAGGACTTGGACGGGTACGAGAAGGTCCCCACGCCCGCCTTCGCCTCGGTCCGCAGCATTTCACGCGGGTAGCCCCGGTACGCCACGCCCGTCTCGTAGAAGCGCGAACTCTGGGACTCGTGCAGCGTGAAGTACGGCCCGATATGGTGGTCGTAGTCGCGGTGCAGGCGCACCAGCAGCTCGCAGGCCTGCCGACGGTAGGCCGTGGCCGGACGCGCGCAGTCGAGGTCGCGCTCCGCCTGACGCCAGCGCCGCCTGCGCAGGAGTTGTTCGCCGCGGGAGAAGCGCGGCGCCGGCTCATCCGGCCACCGGCGGACGCTGTCGTCGAGCAGGGCGAGATAAGTGGCCCCGGCGCCCATCCCCCGCAGTCTCTCGAGCTCGTAGCGCCTGATCCGGAGCGACTGCTCCGGGAACCGCTCCCTCAGGAGAGCCAGCGGCTCCTCCGCTTCCCGAGCCAGCCCCGCAAGGAAGAGAACGTCCGCCCACGCGAAGAGGGTCTCCGCGTCGTTGGGAGCGCTCGCGAAGAGCTCCTGGAACTCCCGGTCGATCGAGTCGTCCCAACCAAGCCGGGCCTTCAGGTGCAGCCGCATCCGGCGCATATCCACCGCGGACCCGTCCGGGAACGCGGCCAGGGACTCCCGGGCAAAAGCCTTGCCGGTCCGCTCACGACCCTGAGTGAAGGCGAGCTCCGAGAGGTAGTAAGGCGGCAGGGGGCCGCGGTCGAGCTTGCGCGCCCTCTCGAAAGCATCTCGCGCCATGCCGGTCTCTCCGGCCGCCTGAGCGTGGCGGCCCAGTTGGATAAACAGGCTGGCGCTCTCGCCCTGCAGCTCGAGAAGTTCCTTGAAGATGACGGCCGCCTCCGCATTGCGCCCCTGGTCCGCCGAGATGCGCGCCAGGCGCATCAGCCAGGGAATCCTGTTGGATTGGTCGGCCGCGCGAGCCCGGGCGAATTCCTCGGCCTCGACGAACCGTTTTTCGTCTATCAACAGATCGACCAGCTGCAAGCCCCGGAGCTCGTCTTCGGTGCTCAGATCGCCGATGCCCGGTCCCGGCTGGCTGGAGGCCGAGACCGGAATCGGGACGTCCGAAGGCCCGGCCGGCCAGGCCACGCCGGCGAACATGGCGAGCAAACCCGCGGCGGCAGCCGTCATTTGACCGTCTCCCCTTTCCCTATGGGATCCGCCGGGACCGGCACTCCCTTGCGCCTGAAGTAGTCCTTGAACGCGTCGATGGCCTGATCCCGGCGCCCCTGCCTCTTGTTCAGGCTGAAGAGCTTGTCGTAGCCTTTTCCGTCGCCCGGGAAGCGGCGCAGGAAGCGCTCCACCGCGTCGCGCTCCTTGGCGTAGTCGCCGTGGCTCTCGTATTGATAGATGAGGTTGTTCCAGAGCTGCCGCAGCTCCTGCTCGTCCTTGACCCGGGGAATCAGGGCCTCGTAGGCCTGGGCGCTGGCCGGATAGCGGTCCTCTTGGACGAGCAGCGAGGCCCGCTGCTTGGCGCGCTTGAGGTTCCCCGGCGCGCTGGCGAGATGCCGGTCGAGGGCTTTGAGCGCTCCGTCAGGGCGCTCCATCACCTCGTATTCGTAGACGAGCATGTCCAGGCCCGCCGCGTCGTCCGGGAACCTCTGCAGGAACTTCTCCAGCCAGGCGGAGGAGTCGCCGTACATCCCATGGTCGGAATAGGCGTAGACCACGTTCCACCAACTGGCCTTGTCGGACGGATCGGACTGGAGCATCCGCTCGAAGAAGCGGACACCCTCCCGGACCTTGCCCGACCCCACGAGACAAGACCCGATCTCCCTGGGCCAGCTCATCTCCTCGGGCTGCAGGCTCATGAGCGTCTTGAGGTCCGGCAGGGCGTCTTGGCAGGCCTTGCGCTCCATGTGAAGGTCCACGCGCTCGGCCAGGAACCACGCGTCATTCGGGAACCGGCCCAGGCCCTCCTGGATGGCGGCCAAAGCGGCCGGCCGGTCGTTCATCAGCCTGCGCACGCGCACGATCATGCGGCGCGGCTCGGCGTTTCCCGGCTCCCGGGCCGCCTGTTCCTTGAGCATGGCCAGCGCGGCGGCGAAGTCCCGCCGGGCCAGGAGCCGGCGGAGGATCTCGTCGCGGAAACTGGAGCCTTCCGCCGCCACCTCGGCGAGCGCTTCGAGGGCGGACTTGGCCTTGGCGTCGTCCTGGGCCAGGACCGCCTGCTGGAAGTCCTCGTACATGATGCCTTCGAGCCAGCGGCGATCGGCCGACGGCCGATCCTTGAGGTCGGCCAGCAGCTCCCGGCGAAAGGCCGAGGCCGCCTCGGCCAAGCCGGCGCTCTCCATGTAGTCCAGCACATGCCGGCCGGACTCGGCGTCACCGCGGCGGTGGCGGTAGAACGCCTGGAGCAGGGACACGCCCTCCTCCGGACGGCCCGCCGCCTCGTAGGCGGTTGCCAGCGCCCGGGTCGCGCCCTTGTGGAAGGGATGGCGTCCGAGGTAGTCCTTGAAGAAGGCGATGGAGCGGCTCCGGCTGCCCTCGTCGCGGAACATCTGCCCGCGGAAATATTCGCTCGGATAGACGAGCCAGCCCGCCACCACCAGGGCCCCGAAGAAGGCCGCCACCTGGGGCCAGGAGAAGATCACGGCGCGGGCTCCACGCGCACCTCGCGGGGCCGGCCCGCGCCCTCGGGGTCGGGGAACCTCACCCGGAGCAATCCGGCAGAGTCGGCTTTCAGGCGAGCCGCGAAGCTCCCGCTCCGCA
>MGUL01000075.1:17499-17847 GCA_001800005.1 Elusimicrobia bacterium RBG_16_66_12 | reverse complement strand
TTCCCCCAGCCCTGCCGCAAGAAACTCACGCCCCCGCCCGCCCTGGCCCATTGCGTCACCTCGAAATCAGCCTCCGACAGATAGGGCCCGGCCGGGGCCCGGGTGGACAGGACGACCTCGCGGGGCCCGCTCTCGTCGAGGAACACGTAGAGGCTGCCCAGCTCGCGCTTGAAGCCGAGAACGCCCTTGCATGAGGGCAGGTCGGGGAAGCGTACCTCGTCGTCGAAGCGCACCGTGCGCAGCCACGGAGCTCCCTCGAACCGGAAGCGGCCCTCGCCCAGGTGGACGATGCGCATGGCGAAGAAGCCCTGCACGGACCGGATATAGCGGCTGATGAAGGCCGGGAAC
>MGUL01000075.1:15186-17480 GCA_001800005.1 Elusimicrobia bacterium RBG_16_66_12 | reverse complement strand
CCCAATCGAATATCTTGTGGATAGCGTCGAGCGCGGCGTATTTTTCGGCGCCGTAGATGTGGATATAGACGTCCACCGGCTTGACCCGCCTAGGAGAGCCGGTCCGGCTGAAGGTCTCGAGCACCTCCCGGAAGCCGTAGTACGGGCCGGTCCAATGGTTCGTGTAGGAATCCTCGTTGCTCGCCGGAGCGTAGACCTGCCGGAAGGCGCCCAGCCGACGGCTCAGCGGGTAGAGGTAGGCGCAGCTCGGGAACCTCGCGTCGAAGCGGCCGCCCTCCCCGTTGATCTGCATGAGGCCAGCGGCCTCCGCCAGCGCGAGGTCCGACTCGGAGGGCAGGCCGTCTCCGGTCCAGAAGAACAGCCGGGTCTGGCGGTCGCGCGGCAGGACCTTCTCGTTGAGGAACCGGACTGAGTCGACGATCTCCCGCCGACTGTCCATCTTATAGCCGGGGATGTTCAGGGCCAGCTTGCCCGTGGCCCAGACCAATGGATGGGCGTAGCCGTGCGCGGCCGGCTCCACGTTGGGCCGGGTCAGCATGGTCTTCACCAGCTTCCACGACTCGGCGTCGTTGTAGCCGGTCAGGTCGCTGTAGCCGGTGACCATGGAGACGCTGATCGGGACGCCGGGATAACGGTCCAGGACCTCCTTGGTGAAGACCTCCCCGCACCATTTCTTGGGCTCGAGCTCTGAGCGGTTGAAGAAGCCGTCCCCGTCCACGTGGTTGAGATAGACCCGCCGGCCGTTGATGGTGGTCACATCGGGCCGGGGCAAGCCCTTGAGCCGGAAGGCCTCCTCGAAGAAGCGGAAGGGGTCGACCAGCCATCGGTTCTGCCGGGGCGTGACTTCGAGGTTCGAGTAGAGGAAGAAGGGATGGATGGCCAGGGCCCCGCGGGGTGTGAGCGCCACCGGCTCGGTCCGGCGCAGGGGCCCCTCGGTCAGGGACAGGGACAGGTAGGCCATGGCCCCGGGCAGCAGGCGCACTCGGGGCACCGCCGGGTAGTCCGCGAGGTCGAGCCGGCGCTCGAAGCCGATGATGCGTTTGTCGGCCTTGGCCACGTCGACGTTGAGCACGTCCACGGGCTGGGTGCCGAGGAGCTCGACGCCCAAGGTCCTGAGCATCTCCCCGCATTCCGGGCTCAGCTGAGGGTTCCCCTTGTCCGCTTTGGAATACACCCCGGGGTCGCCGAGGATCACGACCTTGAGACCCGCGCGCATGGCCTGGCTCATCCACCGGCACACGGGCCGTGGATCCGGAAAGTTCACGGACTTTTCGTGCCATGTGACGACCCCGCGGTAGCCGGCCAACTTGCCCAGGTCGGGCAGGCCGGCGGAAACGTCGTGATAGGTCACCTCGACGCCGAGGTGGTTGAGCGGCATCTCGGCGTGCATGTGGATCTGCGAGTCGGAGATGTCCTTGAGCGCCCCCGTCAGGCTCTCACGGCTGTAGAGCGCCAGGACCTTGCGCGCCACGGCCGAGCCTTCGGCCGCATGCGCGGCCGGGAACAGCCACGCCCCCGCCGCCAGGGCGAGCAGGGACCGGGTCATGGGCGGGCCTCGGGATACACTCGCCCGAACCGGTCGAGGTTGGGAGAGGCGAGATAGGGCCTGAAGCCGTTACGTCGGCAGCGCCGCAGGGCCGCCCGCACCCAGGAGTCATCCCTCTGCCTGAGACGGGCGTAGAGGATGACGAACACGGGCTTGCCGGTCCGGGCCGAGAACTCCTTGAGAGCCTTCTCCTTGTCCCTGCTCACGGCGATGGGCGTCGGCGCGCAGGCCTGGTCCTGGGCATGGCAGCGCGTGTAGAGGTCTTCGACCACCACGCCGTCGATGAGCGGGCCCAGGCGGTCCAGCAGCGGCAGGGCGTTGTTGACGAGGATGAAGGCCTGCGGTCGGCGCTCGCGCAGGCCGCGCACGAGCTCCACGGCCGCGTCGAGGCTCCCGGCGAACCTGGCAGGGTCCTTGGATTCCAGGTAGCCGGCGGTGTCGAGGGTATCGAACATCACGCCCTGATAGCCCTTGTCCAGGGCGGCCGGGATGACCTGGTCGAGGAGCAGAGCCCTCCAGGCTTGGGAGCGCGGGTCCACGCGGTGCGCGCCGGGCCAATCCGGGTTGGGCTCGACCAGGAAAGGCTGGCTACTGGCCGAGGCCCAGAACCAGCGACGCTCGTCGGCCTCGCCCGCGCTCACATAGGCCAGACGCACCGGGCCGCTGGCCGCGTGCAAGACGAAAGCATCCGGGTCCAAGACCGCGAGGTCCAGAGAACGCCACGATGCGGTGGAAAGGACGCTGCCGT
>MGUL01000075.1:13491-15161 GCA_001800005.1 Elusimicrobia bacterium RBG_16_66_12 | reverse complement strand
CAGTCTCGGCCGTTCCACGGCGCGGCACGGGACAGCGGCGCCTACCGCCAGGATGGCCGCCAAGGCCGCGCACCTTATCGGGGAGCGCGTCACTCTGGACATTTCACCTTGATGATCTGGTCGCGCTTGTCCTTGAACACGCGCACCCAGTCGTCGACCGTTACCTTGCGCACCCGGCCGTCGTTGCCTATGACCGGGTTCTCGAGCTTGCCGAGCACGTCGAAGCGGGCGCCCATGAAGAGGTCGCGGATCTGCTTGTCCGAGAGCTTGGCCATGAGGTCGGCCAGGAACTTCCGGCCCGCTTCGCTGATCTTGGGATCGGTGAAGCTCTCCATGGTGCCGCGGAAATCGGCGATGCACCGTACCGGGTCTTCCCATATCTTGGCCTTCTTGGACCAGTTCTTGAACGAGGTGAAATAGTCCTTGCCGCCGAACGTGCCGCCCAGGTCGGTCACGTACATGATGGGCCGAGCGCACGCAGCATCCCCCTCCGGGCACAGGAGCCTCTGTTGGTTGATGGTGTTGTCCCCATGGTTGACGAAAACGGCCAGGAGCCTGAGTGCGTCCACCTCGGCCCGGCTCGATCCGCCCACTTTTTCGTCGATGCGCTCGAGGTCCTCGAAATTCCAGCCCTCATCCTGGACTTCGGAGACCTCCTCCCCGCGCAGGCGGAACTGGATGGTGGCGGGCTCGAAGACGCGCTGGGATCGTGCGGTCGAGCTGGAGACGAACGGGTCAACGGGACAGTTGTCGCAGAGTATCTTGACCGAGTACAGCCTCTCCGCGTAAAAGCCCAAAGCCCAGAACAGGCGTGTCCCCGCGACCTCGCCGAAGACCTCGGGGTTATTCTCCGGGCTGTACTTGACCTTCAGGCGCGTGCCGGCCGCGTCCCAGCAGGGGAATTTCCTACCGCTGCCTCCGATGGGCTTCTTGGGATCTTTCTCCTCGTACTTACAGAGAACCTCTTCGCCGGCCCGGTGGGCGCCCTCGCCCTGCGGTCCATTGAGGAGGTCCATGGAAGCGACATCCACCGGCTGCCAGACATGCGCGCGCCGGATGAGCTCCGTGCGCTGCTCCGGGAGGACCAGCTTGGCCTGCCCGGATGCGGGCAATCCCAGCAGCAGGGACACGCCCGCCACTCCCGCCAGAGCCTTTGGAAACGCGGTTGTATTACTCGGCTTGCAATGCAATCTTTCCCCCTGCTGAATCTGTTGACAGTTTTGCGCTCAAGGCTTCCGCCGGCGTTTGGCCATCAAGCGCCATGTGAGCGCGCTCCTGATTGTATTGCTTTTCCCATCCAACAAGCTTCTTCTTGATTCCTTCGGTCACATTCCTCGATGAGTTGACACGCGTGATTCCGGCCGCGGGGACGTCCATGCTACAATGCGCCATGTCCAAAGATCTCGCCCGGCTCTTCGCCGACCCCTTCCTGAGCGCCTACGGCCGCGTCTCCGGGGTGATCGCGCCCCTGGCCGCCGCCTTCCTGCTCCTGCTGGCCGGGATGTTCACGGCTCGGGCCGCGCGCGCCCTGGTCGAAGCCGCGATGAGCAAGGCCCGCATCGACGAGCACACCAGCCGCGCGGGCCTCAACGAGCTCCTCGCCCGCCTGGGCCTGGGAAAATCCCCCAGCGCCGTGGCCGCCTTCGTCGTGCACTGGCTCCTCCTCGTGG
>MGUL01000075.1:3163-13478 GCA_001800005.1 Elusimicrobia bacterium RBG_16_66_12 | reverse complement strand
CGCGGCCAATGTCCTCAACATGACCGTGGTGACCGAGCTCCTGGAGCGCTTCGCGCTGTTCCTTCCCTCGCTCGTGGCCTGCGTGCTGATCCTCTTCGGCGGCCTGCTCTTCGCGCGGCTCCTGTCGCAGGTCCTCAGCAACGCCGCCTCGGCCAACTCCGTCAAGGGCGGCAACGCGGTCGCGGCCGCCGCCTGGGTGACGGTCGTCGCCGCCTCCGCGGCCGCCGCCCTGGAGCAGCTCGGCGTGCGGCCGGTCCTGCTCGTCTCCGCGGTCCAGATCCTCCTGGGCTCCGTCGGCCTGGCGCTGGCCGTCGCCTTCGGATTGGGCGCCAAGGAGCTCGCCGCCGACTTCCTCAAAGACCTCCTCGCCCGGAAGCGCTGAGACCATGGCCAAGATCCTCGTCGTCGACGATGAGCCCTCGATCCTCTCGCTCATCCGCTTCCTGCTGGAGAGGTCGGGGCATTCGGTCTCCGGGGCGTGCGACGGTCAGGTCGCGCTAGAGGTCCTCGGCGTCGAGCCGGAGAACGCCTCCGCGAGCCTCCCCGACCTGGTCGTCCTCGACGTGATGATGCCCATCCTCGACGGCCTCGCCGTGGCCAAAGCGATGAGCTCGCACCCCCGCGCCTGCCGAGTCCCCATCATCATCGTCACCGCTAAGGGCGACATGCGCGGGCTCTTCGAGGCGATGCCGCAGGTCGCGGGCTTCTTCCTAAAGCCCTTCGATCCCAAGCTGCTGCGCGAGACCGTCGCGCGGCTGACCGCGCCGAAGTAAGCCTCTCAGGGCCGGACGGGCGGGGCGGGGATGTCCTTCTTGAGCGGGCGGCGCCGCGGGGGACGAGAGAGCTTGATCATCGGCACGCCCTTGACCGCCGGGGCGTAGGGCGCCCCCGCGGGCTTCCGCGGGTCCTCTTCGTCTCGTCCCGGCCGGGCCGCCTCGGAGGCGGACGGCGGCGCGGACGGGCGGCGCGAGAGCACCCGCGAGACGACGAAGGCCCCAAGGGCCAGGGCTGCGGTCACGAGGACGATCTCGAGCGTCCGCTTCATATCAGTCGAGGTAATCCCGCAGGGACTTGCTGCGCGACGGGTGCCGCAGCTTGCGGATGGCCTTGGCCTCGATCTGGCGGACGCGCTCGCGGGTCACGCGGAAGATGCGGCCGACTTCCTCGAGCGTGCGCGGATAGCCCGAGTCGATGCCGAAGCGCAGCTTGATGATCTTGCCCTCGCGGTCGGTCAGCGAGGAGAGGACCTTCTCGATCTCGGCGCGGCGCAGGAAGGTGCCCGCGGAGTTCGACGGGGCCGAGGTCGTCTTGTCCTCGATGAAGTCCTCGAGGTAGCTGTCCTCGTCCTCGCCGATCGGGGTCGCGAGCGAGACCGGCTCCTGCATGATCTTCAGGACGTTCTTCACCTTGTCCATGCTGATATGCAGCGAGCGCGTATACTCTTCGAGGGAAGGCTCGCGGCCGAACTCCTGGCGGTAGCGCCGGGTCACCTTCGTGAGCTTGCTGATCAGCTCCTTCATGTGGACCGGGATGCGGATCGTGCGCGCCTGGTCGGCGATCGCGCGGTTGATCGACTGGCGGATCCACCAGGTGGCGTAGGTGGAGAACTTGAAGCCGCGCTTGTACTCGAACTTCTCGACGGCCTTCATCAGGCCCAGGCCGCCCTCCTGGATCAGGTCGGAGAGCTCCAGGTTCGAGTTCACGTGCTTCTTCGCGATCGAGACCACCAGGCGCAGGTTGGCCTTGATGAGCTTGAGCTTGTCGACGAGGATGGTCTCCTCGAGGTTGACGATCTTGTCGTTGAGCTCGAGGAAGCGCTCCAGCGGGATGGGCAGGGTGTTCTGGATGCGCTGGATGCGGTCCTGGACGGCCTCCATGTTCTCCATCGCGGCCTCGACGGCCGACGGCGCGTAGCCGGTCTTGGCGTGGAAGGCCTGGGGCCGCATCTTGCCCTTCTTGAGCTGGGCGAAGTAGGTGGTCAGCTCATCGTAGGAGCAGCCGTAGCGGTGCTGGTAGCGCTCCATCTCGTCGCGGCACTCGTAGATCTTGGCCGCGAGGTTCTTGATCTTGTTGGTCAGGCGCTTGATCTTGTCCTGGTTGAGGTTGAGGCTGACGATGCGCGCGATGACGGCCTTGTTGATCTGCTCGATCTTCTTCTGCAGCTTGATGCGGCGCTGGGGCTTCAGCTTCGTGTTCTCGAGCTTGGCGCGCACGGCCATCATCTGCTTCTCGGCCCGGGTGATGAACTGCGCGACGGACTTCATCTTGCGACGCATGCCGGAGAGCTCGGCGGTCGTCTTGCGGCCGCGCGGCATCAGCTCCTTGGGGGTCATCTCCTGCTGCTCGATGAGCGTCTCCCAGGAGCGGATCTCGCGCATCGTGACCGGGGACTCCAGCACCAGCATGCGCAGCTCCTTCTCGCGCTCGCGCACGTTGCGGGCCAGAGTGACCTCTTCCTCTCGGTTCAACAGCGGCACCCGGCCCATCTCGGAGAGGTACATCCTGATCGAGTTGGAGATGTCGGAAGACCCGCCCCAGTCCTCGGAGAAGCGCTCGCGCTCCGCGACGGGGCTGGCGGACGGCTTCTTGCGGTCGACGACCTCGATGCCGAGGTCCTCGAGCGCCGTCATCAGCTCGTCGACCTCCTCGGACTTCATGTTCGCCACGGAGACCGTGCGGCTGATCTCCTCGAGGGTCAGATAACCGTGTTCTTTGCCGAGGTCGATCAGGTTCTTCATCGCCTGGCTCGTCTGGATCGCCATCTTGTCTCCTATCCTATCCGCGCTTCGTGCCCTTCAATTCCACGACGAGGCGCTGGTACTCGTCGCGCAGGCCGGCGTCCACGGGGCGGCCCGCCCCCATCGAAAGAACTGCCGGCTCGATCTCCTTGAGCCGCTTCAGGCGCCGGCGCTTGTCCAGCATCGCCGACAGCACGCCCGCCGGGTCTTCATAGCCCAGCTCGTCGACGAGAAGCCGCGAGGCCGCCCCGCGTTCCGCGGGCGGCAGGGCTTCGAGCAGACGCCCTCCCCACCCCTCGCCATACGGCCCCGCGGCGCGAAGGCCCGCGAGGATCGCCCGCCCGGCGTCCGAGTCGAGGACCGCCTCTTCGACGTCCCTGGCCGAGACCGGGGTCTTGAAGAGCACGCCGAGGAGCTGGAGGTCCCACGTCGGGATGTCCGCGGGTCGGATCGGTTCCACCTTGACGGGGGAAGGCGCGGTCGCGGGCCCGCGTCGCGCCTGCGGGATGGCCTTGCCGCCCGAGCGGCGCAGGGACTCCTCGTTGAGGCCCAGACGCAAGGCCAAGCGGCGGACCCACTCGTCTTTAAGGACCTCGTCCGGACACTGGGAGATCGTCGAAAGGACGTCCTTGGCCACGGCGGACTTTGCCTCCGGCGTCAGCTCGCCCGCGCGCTTGATCAGCAGTTCGGTCTTGAAGGCGACCAGGTCCAGGGCGGCGTCGAGCGCGCCCTGCAGAGCCTCCAGGCCCTTGGCGTGCAGGAGCTCGTCGGGGTCCTTGCCCTCGGGCACGGTGCCCACGCGCACGCCGAGACCGGCGGCGAGCGCGACCTCGGCGCCGCGCACCGCCGCGGTCTGGCCGGCGGCGTCGGCGTCGAAGACGATGACGGCGGAATCGGCATAGCGCTTGAGGAGCATCGCGTGCTCGCCGGTCAGCGCCGTGCCGAGCGGCGCGCAGGCGGTCTTCAGTCCGTGCTGGTGGGCGGCGATGACGTCCATGTAGCCTTCCATCAGGTGCGCCTTGCGTCCCTTGCGCACGGCGGCGGCTCCCTCGAAGAGGCCGTACAGGACCCGACTCTTCGAGAAGACCGGAGACTCGGGGCTGTTGAGGTACTTGGGCTCGCCGTCTCCCAGCGTGCGTCCGCCGAAGCCGATGACGGAGCCCTTGCCGTCCCGGATGGGAAACATCAGGCGGTCGAAGAAATAGTCGCGCGGGGAGCCGTCGGCGCGCTTGGCCGCGAGTCCCGCCTTCATCAGGATCTCTTCCTCGAAGCCCTTTCGGCGCGCCGCGGCGACCAGATTGCCTTGGCGCGGGGCATAACCCAGCACGAAGCCGTCGACGGACGCGGCGTTGAGATGGCGGGAGGCGACATACTTGCGCGCGGCCTCGGCGGCGGGGTCCCTCTGGAGCAGGGCGTGATAATGCTGCGCCGCATACTCCAGCGCCTCCTTCATGCGCAGGCGCGCGCGATCCTCCGGACCGAGCGTTTTATCGGCCTCGATGACGACGCCCACGCGGGCGGCCAGCTTCTCGGCGGCCTCGGTGAAGGCGAGGTTCTCGGTCTTCATCACGAAAGAGAACGCGTCGCCGCCCTCGCCGCAGCCGAAGCAGTGGAAGGTCTGGCGCTCGGGGCTGACGATGAACGAGGGGCTGCGCTCCTGATGGAAGGGGCAGCGGCCCTTCAGGTTTCGCCCCGCCCGGGACAGCGGAACGCACTCCCCCACCAGCTCGACGATGTCGAGCCGGGTCCGAATGAGCTCCAACGTCTCGGGAGGGATCATGGCCATCGGATCACGGGAAAACCGGGAAGCCGGCACCGCCCCTGAAAGGAGCGGTGCCGGCTCGCGTCGCCTTCTCAGGGGACGCGGCGCCGCTTGGCGCGCCGCATCTTGCGGCGGGCCTCGGCGGCCTTCAGCTTGCGCTTCATCGCGGGAGACATGTAGTGCTCGCGGCGCTTGACCTCTTTGAGGACGCCGTTGCGCTCGCACTCGCGCTTGAAGCGGCGCAGAGCCTCTTCGAGCCCCTCGCCTTCACGCAGTTTGATGAAAACCATTTTTTAAAGATTCACCACCTTTCCATCGTCGGAAGAAAGAGTCTCAACCCGGGGGCCATGCCATCGGGCGACCGGCCAAAAGATGATAGTGCAGATGCGCGACCGACTGTCCGGCCCCGCGCCCGTTGTTCGTCACCAGCCTGAACGACGAGAGCGAAGCGCCCTCGGCGATGCGGCAGGCCAAGCGCTGCAGGTGCCCCAAAAGGGCAAGGTCCTCGTCGGTCGACGCGGCCAGGCTGCCCAAGTGTTTCTTGGGGACCACCAGGACATGCGTCGGGGCCTGAGGAGCAACGTCCTTGAAGACAAGCGCTTGCTCGTCCTCGTGGACGATCTGGGCGGGAATCTCGCGTCGGACGATCCGGCAGAACAGGCAGTCTGAACTCAAGTCAATCGGGATTATATCCTTATAGTCCCATTCCAGCAAGGGTCCTCGGCTCCCTGCCGACCGTAGGCCTAAAGGTCCGGAGAGGCCTCTCCGAAATTCTTGGACAGGCAGTCCGGGCAGATGCCGTGACTGAACACCAACCCGGAGTGGTGCTTCTGGAAATAGGCCTCCATCTGCTGATAGGAGTCCCCCTCGCCGCGCAAGCGCCGGCAATGAGCGCAGATGGGGATGATGCCCTCCAACTCGCTCAGCCGGTTGGCCACGCTCAGAAGCCGCTTGGCCGCGCGCAGGCGCAGGCGCAGCGGCTCGGCGAGGTTCGGCTTGCTGACGAAATCGTCGACCTCCGCGAGCCCGGCGGCCTCGTATGCCTTCGGGTCCATAGAGGCCCCGGTGACCAGGATGAAGTAGGTGTAGGCGCGAGACTTCCTCGCGCGCACGCGCCGGCACAGCTCGAGGCCGTCCATCCCGGACATCCGCATGTCGCTGACCACCACATGGATCTCCGTGCGTCCGAGGATCTCCCAGGCTTCCTCTCCGCTGGCCGCGGTCAGGATTTTGCGATCGCCCGCCCTCAACGCCTCGTTCAACAGGGAAAGCACCAGAGGATCGTCGTCGACCAGGAGGACGTTCATGACGTTCAGCGCGTCGAAGAGGCCGCTCATAGGGCTCCGAGCTCGTACTGGATCAGGGTGACGGCCGCGACGGCCGCCGTCTCGGCGCGCAGGACCCGCGGGCCCATCCCGAAGACCACCGCGTCCTCGGCTTCGGCCATCTCGACTTCCTCCTCGCTGAAGCCGCCCTCGGGGCCGATGAAAAGCCGGACGTCCAGGGACTCCGCGCCCCGCTTCACGTCGGCGTCGCGCAGGGCCCTGCGCAGGGTCTCGGCCGCCACGGAGCCCTTCATGCCTTCCCAGGCCAGCAGCGTCAGTCCCTGGCCCTTGCAGGCGCGGATGGCGTCGCGGAACTGCACGGGCTCCCGCACGAGAGGCAGGTCGGCGCGGCCGCTCTGCTTGGCCGCCGCCATCACGATGCGCGACCAGCGCTCGGCCTTGGATTTGGCGCGGGGCGCCTCATGGAGGAGGACCACCGTGCGCGGCGTCAGCACCGGCACGAAGGAAGCCACGCCCAGCTCCGTGCCCTTCTCCAGCGCGTCATCCCAGTGACTGGCCTTCAGCAGGCCCAGGTGGAGATGCAGCCGCACCGGCTTGCGGACGTCATCGGCCTTCAAGGTGGCGGTGAGCCGGCCCGTGACGGAGCCGTCGGCGTCGATGGTCTCGATGACGCCCTCGAATCGTCCGCCCCGGCCGTCGAAGAGCTCCAGGGACCGGCCCTTCGCGTAGCGCAGGACCTTGACCACATGAAAGGCCTCCGGGCCGCTCAGCCGGAAGGACTTCCTCTGGATGTCCTCGGGGGCGACGAAGAACTGGGGCATGGCGTCAATCCTTGCCGAAGAGGCGGCCGAACACGCCGGAGTCCCCGGGGGCCGCGTGCGCGGCCTCGAAGGCCTTGCGCAGATCCTCGAAGAGTTCGCGCTGACGGGCGTTGAGCTCCCGCGGCACGTCCACGCGGACGTGGACGAGAAGATCCCCCCGCCCGCGCCCGTGGAGCCTCGGCATGCCCTTCTCGCGCACGCGGAAGGTCGCCCCGCCTTGGACTCCGGCCGGGACCTTGACCTTCACCGGCTCGCCGTCGAGGGTCGGGACGTCGGCCGTGCCGCCGAGCGCGGCCGTGGCCACGTCGACGCCCGCCGTCACCGACAGGTCGTCCTCGTGGCGCTCGAAGCGGGGGTCGGGCTTGACCTTCACGTGCACGTAGAGGTCGCCGGGCTGGCCGCCGTGCGGGGCGGCCTCGCCCTCGCCGGAGATGCGCAGGGTCGCGCCGTCGTAGATGCCGGGCGGGATCTTCACCTTGAGTTCGGCCTCGCGCCGGGTCCGGCCCTGGCCGCGACAATCCTTGCAGGGGCTCTCCACGACCTGGCCCTCGCCCGCGCAGGCGGGGCAGGTCTGGGACATGGAGAAGAAGCCCTGGGAGAACTGCACGCGCCCCTGGCCGCGGCACTGCGCGCAGCGCTGAGCCGACGTGCCGGGCTTGGCTCCGGTCCCGCGGCACGTCCCGCAGGCCTCGGCCCGGCTGAAGCTCAGCGGCAGCTGGGCGCCATTGAACGCGTCCTCCAAGGATATCTGCGCCTCGTACTTCAGGTCCGCGCCGTGCGCCCCGCGCCGCCGGCCGCCGCCGCGGGCGCCCCCCCCGCCGAAGAAATTCTCGAAGAGGTCGCCGAACACCTCGTTGACGTCCGCGCCCTGGCCGAAGCCCTCGAACCCGGAGCCTCCGGCGCCGCCGCCTCTGATCCCGGCTTCCCCGTACTGGTCGTAGAGCTTGCGCTTCTTGTCGTCGGAGAGGGCCTCGTAGGCGGAGTTGATCCTGCGAAACTTCTCCTCCGCCTCCTTGTTGCCGGGATTGCGGTCCGGGTGGTGCTTCATCGCGAGCTTGCGATAGGCGGCTTTGATTTCGGCCGCCGTCGCGTTGCGCGCCACCCCCAACAACGAGTAGTAGTCCTCGGCCACGGGCGCTTACGGCTCCTTCTTTTCGTCGACGACTTCCGCGTCCACCACGCCGTCGCCGGGCTTCTTGTCGCCCTCGGCGGCCGCGCCCGCGGCGCCGGCCGCTCCGGCCTTGGCCGACTCGGCCTTGTACATCTCCTCGGCGAGCTTGTGGGAGGCCTTCATCAGGGCTTCCTTGGCCTTGTTGATGGCCGCCAGGTCGTCGCCCTTCAGGGCTTCCTTCAGCTCCGAGACGCCGCGGTCGATGTTCTGCCGGTCCTCGGCCGAGACCTTGTCGCCGTGCTCCTTCAAGGCCTTTTCAGCGGAAAAGAGCAGCGCGTCGGCCTCATTCTTGGCCGTCACTTTCTCCTTGAACCTCTTGTCGTCCTCGGCGAATTGCTCGGCCTGTTTGACGAACTTCTCGATCTCGGCCTTGTCCAGCTTGTTCGGCGCCGAGATGGTGATGTGGTGAGCCTTCTTCGTGCCGAGGTCCTCAGCCTTCACGTTCAGGATGCCGTTGGCGTCGATGGAGAAGGACACCTTGATCTGCGGCGTGCCGCGCGGCGCGGGCGGGATCCCATCCAGGTCGAATTTCCCGAGAGAGACGTTGTCGGACGCCTTGGGACGCTCTCCCTGGAGGACGAGCACGGTGACGGCCGGCTGGTTGTCCGCGGCCGTGGAGAATATCTGGGACTTCTCGACGGGGATGGTCGTGTTGCGCTCGATGAGCGGGGTCATCACACCGCCCAGGGTCTCGATGCCCAGGGTCAGCGGCGTGACGTCGAGCAGCAGGACGTCCTTGACCTCGCCGGTCAGCACCGCCGCCTGCACGGCCGCGCCCGCGGCCACGCACTCCATCGGATCGATGCCGCGCTCGAGCTTCTTGCCGACGTAGTCCTCGACGAACTTCTGGACGATCGGCTCGACCAGCGACTCGAGCTTGGACCTCGAGAACTTGAAGGCCAGGTGCTTGGGCGCGTTGTCGACGGCCGTCAGGTACGGCAGGTTGATGTCGGTCTCGAAGGTCGTGGACAGTTCGATCTTCGCCTTCTCGACGGCCTCGCGCACGCGCTGGGTCGCCATCGGGTCCTTGCGGACGTCGGCTCCGGTCTCCTTCTTGAACTCGTCTGCGACGAAGTCGAGCAGCACGTTGTCCATGTCGGTGCCGCCGAGTTGGGTGTCGCCCGAGGTGGAGATCACCTCGAAGACGCCGCCGCCGAAATCCATGATCGTGACGTCGAGCGTGCCGCCGCCCAAGTCGAAGACCATGATCTTTTCGTCCTTGCCCTTCTTGTCGATGCCGTAGGCGAGGCACGCGGCCGTAGGCTCGTTGACGATGCGCACGACCTCCAGGCCCGCGATGGTGCCCGCGTCCTTGGTGGCCTGGCGCTGGTTGTCGTTGAAGTAGGCCGGCACGGTGATGACGGCCTTCTCGATTTTGTCGCCGAGGAAAGCCTCCGCGTCGCGCTTGACCTTCTGGAGGAGGTAGGCGGAGAGCTGCTGGGGCGTGTACTGCTTGCCGTCCGCAGCCTTATAGTGGAAGTCGGTGCCCATCTTGCGCTTGAAGGCCATGAAGGTGGCCTCGGGGTTGGCCACGGCCTGCCGCCGCGCCGGCTCGCCGACCAGCATCTGACCGTCCTTGGCGAAGGCGACGTAGGACGGGAACGCCTTGCCGCCCAGGCTGGTGCCCTCGGCCGAGGGGATGATGGTGGACTTGCCGCCCTCCATGATCGCCGCCGCCGTGTTCGAAGTCCCCAAGTCGATGCCGATGATCTTGCTCATAGTCAACCTCCGGATTTCTTCTGCAGACGCACCTTCGCGGTGCGCAAAACCTTGTCGCCGAGGAGGAAGCCGGCCTGCAGGACCTCAGCCACCGCCCCCTCCTCGAAGCCCGCCTTATCCACGAAGCCGATCGCCTCGTGATAGTGTGGGTCGAACGGCTTGCTTAATGGATCCAGTCGCGACACTCCTTCCTCACGGAAAAGCTTCTCGTACTCGCGGAAGATCGCGTCCAGGCCCTTGGCGAGCGGCGTGTCCGCGTGCCCCGCCTTGACCTCGTCGTGGGCGTGCTGGAGCAGGTCGTGCAGGGGCAGGAGCTTGGCGATGACCTCCGCGCGACCGAGCCTGAGCCACTCCGGGCGGTCGCGGTCCACGCGTTTGCGGTAGTTCTCGAACTCGGCCTTCAGGAGCAGGAGTTGCTTGTAATAATCAGGGGCCGGCTCGGGTGCCGGCGCCGTCGTCGGCTCCGACGGCTCCTTGATGTCCTCGCTCACTTCACGCCCTCAAGATCCCATTCGCGCAGGCGCGTCTCGACGAGGCCGCTGACGTAGTCGACCAGGCTCATCATCTTGGAGTACTCCATGCGCTTGGAGCCCAGCACGCCGAGCACGCCCAGGACCTGGTCTCCGTGACGGTAGACATGGGTCACGAGGCTGGCGGACCGCAGTTCCGGCAGGCCCGACTCGGCGCCGATGCGCACGCGGGAACGGTGGGACCTCTTCTCGTCCTGTGGGTGCTTCAGCTCATCGGCGAGCAGGACCGCCAGGCGGTTCTTCTCGCCCATCACGCGCATCAGGGACTGCACCGTCTTCAGGTCGCCG
>MGUL01000075.1:1537-3082 GCA_001800005.1 Elusimicrobia bacterium RBG_16_66_12 | reverse complement strand
CAGCAGGTCGCCGGCCAGGCGCGTGAGCTCTTGGAACTCGCGCTCCATCTGGGAGAGCTTGGCCATCACCGCGCCCTGGGCCGCGTCCACGCTGCAGCCCCGGAGGTTCTCGTTGAGGAACCGGTTGAGGAGGTTGACCTGGCGCGACGTCGGAGCAAAGGCGAGCGCGATGGGCCAGTGCCGGACCAGGCCCGAGTCGGTCACGAGCACGCCCAGCACGTTGCGCCCGCCCAGCGGCAGGAGTTCCAGGCGCTTGATGGACTGGCGGCGCGTCTTCGGGGACAAGACGATGCCCGCGCCGTGGGAGACGCGGGAGAGCAGGCGCGAGGTCTCGGCCAGGAGGGTGTCCAGCTCCTCGATGCGGCTTTTGTACTGCTCCTCGATATGGGCCTTCTCGCCGGCGGCCAGGCGCTGGACGTCGGAGATGTAGTCGACGAAGAAGCGGTAGCCCTTGTCCGTGGGCTCGCGTCCGGCGGAGGTGTGGGGCTGATGGAGGTAGCCCTCGTTCTCCAGTTCTTGAAGGATGCTGCGGATGCTGGCGCTGGACAGGTCCAGACCCGCCTCGGAGGCGATCAAAGACGAGGAAACGGGCAGGGACGTCTTGACGTAATAATGGATGATCCACTGCAGGAGGTGGCGCTTGCGCTGCTCGACGACTTCGGGTTTGAGTTGCCGCATGGTGATGGAGGCCGCCCGAAACTAGCAGTCCATTTCGGCGACTGCCAGTATTATAGACCAACCCAGGGGCGTTGTCAATTCGACGGCGGACGCTCCTACTTCTTGCCGGTGAGAGCGGCGAGCTTGGTGCCCGAGATGACCTCGTCGATGAGGCCGTAGGTCTTCGCCTCCTCGGAGGACATGTAGTAGTTGCGCTCCATGTCCGCGGAGACCTTCGCGAAGGTCTGGCCGGTGTGCTTGGCCATGATCTCCTCGAGGACCTTGCGGGTGTGCGCCATCTCCTTGGCCTCGACGATGATGTCGGTGGCCTGGCCGGAGATGCCGCCCACCAGGGGCTGATGGATCATGATGCGCGAGTTCGGCAGCGCGTAGCGCTTGCCCTTGGAGCCGGCCGCGAGGATGACCGCGCCGAAGCTCATCGCCATGCCCATGCAGATCGTGGTAATCGGCGACTTGATGAACTGCATCGTGTCGTAGACCGCCAGGCCCGCCGTGACCATGCCTCCGGGGGAGTTGATGTAGAGGTTGATGTCCTTGGTGCTGTCGTCGCTGTCCAAGTAGAGCAGCTGGGCGATGAGGGTGTTGGCCGAGTCGGTGGTGAACTCTCCTTCATAGCCCCCGACGAAGATGATGCGGTCCTTGAGGAGGCGGCTGTAGATGTCGTAGCCGATGACGGAGCCCTGCGTGGCGCGCTCGATGACTTGGGGGATCAGGTTCATGGGGATGAGTGAAGCAAAAACCCACCGCGCGGCGCAAACGCCTGGCGCGAGAGCGCCCGATTTCCTATCCTGCCGGCATGAGCGACCCCTCCCTCCCCGGCTACGGCGGCACGCGTGGAATGAACGTCTGGGAGGCCGACGCCGGCCT
>MGUL01000075.1:0-1513 GCA_001800005.1 Elusimicrobia bacterium RBG_16_66_12 | reverse complement strand
GCGCCTGTCGGCTCAGGGGCGCGAGCGCGCCGCAGCCTTCGGCGCCGAGGTCGGCGGACGGCTGGGAGGCCTCATCGAAACCGCGCACCGCGCCGAGAACCTCCCCCGCCTGGAGGAGAAGTCCTTCGGCGGCGAGAAGTCCTCCGCCGTCGCCTACTGCCCGGAGCAGGTGTCGGCGCGCCGGAGCCTGGCCCGCGCGGTCTACGGCCCGGGCCCGGTCCCGCTGGCCGAGCGCATGACCATCGCCGTTCTGTCCAACTACGCCGGCGAGGGCGGCATCACCTGCCCGCTCGCGATGACCGAGGGCCTCATCGGCCTGCTCGAGCGCCGCGGCACGCGCGCGCAAAAAGCGGAGCTCCTGCCCCAACTGCGCGGAGACGACCCCGACTGGGCGCTGACCGGCGGGCAGTTCATCACCGAGCGCCAGGGCGGCTCCAACGTGGCCTCCAATGAGACCGTCGCCGCGCCCCTCCCGGACGGCGCCTGGGCGCTGACGGGCGAGAAGTGGTTCTGCTCGAACCCCGGCGAGCTGTGGCTGACCACCGCGAAGGTCGCGGGGACGTCGACCGTGGCCATGTTCCTCGTGCGCCGGCGCGGCCCGGACGGCCGGCTCAACGGACACCGCATCCTGCGCCTGAAGCCCATCGGCGGCACGCGCGGCAAGGCCACGGTGGAGGTCGAATATAAAGGAGCGCTCGCCGCAATGATCGGCAAGCCGCGCGAGGGCCTGGCCATCCTGGCCGGCGAGGTGCTCTCCGTGTCGCGCCTGCACGTGGCCGCCGCGGCCCTGGGCTTCGGCGGGCGCGCCGTGCTGGAGGCCGAGACCTTCGCCTCCTGGCGCGTCGCTTACGGCCGCCGGATCAAGGACATGCCCTCGGTCGCCGCGCGCCTGACCGCGATGCTCTCGCTCCATGCGGGGATGCTGAACGCCTTCTACGCCGGCCTCGATGCGCTGGAGGCGAACGCCCCCGACGCCGCGGCCATCGTGCCGATCCTGAAGGTGGAGGTCTCCCTCCGCGCCACGACCCTGGTGCGCGAGGCCCAGCTCCTGATCGGCGGCCACGGAATCCTCGACGACTTCTCCCCCCTCAACCGCCTGGCCGACGACGCCGTCGTTAACGAGATATGGGAGGGGACGCACCCGATCCTGGAAGCCCTCGCGGCCAAGAGCCTGCGCCGTCCGCGGACGCTGGAGGCCTTCCTGGCGCGCGTCGGCAGGTCCGCGGAGCCGGGACGCCCGGCGGCCTTCGCCGCCGCGGTGGAGGAAAGCCGGACCTGGACCCCCGAAGAGCGCGAGATGCGCGACGGCGAGCTGACCGGCGCGGCCTATGGCCTGCTGACCGCCGTGAGGCCCTAGATCTCGGACGTCCGACCCAGCGTCAGCAGGTCCTTGACCACGCGCTTCCAGCGGCGCTGGACCGCCGGGTCCGAGGGCGACATGCGGTAGGCGCGGACATCGCCTTCCACCGGCGCGGAACCGCCGGGACCCGGCGCCATCGGCACGATCTCGTGG
>MGUL01000074.1:31402-33763 GCA_001800005.1 Elusimicrobia bacterium RBG_16_66_12 | reverse complement strand
GAGGGCGGCCGACCGAACGCCGCGGCCGCAGGCCGCGGACGTGAGGCCTGCCCGGATCACTTCCCCGGTGTCCAGAGAGAGAGCTATTAAGTCAAAAATCCTCTCTCCGGGCCGCAGGCCAGGCAAACGGCAGGCCCTAGCGGGGCCGAGCGTTTGACTAATGCGAGCGGAGATCCAGAGGAGCTCCGCGAGCTTGAAAAGTGGCCCTCGCTAGGACAGCGAGGGCTTTCCTTTCCCGCCGGCCTTGAGTCGGCCGCGCCTTAGCCAACCTTGTAGGGCGCACACATTTCGTTGAAGTGCGCGAAAGCCTCAAGTCTGTAGGGGGCGGGGGCCTCGCGAAAGCGGGGGAGATTCTTCCGCCAAGCGCCGAAGCGGAAGACGATCCGAAGAACTGGGTCGCGCCGCTTGCGGAGAAACTCTCTTAGACTCTTAGCGACCCGCTCCGCCGCCCTCTCGTCGATGAGCTGCTCGTCGTTATACTTGAAAAGCTCGAGAGTCTTAGAGTCGAGCCCTCCAAAAAGCATCATTTCACGGACCCACTCCATCGCCGGCGAGCTGATGCGGTGCCGCCCCGCCGGACCCTCGACATTTTGTGAGACGAAATCGAATCCCATTTTATTACCTCCCGAGCCCTGCGTAGTATTGCTTTTCGGCGGACCCCCGCCAAGGGGGCGCCGCCGGCCGGAGCCGGCGGCGCCCGGTCGTGCTACTTGGCGCTGAGCGCCTTCCAGTCGGCCGCGCCGAGCTCAAGGACCTGACCGCCGAGGCGCTCGAGGTCGGTAGCCCGGTCGTAGTCTTGGGCGTCCTGCGCGGTGCGCGTGATCGCCTGGACGAGCCCGAACTGCGAGAGATCCTGACCGAGGATCAAGTGTTGAAGGACGCCGGAGCGCTCCACTTCCGAGAGGAGGAAGCGCTTTTGAGCGCGCTCGACGACCTCCTCGACCGGGGCCTCGATCGTCTTCTCGCCGGCCTCCTGCAACCGCTTGACGGTCCCCTCGAAGATATCGCGCCGGAAAGCCCCGCGCACGACGTCTTGGACCTTCATCCAGAGAGCCCGGTCGTCGGCCTCGCGCGTCTCATCGCGCAGGAAATCCTCGACAAAGGAGCCGAGCTCACCGGCGCGGCCGACATGGTACTTATTGATGCCGCTCTCCGGCACGATCATCCCGTTTGTGCACACGAGGCGGAAGATCATAGGCTCGACCTTCACCGAGCCCATGCCGACCTCGGAGTTTAAGACGACGATTCCGGCCTGGACGACATCGCCCTTCTTGACCTCGAAGGAAAGGCGCTCCGTCACGGCCTTGATGTAGAGGCGCGAGTCAGTCAGGGCCACGCTCTCCACACGGCAGCCGGCCTTGATGATCTCCGGCAGGACGGCCTCGGCGAGATCCGAGTAGTCCAGCGGCCGGTATCGGCGCGAGAGGACCGCGCGAGCCTTTCCGTCGAGCGTGCGGACCATGCGGGCCTCGCTCGAGGAATGGAGCCAGTGGTTGACGTTGCTCGCGAGGAGCCCAGGGGCCTCGGCCTTCATCTTGTCGTAATACTTCTGCGGGATGCCGATGTGCTGCGCGATCTGTCCGTGCGCGGTCCCGGTCAGCTCGAAGTTTCCTTTACCGTTGACGCGCAAGAGTTCCCCGTTTGATTGCAGCTCGAGCTGCGACGTCGGCGCGAGGTAGTCCTTCTTCGCGCCGCGCTGGCGCTCGATCTCGGCCGCGACTTCTTGGAGCGTCTGTCCTGTTTTCATTTTTACTGTTCTCCGGGTCGTCCTGGGCTCTTGTCCCTGGACACCTCGCCCCTCGGGGCTTCGGGCTCCTGCGCCCGTTGGGCCGGCCCTTCCGGGCCGGCCGTGCCGACTCAGGAGCGAGGCCTACCCAAAACAACCCAAACCGCGTACCTGTCCGACAGAAGGACACCCTTGCGCGCCTTCGGCTTCTTAGCCCAGGCTGACGTGGACGCTTTCGCCTCACAGCCCGCCGTGGCCTGCCTGCTTCCCGCCGTCATATTCGCGTGGATGTTTTTCATTTTCTTGCCACCTCCGAACGCCCGGAGGGCCGAGGCGTCCCGAGGCGAGATCCCCGCCCGAGGATTAAATGGTGGGTCCCCCGGTCGCCCGCAGGCCGGCGTAGGGGCAAGGCCCCGGAGCGGCCGAGGACGTCCGAGAGGGGGGACTGTTTATGCCGGAGGGGCGGGGTCGAGCTCTCCTGGGACGCCGAGCGAACGGTGGCAAGAAAATAAAAACTCTGGAATCCTACGCGACGGCGGGAAGCAGGCAGGCTCTTAGGCGTAGCGGAGCGAGCCATCTGTACTCGTTCGTGCGCGGCCGCTTGCGTGCCGCGTGCCGACTTTGGCCGTATTAGG
>MGUL01000074.1:12725-31271 GCA_001800005.1 Elusimicrobia bacterium RBG_16_66_12 | reverse complement strand
GCCGCCGCGACCACACAAAAAGCCCCCGCCGGGGTTTACCCGGCGAGGGCTTTTTCGTCGCTATATGTTGTCTTCCCACCCGCGCGCCCCATATTCGGCGCGCACGTCTTTGATATTTACGCCGCCGGCGTAGATTTCACAGCCGTCGATGCTGTCTTCGCCGCCGAGCTCGCAGTATTCGGCGAGCTTTGGACCGTCTAGCGTGTCGCCGTCGTCGAGAGTGACAACGGCCTTGATGGTGTAGAGGTCCTCGTTTTCGATCACGACATCTACGATCGTCCGGCCGATGAGCTCAGCCTTGAGCTGCGGCAGCAGGAACTTCGCTAAGACGTCGGCAAGTCTGTTCGTCGCGGACATCGCGCAGATGCTACCCATCTATTTGCCCTCCTGAGTCACCGATGCGTCGGTGACTTCGACGGTGCGGATGACGGTATAAACCGGGACGTCGTAGCCCTCAAACGCTGCGCTCGCGAAGACCTCGCGGATCTCTTTTGTCATGTTCTTTTCTCCCGGCGTCCTGCTCGCCGTTTTACTCTCTCGCAGGCGTTCCCAAGGGGAAAGGGGAAGCCGACGGCAGCCGTAGGCTGCCGCCCGCAGGGTCGCGCCGAGCGGCAGCGAGGACGCGATCGGTGATGGGTCGGCCGGCGCCGGCGGAATAAGGGGGGCGCGGAGCCCCCTGGACGAGCTCGAGAGCTCGTCCTATCGGCCCTTCGTGTTCAACCGCGGGGGATACTTATGGAGAGTGCGCCAGGCCCCGAAGGGGCAGCCCGGAGGGCGGCCGACCGAACGCCGCGGCCGCAGGCCGCGGACGTGAGGCCTGCCCGGATTACTTCCCCGGAGTCCTGAGAGAGAGATTTAAAGGCTCAGCTCCTCTCTCCGGGCCGCAGGCCAGGCCCCGTCGGGGCCATCAGCGCGGGCTACAATAGACTCGCCTGATACAGCGCATCGTCGCGCCGGTGAGTCTCTCCCCGCGCGTAGGCTGCCGCATTATGTCGGCGGCGGGCCGGTGAGAAGACGGGGCAACCCGTCTTCTCGCAGCCAAAGTCCGTTGCGCGGCCGTAGAGAGTCCACGGCCGCTTGTGATTGCCTTTAGTCTCGCCGCATTCACAAATGATGTAGCTTTCAGTCGGTTGCTGAGAGCGCTTCGCCATATTATTCCACCTTTCCCCAATCCTGACACTCATCAACCCCGTCGTCGAAGAACGCCGGGGAGAACCAATAGCCATCCTCGTTCGTCACTCCGAGATCGTCCCACTCGGCGCGGAATCGCCATACCCCGTTGGTGAATGTAACGGTCAGCGTTGAGCCCGCGTCTCCCACCGTATAGCTTCCCCCGTCGTCGTCAGGCCCCACGCCAAACTGCATATAAAAGTCTTTGGGGAGCGGCAGCTCGACATTGTCGGGAAACTCCCACACGGCATACACCCTCGTCTTCCCGGCCGGTATTGAGTCGTTCATTTTTTCCCACCTCCGAACGCCCGGAGGGCCGAGGCGTTCCGAGGTGAGATCCTGACGCGAGGAATAAATGGTGGGTCCCCCGGCCGCGGATCCGGCCGGCGCAGGGGCAAGGCCCCGGAGCGGCCAAATCCGCGCCGAGAGGGGGGACCTGTTTATGCCGCAGCGGAAGGACGAACACTCTGGAACGACGAGCGTACGGTGGGGAAAAATGAACATTCGACCGCCGTTGATCGGCCGGGAAGAAGATGGGGGCGCGACCACAAAAAAAGCCCCACCAGGGCTAAGGGCTAGACCCTGGCGGGGCTTTTCGCGGCGACCCAAGCGCGCTAAAGCGCTCCGGGGTCGATGACTTCGCCAAGCTCCTCGAGCTCGGCGCGGCCGTCAAAGCCGGAGAGCGACCATCCGCAGTAGCAGCGGGCGAGATCCTTATGCTCGCCGCACTCGTCACAGACGCGCGCGCCGCAGCTCCGATCGAAGCTCCAAACGTGGTGATGTGCCATGTTGCCTCCTATTTCTCGTTGAGCTCGTTGTAGAGATCCGCGGCTTTCGCCATGCGCGCGAGCTCCTCGCGCGCGATTTTCCGGCCTTCTGCGTCGCCCTGCTCCAAGACGAGGAAGAAGTAGGGAAGGAGCCCCTGCCATGACGGCGTGATGTCGAGCTTATCTGCTTTCGGCATTTGTTTCTCCTGGCGGCCTGCTCGCCGTTTTACTCTCTCGCAGGCGTTCCCAAGGGGAAAGGGGAAGCCGACGGCAGCCGTAGGCTGCCGCCCGCAGGGTCGCGCCGAGCGGCAGCGAGGACGCGATCGGTGATGGGTCGGCCGGCGCCGGCGGAATAAGGGGGGGGCGCGGAGCCCCCTGGACGAGCTCGAGAGCTCGTCCTATCGGCCCTTCGTGTTCAACCGCGGGGGATACTTATGGAGAGTGCGCCTGGCCCCGAAGGGGCAGCCCGGAGGGCGGCCGACCGAACGCCGCGGCCGCAGGCCGCGGACGTGAGGCCTGCCCGGATCACTTCCCCGGAGTCCTGAGAGAGAGATTTAAAAGCCCTGCTCCTCTCTCCGGGCCGCAGGCCAGGCGTCGCCAAGGCCCCAGCGGGGCCGCGGTGACGACTAGAGCCCGAATGCATCGCGCGAAGGGCTCGTTAATGCCCCTAAAAATAGGTCCTTCCCGGGACCTTCTAGGTCTAGACGTATCCGATAGCATGTTGGTACATTAATGTGCCTCCGGGGTCGTCTTGCGGAGGCCCCCTTGAAGCTCTACGGAAAGAGCGAGGCCAGGCTTGAGTTTCCAAAAAGCCAGCGAGGCCTAGGTGTGGGTTCGACTCCCACCAAGGGGCCCTTTCTTTTCTCTCCCACCCGCATACGAGCAAAGACAAATACTTGACACACGAAAAGGCTTGCTGTTACACTTGTAGCGGAAACTCAAGCCTGACCTCAGTAAACAAGAAAGCCGCGCATCCTTGAAGTAAAGCAGGGGGAGGATACGCGGCTTTCTTCTTTGGTGAGCGCACGCAATAAAGATCAGTCTCTATCCACACCCGGCAGATCTTGGATAATGTGACTCTCAACGAGAGTCACCGTCGCCTTATTGCCGCTGTCTGTTTCAAACTCGATGAAGGTCGCGCTTCGGAAATCCGCCGTGCTTATGCGGATTTTGCCGTTTGGCGTCTCGACGATCGCCTCATCACCGACCGCGACGGTGAGCTTTATCATCAACCCCCCTACAGTCGGATCTCCACGGAGCGGAAGCCCGCCTCCTTGAAGAAGCGCTCAGCCTCGCCGGCGGCGAGCTGCCGCGCGGCCCTATCGGCGTCGTCATCTTTGTCGTCGCCGCCGGCCGGCAGCTCGAGCTTTAGGAATAAAGTGCCCTTGCCGTTCTTCCAGAAGCCGCCGCCGGTCTGGAACGTGCCGGCCTCTGGCCGCGCGGCCTTTCCCTTGGCCGGCGCCGGCTTCTCCGACGCCTTCGGCGGGAAATACTCGTCGCGGATCTCCTCGAGCCGCGCATAAGTCACCGGGGCGGCCGAGGCACGGCCGAGGAAGCGCTGCGCCGCCTCATCAGAGTCGCGCTTGGCGAGTTTGCCGTATGTGCTCGCTAAAAGCTCGCTTGCCCGCGCGTCGAGATCATCACGCTTGATGACCTGGCGGACCGCCTCTGGCGCTTCTCCGATTTTCGCGAGCGAAAACCCGACGGAGCGCGCGACCTTAAGCGCGACGGCTGCTTGCTCGACGTTCCCTTTATGGAACATATCGCGGAAGCGGCAAAAGGACATCGCCCGATCGAGCGCCGATAGATCCTCGCGGTGGAGGTTCTCAACAAGAGCTAAGCGCAGCAGCTCGACATCGTCGACGCGCCGAACGATCGCCTTGACGACCTTAAGCCCGGCGATCTGATGGGCGCGCAACCGGCGCTCGCCGGCGATGAGCTCATGGGCGATGACGGCGCCCTGAGCGTCGCGGACCTCGCGTACGATAATCGGCTGTTGTAGGCCGTGGTCCTTAATCGAATCCGAGAGCTCCCTGAGAGACTCCGCCGGGAAATCCCGGCGCGGCTGCTCAGGATTCGGCCGGATCTGCTCGACCGGCAGCTCGACGACGCGCTCAGCAGCCGCCGCGCCGGCGAGCTCGAGGCCGAGAAGACTTACTGAGCTGCGGCGCTCGCTTTTTTCGTTGTTGGACACTTTCTTAAAACCTCCTCGGTGAGCGCCTCGTAGTCGGCGAAGCCCTGGGCCTGCCTGTCGTAGTGCTGTATCGGCTTTCCATGCCCGGACGCCTCGGCAACCTTACTATTGAGCTGTATCGTTGTCTTAAAGACGTGACCGGGGAGTTGCGCCTCGAGCTCGGCGAGGCATTTCTGACACTCTCCGACACCGCGCCGGCTAAAGGTCCCGAGCACGCCAAGCACTTGAAGCTCTTTAACGTGCTGCTGGACCTCTCGGACCTTCTCCATAAGCGGAGCAAGCCCCTGGACGGAGAGCCACTCGAGCTTGACGGGAATGAGCACCTGATCGGCCGCGACGATGCTGTTAGCAAACAGCGTCGTAAAGCTCGGCATGGTGTCGATGAGCACGAAGTCGAAGCGGTTGTGGATCTCCGCGACCTTCGTTCGGAGGTAGTGAAGTCCTTTAAAGCGGTCTTGCTCGATCGTCGCCTGGTCGGCGATGAGGAGCTCAGAGCTGGCAATGTAGGAGAGATTCTTAAAAGCGCTCACGCGCAACACTTGATCGAAGCTGGACCGCCCCATAAGCCAATCGCCGAGCTGTGGCCCCTGGCCGTCTCCCAGGTAGCGCGTGAGTGATGCTTGGGGGTCGGCGTCGATGAGGAGGACTGAATAACCGCGCAGCGCCAGGCCGGCGCCGAGATTGACGCACGTCGTCGTCTTTGCGACTCCGCCCTTTTGGTTGGCGAATGCGATAATCATTAGATCATCCCTCCGCGCGCCCGCGCGCCTTCCGGTAGTCTCGCCAATGTGCCGGCCAAGTCTCTAATAACGTCGGTGTCGTTTTCATGAAGAAAACAATACCCCTGGCGGTCGGCCTCGATCCGGCCGCGAAGCCAGGCATTAAACGCGAAGATCTCAACGACCGATCCACAACTCAATTCGACACTCCCCCGCTCGGTGTTAAATTCCCAGCGGCCGCGGTCGTTCTTGAAGAGAGCTCCCTTCTCCATAGGTCAGTGCCCTCCTTTGGCGTGGCCGTGACCGTGCTCTCGGCAATGCGGGCAATCCGGTGTGGTCCGCACGCCCGCGGCGATCGCTTCTTTTCCGTGTGTCTCAAGGCGCTTATGATACGCCTCGAGCTGTTTGGAAGAAGCGTGGATCATCGTATAGTGGTGGTTCGACGCCTGCCTGATCTTGTCGTCACCGAGCGCCTGGTTTACCGCCTCGAGCAACGCGAAGGCCGCATCAAGCGTTTTAGTGACGAGCCGCGCGTCGTCGTCGTGGAGCTGCGTAGAACAAAAAACGTGCCCGTTATAGCTCCCGACGCGGTAATCCTTCGGCGTTCTATGTGGCATATTATCTCCATTGTAGTTTATAAGAAGCCGCTATCCTTGAAGCTGTACGCCGCGTCGCCGGCGATAATAAGGTGGTCATGGAGCGGCACGCCAAGGAGCTGCCCGCAAAGGCGCAGCCTCTCAGTCATGGCGCGATCGGCGCCGCTTGGGAACAAGCTGCCGCTTGGGTGAAAATGGACGAGCACTACCTCGGCCGCCTTAATGGATAAGGCCCCGCGGAAGATCTCAGAGGCCTTCGCACGGACGCGCCCCCGGCTGCCGGCCGTGACGAGCTCGAGGCCGATGACACCGAGCGCGGCGTTAAGGTCGATCCTAAAAAGGTCCTCGCGCTCAACGCCCCCAAAATCAAGCCCTAGGCGGCGTAGAAAAGTCGTCGTCGGCCTATAGCGCGACCGGCTCATATATGACGGAACGGCAAGAGGCCGTGGAGGCATTAACCGTCCTTCATGCCGGCGTCAAGGAGCGCCTTGTCGATCTCCGCGAGGAGCTGCTCACGCTCTGGCGTGAAGCTTAGCCCCACGGCCGCGCGAGCCTTGGTGAGTACCCTCGCCATCGCCACCGCCCCCTGGCGGAGTTGATTATCCTTGGCGAGCATAAAATAGGGGGGGCGGAAGACGATACGCTGGATGATCGCGAGTTGGAGGCTCTCCTCGGGCGTGACTGACGACACACAATGGCTGAGCGCCACCATTCCCTTTTCGGTGTCTTCCTGAAAAGCCAGGCGCATCACGGCGTTTGCGCGATCGACGACCGCCCGCGCAAGGCCGTCGCGGCACTCCTCTGTGAGACTTTGGATCGGTCCCTTGTCCATAAATACCCCCTCGACATACATACGAACGAAACCCCAAAAAGACCCATTAAGAACGAAGGGCCGCCCCGAAGGGCGGCCCTGAGCTATTCTTCGCCAGGATCTCGTCGGTTAGAAAAGCCCGTCCTGCATCGCCGCGAGGACCTTCTCCATATTGGCCGCCAACGCCTTAGTGTCGTCGAGATTGAACGTCTCATGGTCGCCGGTCATGGCCTGGCCGGTCTTGGCGCCCCTGTAAAAGCCGCGTTTTTCGAGCTTAGGCGTCTGCTTGACGCCGTCGATCTCCCACCGCACGACGCGGATCTTATAGAAGCGCCCCTTGTCGTCCGGCTTAGTCTCGCTGACGACCAAAAGCTCGATCGGCTTGATGTTCTTTTTCCCCTCGCCGTCCTTCTTCTCGCTCGTCTTGCTTGGCATGGTCCCTCCGTGTTTTTGCTGCCCGGCGCTGCCGGTCCCATTATATATACGAACGACCTCCAAGAAAATGTCCCACCGCCGCGGCGCGCAAGCGGCCGCGCACGACCGGGATCTAATGGCTCGCTCCGCTACGCCCAAGAGCCGGCCCCAAGCCGGCCACGGCAACCATGAGCCCAAGGGGTCAAAACCGGCCCCTGGCTGCCCCAGGCCGCCCGCTGAGCCTCTAGGCTCCCTCCCACCACCCCACTTCGCTCCCCGGCCCTCCCAGGCCTGTTTATCGCTGTCTGGACGCTTTTGCTGATTCGTTCGCTTCGGTGCTGCCGTTTTCTATATATCTGTTAGGAAAGATAGAAGCTTATTTTTATTATCGGAAAAGCATTTAAAAACAATCGCTTCCCAAGAACAGCCATTCAGCGTTAGAGCGGCATTTGTTCAGCATTAGAGCGGAGACGCCCCTCTTTTGTTCAGCGTTAGAGCGGCACCTGTTCAGCGTTAGAGCGGCGCCACGCCCTCTTTTGTTCAGCGTTAGAGCGGCGCCTGTTCAGCGTTAGAGCGGCGCCACGTCCTCTTTTGTTCAGCGTTAGAGCGGCGCCATCCAGCGTTAGAGCGGCACTACTAAACGAGTAGGTATTGACCTTTTGTGGCCGGATCAGGATTAAGGTCGTAACCTTTTTTGCTTCGAGATATCGAAAAGGAGTCCCCTTGTAGGGTGAAGGTCCATCCTTTTGTTTCCTCGAGCTCAATGATCGCCGAGCGCAGGGCAATTCGCCGCATCGACAAAGCGGAGCGTGAGCAAGCCCCTGACCAAATATTCGCCATCAAAGTTTCCGTCAGGATCGTCCACGGCTTACCACCGGGGTTCACCACCGTACAAAGATATTGATGGAGAATACGCGCAGGGGAGGATAAGTCCGCCCTCACTTCACGCATATCAATATGGGCGTATTGGCGATCACCCAAAACCGCATCCGTCAGCCAAGGGTCGATCGCAAGATGGAGCTCTCCTGTCTCTTTATTGACGACGTAGCCTAAAAGGCGAAAGGAGTACGACCATTTCCCTTCGGTGAAATGGAACGTCGTGCCGGAGAGGCGCACTAGCGACTCCACAAGATCCGCGCGCGAGCTGGAACTAAAAGACCTATAGCCGGCCTCGCGGAGGATCTCGTGTATGGTCGTCGCCAGCGTAATAGATTTCGTGTTGAGGGCGTCATCCTTGGGCTGTAACTGCGCCTTAAGGGACTTCGCAATATCGGATTGGGGGTGTGCGAGGTCGATTAGTTGTCGCGAGCTGCCCGCCAGGCCGACGATCGTCTGTAAAAAGCGGGCGTCGTCGGCGCCTAGAGGAGTGAAGCACGTCACGCGGACCACGTTACCATTCCCAAATGGGTGTGTTACGTCAAGACCCTTCCCCTTGCGGCCACCGCGGCTTAAACTCTTAAACAATCCAGGCACGCGAAGGTGCACCATACTGTGCCGCGCCTCGAAGATCCGGCATGGTGTCGGGGCGCGGCCCTTTTTTATCCGTTTTGATGTCGTCGTCATAGGGAATATGATACCCGCTTTTAAGTCGCCATGAACATCACTTAAAGCCGCGGGCCGGCACGACAAAAGTACCGTGTTCGTCGAGCGTCCAGCCCTTTTGATCTCGCAGGCAATCTAGGACATTGGCGTGGACCGCCGCACCTTTTAATAGACTGATGTCCGCGGAGTATGCCTGTGACACAAGGCCGCGACATTGGCGGTATTCCTTCTCGAGATCATTATATGTAGCCCCCGCCTTGCTCCATCGAGTGTCTTTTGCGGTGAGGGTCGCCACGGTGCCGGTGCATCCAGAGGCGAACAACATCACCACGAGCACGCCGCCGGCATTCAATAATCTCATATTACTACCTCCACGCTAGGGCAAGAAGCCCAAATATAAGGACCGATTCAACAGCCAGGGCGAGAATAAATGACGGCCACGGAGGAAGCCTCAAACGGCAAACCCGAAAAGCAGGGACATAAGCGACCCTATCGAAAATCAATAGGCACGCCGCCGCGAGGCTGCCTGCGATCGGGAGGATTATCCCGGTAAAGAGGTCAATGAGCGGAGCCATGAAAGCATAGGCGACTCTGAGCGCCACGCTCCAAACAACGACCGCCAGGAGCACCCCCTCGAGAGTGATATTTGGGAAGCTCCAACGATCCGGCCGAAAGCGGAGAAGTAGCCAACAGAGGAGGCAAGACAGGAAAAAGCCGGAACGCAAAGCGAGCGACTTGCCGCCGATGTCATCGAGGAACGAGGCCCCTGGCGGGGAGGGGGGGGACGGCGAAGGAACAAGCGGCTTCATACTATATATACGCGCGAGAGCGCGAAAAAGACGCCTTAGAATTAAGAAGCCGCTTTCCCCGCGGCGCCCACCCCCCCGTCAGGCTCTTTCTCGTCCAAGATCTTGAGGATGCCCTTATGCGCCTTACGGAGCTTCACGCGCTCCACTTCGATCTGCTCAAGGCGAGCGTTGAGCTCGTCGGCCTTCTTCTTGAGGGCTTCTTTAAACCCGGCGACCGTCTCAAACGTAATTTTGATGCCTTCGATTTCTTGCTCCATAATTAGCCTCCGACCATCATTTTCCGCGAAATAGTCGTGACCTCTTGAAGGGGGTCAAATTGGGGGAGCGCCACTTGCCGTTGTTCGTGCGGGCTTTCTGTGGTCTTGCCAGTGATAAGCCCCCGGTCGTGGAACAAAACAAACTCGCGTGGGGCAAGTCGGCCGAAATGCTCGGGCGGGATGGCGTCTTGCCGGCTATCCTGAACGCTCTCGCTTTCTGAGCCTCCCCCCTGGTTCGTGGTCGTGCTCTTCTTCTTTTGCTTAAAAAGTAGGCTGCCGGCCCGCTTTGAGAGAGAGGCTTGGGTCGCCTGGTGGATTACCTTCATTGCCACAGTATATTCCGCGTGCTGCCACTCCCCGCGCTCATGGTTGTGACTGTCAGGGAGGCGCTGCGCGCCGGCGATGATACAAAGTCCCTTGGAACGACAAAGGGCGTAGATTCGCCGGTCGATATCAGGCGGCAAGTGGAAGGTCAAAGCCTCGTCGATAATGGCTACGGCGCGCAGCTTATGTGCCGGCACGTCGGGCATAGAGAGCACGCGAAGTAGGAAGGCGGTTAAAAATAGATTGAAGACCCCGCGCTGCTGATCGGCACAAGAAGGATCGTTGAGGAGGAGGATTCTCCCTTTACGCTTTAGGAAGTCGTCAATTGAGGCCGGCTCCTTCTTTGCGTTCATCACTTGGGCCTTGGCGATGTCAAGGAATCCAAGCCGGGCTGTCCCGAAGACCGACATAAGAAACTTATCGTCGGCCTTCGTTGTCGCAATGGCGGTGAGATACTCGCAGGCCCGGCCAAAGTCAGGGAAACTCGCTGCGTGCTCGAGCATATCCACAGCCTGATCCATCCAGAACGAGTCTCCTTGCGTGGGGTGGGCGTGGACCGTGGACGTCAGGAGGCTATGCCGCAGCTCGGGGATGATTTGAAAATCCCGCCAGATACCCCACCTGGCCGATCCCTCGAAATGAGGAGCGAAGTAGATGTCTGTATCGGGATTATAGTACGTCCTATACCACTCGCCTTTAGGGTCGTGAATGAGGATCGGCACGTCAGGGTAATGCTCTCGGATGGCGTCATGGAGAGTGAAAAGAAGGCGGGATTTGCCCGCGCCTTTTTCGCCAAGGACGGTAATCCCCCGCGATAAGCGGTCAAATGGGATCTTGATGTCACCGCCAGCAACGGCCAGCCAGCGGGCATGACCCGGCAGGATAGCCGAGTCAGCCCGGCCGACGAGGACGGCGCCGGCGCCGGAGAGCTCTGGCGGGACAAAGGCTGGGCCGTGCTCAAGCACGCGCTGGCCCTCATGGCCGCGCTGTGCGTAGAGCGCCAAGGCCACAACGCCGGCGACCGCGTTTAGGGCCGCCACGGTAAGAGAAGGCCAGCGCAGCAAGGCCGGCCACGCCAGCGGCACAGCAAGCAGGCCCCCTACGCCGGCGGCGCCGGTGAAACCGCCAGCCGCCGCGAGGGCCGCGTCCGACCATGCCAACAAAGGGCCGTAGCGGCGGATAAGGAGCGGATAGGCGAACAAGGCCAGGCCGCAAAGCGCCAGGGCTGCGGCTGCGGGTCGCGCCTTGTTCCCGGCAGCAGCGACGGACGCTCTAAGAAGGTGGCCGAAAATGTCGCCCTTGCCGGCTAAGCCAACAGCCGCCCCCGCGACGGTTTGGGGGGTCGGTTGCCAGGCCATTATCTGACGATTCAGCGACGTGGCCGGCGTGGCGGCGGATCTCAAAACGGACCACGTCAAAAAGCCGAAGACAATAAAGCCCAGGGGAACAGCGCCGTCGTCACTTTCTCGCGCGGCCATCGTGAGTCTCCCTGCTCTCGGCAAAGCGCCGCAGCTCCTCGTGGGCGTCAATCAAGAGCTTTGCCTGTTCGCGCGAGATCTCAACGGACGGCGACACCCTCCCTGTTCGGTAGAGCATTAACTTGCCGCCGTCGATTATTGCGCGATACATAAGGATCTATTGCGAAGACGCCGCCCGAATGAAACGACGCAAGACGAATACGCGGATCGGCGTGCGCTCGCGAACGTGGATAGACTCGAGACTTTTCATCTTTGAGACATTCTGATCGAGCATCTGATTAGCCTCGCCCGAAAACCCGGAGGTCAAAGCCCCTTCAACAGGGGCAACAACCGACGCCGCGGCCGCGCCGGCCGAGAGGACCGACTTTAAGGCTATTGTCGCCGCGATAGAATCCTCATGCTTCTCGAGCTTGCCCTTGACACCCGCGCTCCCATCCTCCGACGACATAGCAAGGCCGGCAAATGGAAACTCGCATCCCTCCGGCGTGACGGCTAACATCCAATTGATATTGACGCGGTCGAGAGTATGGACGGTGCCGGCCGTGCCGACAAGCCGGCTGTTCTTTGGCAGGACGATGGTCCCACGAAACTTGATGTCACCTTCGACAAGGGCCATGACGGGAGCGAGTGTGTTGTAGGAGTAGATCGCATCCGGCAAGAGCGCAGGGAAGGAAAAGCCCGTCGGGAAGAAAGGGACGTTGTTGGGGCATAACGCTTGCGCGGCCGGTGCCGACTTGTCCGGCGCCGCGGTGGGCTTAGTCGCCGGCTTGCCGCCAGCCCTTGTTGGTGTGCCGAATAGCTCCCTTGCCGGCGGTGGGGGGAGTTCCGCAAAAGCGTCATCATCCGACTGTGAAGGTTTCTCTGCGGCCGCCGGAGCCGTGACGCCAGAAAGCAAGACGAGAAGCAGGGCGTAAATCATAAGTCCCCCTAGAAAACGAAATCGACGTCGAGACGGAAGCGGCGGTGATCCCCTCCGCTTTGGACAAGCTCAACAGCCACTTTCTTGCCGGCGACGGCCGACGGCAGGAAGTGAACGACACCAAAAATCTCCTTTGACGCTGAGCACGAATACGGCCCCACCGCCTCGGAATGGACCGGCCGACCACCGGCGAGGACCTTGGTGATGGACAAGAAGAAGTCGGAGCTTTCCTCGTTGGCGATCGCGAAGCGAACGACGTAGCGCTCCCCAACGCGGCCGACGTGGGTCAGGCGGAAGGAAACGCCCCCCTTCTTCTCTCGGACATTGATCGCCTTGGCGGTCGAGCTTGCCCGCAGCGCCTCATCGATCTCGGCGAAGCCAATGGGGAATGTTGGCGTTTCCTCCTGGGCGGCGGTCGCAGGCGCGGGCGTAGGGACAGCTTGTAATGCCGCCGACACAGCGGGCGCGGCCGGCTCGACCTTCTTTGGTCTAGCCTTGCGCGTCACGAGCTTTGCCGCCGGCGGCTTAGGAGCCTCTAACACCGGGCGGCTAGAAGCCTCAAGGAGTCTGAGAGCCAGAGTAAGTGTGAAAGTTGATTTGTCGATGCCGACGAATCGCACGAAAAGGCCTTGCGCGGGGGGGAGGAGTGCGCGGGCGGCGGGGTCTAGACCTACGTCGATCTCGGGCATGGCTGATGCTGCGGCCTTAACAGCGGCCGTGTCCTGCTCAATCGAGTAGATGACCCCTGAGAGCTGACCAGTCGGCGCCTGCCGCCTTGTCGGTGCCATGAAGGCCGTCAAAACAACAGCCAGGCCGACGACGGCCGCTGTGACGATGGGGTTGATGTTGGAGATCACGGCTCCTGCTCCTCACTAATCATCCCCTCGCTCCGCATGAGGTCAATTAAGGCGTTTCCATCTTCATGCGTTGCGTTCGCGCGCATAAGCGCGGCGAGGTTCTGCAATGCCGTCTCGGAGTTATCAAGAACGTAGCCGGCCGCCGCTGTGGCGTAGAGCTGCGCCAAATAATTAGAGTCGTAGAACGACGACCCCGCGCTCTTGGAGAGCTTGCGGACACGCTTATAAAGAGCCTTGAGCTCTTTATGTGTCGGGTCGATACGGTGCACGCGCCGCACGGCCCGCGCCATCGCGGCGGCGTCTTTTGCGTTGCTGGCGGCCGCCGCGGCCGCGAGGTACTCATTAAGCCATGTCGCCGAGAGAGCGGTAAACTCCTCCTCGGTTGGCTGCCAAGAGTAGGAGTCGTCTGGATCGACCGCTTTAAGGCGCGGAAGAACGCGCCGCATTGAATCAATATTGCGCGCCTGCGCCGCTGCCTTAAACTGCTTACCGAGATCCTCGAGCACAGCATCCCTAGTCTTATCGAACGCCTTGGGGCCTTTAGTAAGGATCATCGCGTGCCGGAGCTGGATAGCGTATTCGGCCGCCTCCCGGCTTTCCGGGTCAAAAACGATGGCGCTCAGCGCGTTAGTGGCGGCGAGTTTCCCGTTGCCGGCAGCGTGTTCGCGCCTAGCCGCGTCAATCCGTTCCTTGACGCCGGCGAGGAGATTTCCCTCCCCGCCGCTTAAGATGAGCGAGGATATTTCCTCATCACGTGGGGACAGCACGCGGGCTTTCTCGAAAGCCGCGAGTGCCGCGCCATATCGCCCCTCTGCGGCCGCGTCGCGCCCCTCTTTGACGAAGCGATCGCGAAGGCGTTGTTGATCGAGCATGGCCCGCCGGTAGGCGGAGAGCTTCACGCTGCCTTCCACGGCCTCCTGTGGGGCCGTGAACAGCCAAGAGACGGTCATCCTGTGCTGTGGCGCTAAGGGCGCTAGGACCGATGTAAAATCAAAGCGAAAGACGGAGTTTGGCCCGCCGGCGCCCATGCCGATCGTCATATTGCGGTCGGCATTAAGCCCCCACCGAACCGCGTAGCGGTCGAGATAGGCGTATTCAGCGCCAAAGGCAAAACCCAAAGAAGTGTCTTGATTGCCTTTGGTTGCGTCGAGTGCCAAGGCCAGCCGGTCGTGTGTCACATGGTCGGCCGCCGCCTCGTAGTTCTCCCGCGTGTAGCTTACGAGCGCCAAGCCGAAGGCCGTCACGCGCTCAAGCGGCGTTGAATCTTGGTCGAGTCTTAGCGTGGGCGCCATCGCATTACGAACAGCGGCGCCGGCGTAGATATTCGTATCGCGACCAAGGAACGTATCTCCGCGGTAGATCGCCCGCTTTAGTCCAAGGTCCGCGCCATAGCCCGTCGCCTTGTAGCCCGCAAGCGAGTAGGAAACGGCCTTGGCGGTAGCACCAAGCTGCCAGCCTTTATAGGTGGCACCCCACGGCACAAAATAGGCCGTCTGTGTGACGTTAAGGCTCTGCGCGGTGTCGGAGAGTTGCTGTCGTGCCTCGATGCCGCCGATGGCGAATTGATAGAAGCCAAATCCAAAAGTGCCGTATCGGCTAGGAAAGCCCAAACCGAAGAAGTTGAGCCGCCCGCCGCCAAAGGCAAAGCCTGTGCCGGATTCACTTACCGGGACATGCTCGAGCATAAGCGACCCGCGCTGCCGAGCAAGGCCGGCGGGGTTATAGAAAATCGCCGAGGCGTCGTCGGCAAGGCCAGTGAAGGCCCCACCCATCGCAGCGGCACGCGCCCCAGGCCCCGAGGAGAGGAACCCGGAGGCGCGAACTGGCGTCGCGGCCAAGGAGGCCGCGATAAGACTAGCGCACGCTGACGATCTTAAATGATTCGTCTGCATTGCCGTTGGCTCCCCGCTTCTTTAGGCGCACAGTAAAAACACCGTTAGGAAGAAGTCTCCCGCCGTCGTCGCGGCCGTCATAGACATAAGTATTGGCGCCGTCCTGTAGCCCGGCGATATTGGCGCGAAATACTCTCTTTGAGTCGGGAAGCGAGTAGATCTCAATATCAGCCGTCCCTGCCCCCATCATGTTAAAAAGGAACGTCACACCCCCTCGCCCAGGGTGGAAGGGGTTGGGAGCCGCGATCAAGCGATCTGTCGCCGGCACGATCGAGAAAGAATAGACCGCGCTTGGTGAGGTCCTCCCAAAAGCATCCGACACGACTATTTGCCAGTAATAGGGCGCTTGATAGTCAAGAGCCGCGAGAAGTAATGAGGTCCCCGCCAATCCAGCCGTGTAGGTCGTAAGCCCTATCGGCGAACGACCTGTGTTGACCGCGTAGGTCACAGCGGAGGCCCCAAAACTAGGAGTCCACTCAAGGAGCATTGTTCGGTTGGTGCTAGGAACAAGCCTTTGCACCGACCGCGTGCCGGGAAGGGCGGATACACCAAATGGGGCGTCCGTCGATAAAAAGCACGAGTAGCCCGCGACAGAGGCGGGTTGTGGGCCGACGCCTAGCGTGAATGCCCCAGCGGCCGAAGGTCCAGCCAAAGGCCCGATGCTGATATCTGCCTTGTAGCCAGTTCCAGAGATCGCCGCTCCTCCCGCCATTCCCTGTTGAGGGAGCGCGCAAACGCCCGCGGCGATCGCCGGGCGGGCGGTAAAGGTCAGAAGCGCCAAGAGTAGGACATTTGGATTTTTCATCATAAGCCCTTAAGCTGTTCCCGAATGTTGTCCCGCAGCTCTACTAACGTCTGTCTCTCGATCTGCTCCCCTGCCACGATCGCGGTTAAGAGCGCCTCGGCCACTTTCAAGACGTCAACGCATGGCCGGGTCATTTGTTTACAGGAACGTCAACGTAGGAGACGGCCGAACAATACGGCAGCCGTTTAATTAACCATCCCTTCTTAGATAGGTACGCATCAATAGCGCGCCCCGCTCCATCCCACTTATTGAAATCGTCGAAGATTATTACCCCACCCGGGACCACCCTTGGCCCAAGATATTTAAGACACAGCTCCGTCGGTTCCTGCATATCAACGTCAACGTGAAGAAGGGATATCCGCAGGTGGGGGGACTTCTTCAACAGATCCGGCAGAGTCTTGGCGACATCCCCCGCGACGATTTGGACGTTTGTATTTAGGCCCTGCTGTTTAAGCAGCTCAAGAAGGAGGTCTTGGCTAATACTCTGAGAACCTCCGTCTGAGAGAAAGCGCTCGCGGATATCAATATCGCCCTTAAGTTGCGCCTGTGGGAAATCCCCAAATGTGTCACAGCCGATAATCTTACGGCTCTTTGCATTCTCGACGATCGCCCGGAACTTTATAAACCTCATCAGTGACGCACCTTTATAAACGCCGCATTCGACAAGATCTCCCGGGACCGTCAATGTCTTGCGGTAGAGCTCCATCTGTGCCGCGAACTTCGAGAGCCTCTCTACCCCCGCCCCGAGGTAAAACTGATTCTCATAGAGGAACGGTTGCGAGAGGTCAATAGAGAACTTCGGTAAAGGCTTCTCCGTCTTGTGAGTTTTCATTTTATGCTCAGCCCCCAAGCTCCCACAAATAAAGTCCAGACGTCATCGCCCCGCCTAAGAGCCGGCCGGTCGAGATTCCGTTAAGCTGGAATCCATCTGCCGACTCACACCCAAACCGCGCGGTGTATGTCCGCGCCGCGGTCCCCCCGGACGACACCATAATATAAGCCGTGGCCGCACCTGGGAAGCTCGTTAGCTGCGTCGCACCACACCCAAGGTTTGTTACCCCATTAAAGACGCACACAAACGCGCGGTTACACGCTGCCCCGCCAGAGTAAGCTCCATGCGCCGTCGCGATCAAGAACATCATCGACGCTGCCTTAACGGGCGTGACTGTGATGCTCGCGAATTGTGTACCCTCACCAACGCTCGGTATGGTGTCGTCATTGGGGATCGCCGTGTCGTTGCGGTTTGAGGCCGCTGTCGTGTTGGATGTATATTGGCGCAGGATCGTACTGATGCCGGTCATGCCGGAGGCGTCGCCGTAGTGTGTCCCGTCGAAGAAGGCGGCCGTGACGCCGCCTGCGCCGACTGAGATCCCTGACGCCGTCGCAATGCTGTACTGCGTGTTGCCGGTCGCCGTGAACGTCCCTGATCCGGCCGTGACGCCGTTCATGAACGAGCCGGAGCTGCCAACAACACCCCCTTGCATGGTCTGGACGAGGGGGAAGACGTTTGCGGTGTTCGTTGAGGCCACACCGCCTATAAGGTTGCCTGCCGGCAGGAGCACGGCGCTGCCGAACGTCCCAGCCGTGATGCTGTTGGCGGCCACGCTGCCGGCGCTGCCGTTGACGTTGCCGTAGAGGTCGCCCTTGAAGAAGGCGGCCGTGACGCCGCCTGCGCCGACTGAGATCCCTGACGCCGTCGCAATGCTGTACTGCGTGTTGCCGGTCGCCGTGAACGTCCCCGACGACGCCGTGATGTTTACCACCGTCACGGACGTGGTTGGCTTGAGATTTTCCGCGGTCGTCGCCAGTGAGGCGTAGGGAACGCTTAACATCTGTACCCGCGGCAAAAGAATCGTCCCGCCGACCGAGATCTCTAAGAAAACGGCGGAGGACGTATCAAACGTGGTGGTCGAGAGGCTGTTAGGGATCGTCGCGCCGCCGGCGACAACAAGGAAAGCGGTACTAGGAGTCCCGCTTCCAAGGGGGTGATTAAAGACGCCCGAGGCCGACGGCGTGATGGTCGCGGTTTCCTCGTAGTAAACCGTCCCCGTTCCCGCCGTTGCCGCAATCCCACCCTGATAGACCTTGAATTGCACGGCCTGGGCCGTCGTGTAGGGGGTCCCCGCCGCGTTGGTGAGATATCCCTGTACCATCACTTGTGGCTGCAAGGCAGCCGCGGTGATCGCCGCGAACATCACACAGATTGAAAGCAAGCCGCGACGAAGATTCTTTGTCATAAGGACCTCTCTTAAATTAGTCATTACGGCGTCTCTCTAAAGATGCTCTCTTGCCAATCATCGACGAGAAGGCCCCAAGGGGTCGTCGCGTCGCGATTGACCTTCCGTGCGGTGAAGGTGTCCTCAAAAACGATCTCTTTCTTGAAATCTTTATTGATGTAGGAGGTATAGGTCCGGGTTCCGCGGACCTTGACGCGCACGATCTCAGGGGTGTCTTTCTCAATGGAGATTTCGGCAATCTGGACGACGGCGCGGAGGTTGTTCTCTTTCGTGAAAGGCTCTGCCTTCATACCATTAAGCCGCTCGATCATCTTCTGCGCCGCCGGAAGCGTCATCATCCGCAGGGCTGTGTCGACATCACGGGTGAGCGTGTAGAGATCCCAGCCGAGGAGGTAGCGGGTGAAATGCTCGGTGAAATTGCGGATCTCCGGCGCTGTGACGGCGTTCTCGACCTTCACGTTTTGGAAGACGATGGGATCACCAATGTTGTCAACGCGGATAACGACGGGGGGCTTGTTGGCGATCCGCAGCACAGCGAGCGTGAGCGCCAGGCAAAGCCCGCCCAGGACGACGACGAAGTTTCTTAAAAAGACGTTCTCGGAGAGGGAATCGCCAAAGACCTCAAAGAAGGCTCTGCCCTTGAGTCCTTCGGGCTGCTGCTGTGCGACGGGCGGTGTCTCTGGCATAGACTAACCCTCCCCTCTCGGGCCGTGCTCAGATTTCGCCGCGTCGCCGCTGGCGGACGCCGGCGCTGG
>MGUL01000074.1:0-12711 GCA_001800005.1 Elusimicrobia bacterium RBG_16_66_12 | reverse complement strand
CCCCCTGTTTCGCCCCCTCCATAACCAAACGCCTTTTGGAGCCTGCCAACACCCATCCCCGCATATCCCGCCAGGCTGCCAGAAAGATGAGCGCCTCCCGCGGCCGCGCCCGCGCGAACATTAGCCAGGGAGCTGCCCGCCGCTCCGCCGGCAAATGCGGAGGACGCTGACAGTAAGGAATTGCTCAAAGCGCTGATATGTTCCGCCGAGAATAAGGAGGCGGTGAGTTTGGGGATCATTGTAATCATAAAGACAATGACGATCGCATAAACTACGCCGGCGGTGTAGCCGCTGGCGCCGCCCGCGAGAGCATATGAGGCAAGCGGGACGACCGCCGACTTGACGATTCCGAAAACAACTATCCAGAAGCTCACTTCCCAAGTGTTTCTAAACCACCCTCCGATTGCCTTTCCTCCTATCTCAGAGAGCGAGAACGCCCACACAATAGGCCCCGCGGTGTATAAGATCGATAGCACCACGAAACGGAACGCTAGGAAAAGATCCTGAGCGACCTGTAGGAGCGAAATGGCCGCGGCACCGACCAACAGGGGAACGCTGGCGTTTAGGACGCTAACAGAGGTATCGCCGGCGGAGAGTTGATTTAGAAGTGCAAGCCATCTTTCCTCGTTGTTGAACATAAAGAAGATGTGGTCGCTGAGTGACACCATCTTTAAGAACGTCCATTTATAGAGAAACAGAAAAGAGAATAAGATCGTCGCAGCCCTGAGGAGAAACGGCCCAAACCGCGCCGGCGCGGAGCCGCTATCAACAGCCGCCTTGACGTTTTGGTATTGAAGCCGGATGGCCTCACAAAAGAAGAATGTCGAAAAAAGGGCCATAGCAACACCCTGCGACACCAAGACGGCCGGCCCCATCACTATAGGGATTGCGAGATCGTCGTAGGGATTTCCGATTATCATAGTGACCTCTATCGCGGCATCCGTTTAAGTTCCGCCGCGACCGCCGCCTTCTCGGTTCCTGGCTTTCCGCGAAGGCCCTCTAGGTTGCGCAGCGTGAAGCGTTGGTAGCTCGCCGACGCTTGCCGCGCAATCGCAGCGTTGATATTCTGCCCGTCGATCATCTTGCGGACGAGCTCGGCATTGATGACGGTTACTTTATATTGAGCCACCCCTAGGCGCGACTGGATGGCCGCCTGGCTGAGCATGATCGAGTCGTGCTGCTTATCTGTTAGCCGTGGATTTGCCGACTCTCTCTCGATGCTCTGCATGGTCTTCAGCAGCCCGCCGACTTCTTTATTGGCAGCCTCTATGCGCTTTGCGGCGAGCTCTGATGCCTCAAGGCCGACCTTAAAGCCGGCGGTCATTCCAATACTCTGCTGCTGTAGTGCGTCGTTCCACTCCGTATTAGAGTCGCCATAGGATCTGTCCATCTGTTTGAAAGCTGAATCGACCGGCCGCCCCGCCGCATTGATTCCTTTACTAAGGGCAGCTTCCGCCTCCTTTGACGCCTTAACAGCAATGTCGTTTACTAACGTCCGCCCGGTTACATTCGTGCCCTCGTGTATAAACTTCTGCTTTTCGTCTTCAATAAAGCTGTCAACCTCGTCTTCTGCCATTTGGCGGTAATACCCAACCAGGCCGCCGCGTGACTTAGATTTTTCATCGACCCATGTATAGTATTTCTCCGCCTGAACGAATGTGTTTTTGAGCACAATGGCGTCTTTCATCATCTGCGTATTCATAAAGGCCTGGTGCTTTGCGTCGGCCGTCGCCTTTAATTTATGAATCGCCGACTGACCCGGATCAGTAACAACAAGCTGAGCACGCAGCCCCACCGAAGGCAGGACAAGGGCAAAAAAAACAAAAAAAGGTTTCATATCACGCCCTCCCTTCTGCCAGCGCTCGCAGCACGTCAACGCGCGACCAATCCGGGTGTTTCTCTTTGAGCGCTGCTTCTTTGTTGACGTCGTTTGGGTCTGTCGTGTAGAGCCAATACTCTAGCCGCGAGGCGGTGCTCCGAATGACGGCCTTGCGGTTGCCGAAACGCAAGAAGACTTTGCGGTAGAGCGATCGTTCCGGGTTTTTGCCGAGATTCTTAACGGCCGTGATCTCCTCCTCTGAGAGCTTAAGGAGGGGGAGTTTGTCGTAGCCGCCGCCAATGTTAAGAATCCATTTAACTGTCGAGTTCTGCGAGACGGCCGTCGAAACGGCACTTGAAAGGAGGTCCTCGGGTGACTGAGTGACGACGTAACAGGCCACATTAAAACGCCGGCCGGCCTTATAGAGCTCATTGACGAGCGCCGCGCCGGCGGCGTCGGCGAGAAACTTCCAAACCTCGTCGAGAGCGATGATCTTGCGGAGGCGCTTATTAGCGACCTTCGGGTGGATCGTGGACTTGATGATGGCGAGCATGACGGGTTTGATCGAAGGATCTGTCATGCGGTTGAGATCGAAGACAAGAAAGCGAGAAGTTGCCTGGAAGGTGCTCTGGCGGTTGAAAAGCCGGCTGTAGGTGCCCTCAACCCAAATCGTGAGGTTCTTATAGAAGTCGCGAGCGATCTTCTTGTCTTCCTCATCACCCTCATAGAGCTGGAAAGCCTTGTGGAGATCCCCGATAATCGGAGTGCGATCGCCGGCCAGCTCGTAGGCGCGCAGGACGCATTTTTGAATCATCGTCTTTTCATGGTTCGAGAGCTCCTGCCGGCGCAGCATGAGCTGGATGAGAAGCGTCATAAAAGTAATGAAGTCGCTCTCATCCTCGGGGTCCGCCAAGAAGGTCTTGTCGATGAACGGATTAAAAGCATACGTCCCGTCGAGGGCGGGCTCGAGGTACTGCCCGCCCAGCAGCTCGCAAAGTCGTTTATACGAGCCGCCGTCGTCAATGACAATGACGTGGTTATCCTCACTGGCGCTGTAGAAGCTCGTCAGTAGGGCGTTTGTGAGGAAGCTCTTACCCTCGCCGGTGACGCCAAGGACAAGGCCATGCTTAGCGGTGAGCTCGTCCTTGTCGAATAGATCGACGCCGAGGAGCTTCTCGTCGTCTGTCGGCGTCATAAACTGAGGCGTCGGGCAGCCGTCCCAGCTTGCCGACATAGCCATAAACCGCGCCGCCGCGTCCGTGGAGACGACATGAGCGCGCGAGTTTAGATGGCTATGCCCCGGCATCGTCGCTAGGAAAAGCGGTAAATGATTCATGTCGTCGATGACGCCGATCGAGTCGTCAAGATTGCGGAAGGCGCGCACGGTCTTGTCCGTGTTGGCCCCAAGCGTTCGCACGTCGGTATGGCGCAATACGACATGAGCCGTCATCAGGAAAAGCCGCTGGAAGTTCGCTTTGATGTGGGCTTGGAGTTGGTCGGCGTCGGCGGTTTGGAGCTCCGCCTCGTGGTAGCGGGTAAACAGGCTCAGGCCGTTGATGACGGCCGCCAAAGTGGCTGTTTGGCTGAGATCCTTATTCGCCTTTTCCTGGGGGAGGCTGTGGACGGCCACCGAGGCGTCGAAGTCGCCGGGGATCTGCTCAAAGAGCGCTGTCATCGCCGGCGCGGAGATCTCGCCAGGCCGCACAAAGAGATTTACCGCGCGGTGGTAATAGCCATCCAAAACGACCCTGTCAAAGTGGACCGCGCAGGCGTTGAGTGCAAGCTGACTACGCAGCGTGAGGTCTTTTCGGACCTTCGGGTGCGGCGCGACCGCCGCGCCAGCGGGGTTGAGCTTCTCAAAGAGGAAATCATAGATCTCATACTCGTCGAGCGCTCGAGCCGTTATGCGGGCATCACGCAGGGCGTCTAAGGCCGCACTGACGGCCCTATTAAGGTGTTCAAGCCGCCGCCCGTGCTCGGCCGCGAGGTCTTTCTTATAGTCGGGGGTCCTAAGCGCGAGCCGGCGGGTAAATGAGGAGGAGGTCGCCTTATTGGTTGGATAGGTGGTGATGGCGAGGTAATGCTCAACGCGCTTATAAAGCCGCGTGCGGAGCCCCTCAAGGCGCGCGTCGAGGATGAAGCGGATCATTTCTCCGCCCGGCCGCTCCGCCGCGGCGAAGTCATCGAGTCTCTTAGCCGCATCCCACCGCACGCGGACCATGAGCTGTGCCGTACAACCCTCCGGCAGCGTGTCAAGGAGCCGTCCAAGGCCGACGCCTTGGTGGGTGATCTCGCCCGCAGAGAAGTAGAAGACGTCGGGGGGGGTGATGCGGAGGAGCCTGGTATATTGGAGGTCGACGCCGACGAGCGCGCCGTCCTCGACCGACCAAAGATTAAGAAGCTCCTGAAAGCCCGGCGTGCGTCTGTCTTGGAAGATGTCGCGCAGGCGGGTGGGGAGGATCATCGTCTTATAACCTCTCGACGCGCGCTGACGGCGAAGACGGGCGGTGTTGAGACAAAGAGGAAAAGGCTGCGGAGGTAGAATGGAGGGCGCTTGCGGCCGCGCCATGCGGCGTAGAAAATCGGGCCGACAGTGACGGCGTCAAGCATAATGCTGTTGAAGACTCCGTGCATGAGGATAAACAGGATGAGCACGCCGATAAGATCCTGCGGCCAAAAGCCGTAGGTCTTAAGCTCGTAGTCGAGAGCTTTATAGGCAGCGGCAACGCTCATAATATGAATCCCCCTTGGCGCGCCGCGCCGGCGTCGTCAGCAAAGCCAACGACGCCGACGCGAAGCCGTCGCCTCAGTTGTTGAGCGACGGATTCCCGGCGACTTGAAGGAGCACGTTGACGAAGGCGGGGGCCAAAAGGATAATGAGCCCACCGACCACGACGTAGATAAACTTCGTCATCCCCTCGCGGTCGTGCTGGACGGCGATCTTGATGCCGGCGCCCACGATCCCGAAGACCGTCAGGGCGGCCCCAAGGCCGCGGACCCAAACGTAGAGCCCGGACGTCGCGCTCTTGATCTCGCCCCCGAAGCTCTGAGCGACGGAAGGCAGCGGGCAAGTGATGGCGAGTAGCGCCAGCGCCAGCCACGCCAGGTCCGACTTGAGGATCTTCATGTTACGCCTCCTGTAATAAGGTATCTAGCGGCAAACGACAACAACGACGCCGGAAAACAAATCTACCAAAAGCGCTGGGGAGTATAACTGCCTTAGCGGATTCTCGCTAGGTCTGAATCCCCTCGACATATATACGAACGAAACCCCAAAAAGACCCAAGACCAAGCCGGCTAAAGCTCCATGCTCAGCCCACCGCCCCGCTCGCGGCCCTTCTGTTTGGGTTCAACCGGGCCAAGGCCCTCTTTGAAATGCCACATTCCGACGTGGAGCGCTTCCTCGGCCTCCTCGCGGGAGGGCCAAACCTCGGCCGAGATCCGCGAGCTGTCCTCTTTGCTATGGGCTAAACAGAAGCCCTCCGCCGTTTCGATCGGCGTCAACCCGGCGAGTTTCTCGCGCTCTTGGGCTGCACGCATGGTCGGCGTGCGGTCGAGCTCGTCACGGAACTTCCACCGGCCACACGCAAGCGCGTCTTCGGCCTGCTCTTGAGAGCCCCAATACTCAACGGAGAACCGCGCGAGCGGGCCGCCGTCCTCGGAAAGCTGGCCGATATAGTAGCCGGCCGCCGATTTGCAAACCCGCAGGCCGATGGAGAGCTCCTCTACATGACGCGCGTCAAGGATATTGCGCCTAGTCCATTCCTTGTCGTCATTTGAAAGGTCCTTGGCCGCGGAGTCGAGCTCAGCCACCCCGGCGCGCACGGCGCCGAAGGCGACCGCCCTTTCGGGTGAGTCAAGGCTATCTCGCACAGCCTCAAGACTACGCGCACGGCTCAACTCTTTTGCGATCCGTTGCTTTTGGTCGTCATCCAAGCCGTCGTGAACGCGCAGCCGGTAGGTTATCTCCGCAAGATGCCCCTCGTAAGTGTCGAGGAAGGTCTTGCTGTCGCCGACGAGCCGGATATAGGCCTCATTGACGACGACGAGAGAGGCTTCGCCGTTAAGGAAGCGCTCGCTTGCCAAAGCAAGCCGCGGCACGGCCGGCGCGTTCGCTGTGAGATTGGCGTCGCGCTTCTCGTAATACTCGAGCCACGCTTCCGGCTCTGAGATAATATTCGCAAGCCGCATGAGCTTGAGCTCTGTCTTGCTGACCTCGTCGAGCTCTCTTGAGATCTCTATGCGCCGGTCCTTAGTCAATTCCTTGGCGTGTTTCTTAACCTCGTCAACAAGTTCGTGGATCTTGGTGTGGTTTTCGCGGTAAATGTCCATAATGAAGTCGGGCTCTGCGACATTGGCGGCCCCTTTGGCCGCAAGCTCCTCAAGCGTTGGCCTCGCGTCCTCAAACGCCTTGACGAAGACCGGGTGCGCTGTTACACTAGGCGATAATGGGACCTGACCCGGTAGAAGTCGAGAAGAAGCTCCGCGCCGTCCTTGAGAAGAAGGATCTGTCTCTCGAGGAGAAGGCGGCTGCGATTGAGAAGGCTCTAGGGGGGTGCTGTGAACTTCCCGAGAAGACTCCTCCGAAGCGCCCTGGCTGACATCGTCTTTTCCTAGTGTCATAGCCTCAAGCCCCCTGGCGTCCGCCGCCGCTTGCGCCTCCGCCATTGCGATCTTAGCCGCCGCTTCCTGCGTGGCTCTCTCGCCAAACGCCTCCGTGTGGATCTTCCGCTCCATCGCAGCGGCACGCTCAAAGCTCGTTTGGAGCTCTAGTGTATCTGACTTATAGTTGAGCACGCCAGCGATCTCTCGCAGCTCGGCCTTATCATCTGTGAGAATGCGAACGTCGTTGCGGGCGCGGGTGATCTGGACGTAGGTATTTCGTTGGTCTTGGAGATGGGCGCTGCTCGTGTCGGCCTCGACATAGACGCGGTCGTAGGTCTGCCCTTGGCTCTTGTAGGTCGTCAGGGCGTAGCCGTAGTCGAGCGCCGAGTAGTGGCGCAGCTCGAGCGCGACCTCGCGGCCGTCTTCAAGACGTACAGAGAGTGCGTCCTCGCCGGTCATTGTGACCGTCCCGCGCTCGCCGTTGCGAACGTCGTATTTCTTATATTCGTTCTCAAGGAACGTGACCACGTCACCGACCGCGAGCTCGCGGCGAACGGGCCGCTTGACGCCGTCGCTGTCGGCGATCGCCAGCGAGTAGGTATAGGCTGTCGTGCGGTCAACATCACCTTTTCGGGCGAGGTTGTCGCGAATAAGCCGGTTCATTTCATCCCGGCTGTCTCGGCTGCCGGCGAGGATAAGGGTGTCCTTGCTGTATTCGCACGCCACGCGCAGCCGGCGCAGCGAGGTATCGCGAATCTCTATGATCCGCTCGCTCTTGGCGAGGACGTCCAAGCTCTCTCTCATGTGACCGTCGCGTGCCAGGCCCACGGCCTCACGCAAGACGGCGTCCTTTTGGCGGTAGTTCTCGGTCAGGTTGAGGAGATTTCCGGCCTTCTCGGATTCCCCCACGAGCCGGTCAAACGGCCGGCCGGCGCCGATGGCTTGGATCTGATTTTGGTCGCCGACCAAGACGACCTTATCGCCATGCTTGGCCGCCAGGCGCAGGAGCTCCGCCATGTCGCGGCTGCCGACCATAGACGCCTCATCGACCACGACAAGGCGGGGGCCTCTGCCGCCGGAATTGTGGGTGCGCTCCTCGCCGGCCGCGAAGCGCTCTACCGCGTTGTAGGAGCTTAAGGTCGTCGAGGTAATGCCCGACTCCTCTTGGAGCTTGCGGGCAGCAACACCCTGGACGGCCAGGCCGACGACGTCCCATCCGTTCAGGCCGGCAATCGAATTAACGGCCCGCAGCATGGTTGTCTTGCCGGCGCCAGCGTCACCCTGAACGACGACGGTCCCTTGGGCCGCCGCCAAGATCCCGCCGGCGACCGCCGCCTGCTGCTCAGAGAGTATCTGGAAATTAAGGGCCTTAGCCGTCTTGATGTATTCGGCGACGTGGAACGCCGCCGAGTCGGCCCGCAGGGCCAGCGGCGCCGCGGCCTGCCGCTCACGCAGGCACTCGCGGTCGGCGCGGGTCATTTCCCAGGTCGTAAAGCGGCCGTCATCAGTCGCCAGGATGCGGCCAGCGTTGACCTCATCCCGCAGCCGGGCCTCGGCCTCGGCGTAGGTCAGGGGCTCCCACTTCTCGCCCCGCATGGCCTCGGTGATATACTCCGTAATGAGCGCGCCGGCTGTTGCCGCCGCGTTCTGCTCGGTTGCTCGGCGGGCGGCCGCCTGCCAACGGGCGGCCTCCGTGTCGCCCCGCTCGCCCTTAAGCTCCTGCTGCGCCTCGCGCGAGAAGACGGCCTCTTTGAGCCACTTCTTACGCTCCTGGGACGCCTCTGCTCGATTCTGTTCTACGCTCTTTTCGGTGAACCTCGCCGCGACCGTACGCCAATCCTCGCGCGCTTTCTCGGCGCTATAGCTCGGGTCCTTCTCCTCCCGCGTGTTGCGCCAGGCGTCCATATCCCGTAGTTCCTTACCATTCTCCTTCGCCTTTTGGACGGCCGCCTTGATCTCCTCGGCCCGAGTGGAGAAGGCCCGCTCGAGTTCAAGGGAAACGCTGTCAAGCCGCAGCTCACCCTTCTTGGTGTAGCTGACGGAGTAGCCAACCTCCTTCAAGTGGGCGGCCAGGTTCGCCCGGTAGAGGGAGCCCCATAGTTTGTTGAAATCCTGGCGCATGATCTGGCGGCCGTCCAGGGCCATGATCTTATCGCCGCATTGCGTCATGTTCATTACGACAACGTGCGTATGGATATGCGGCTCGTGGTTTCGGTTGAAGCCGTCGCGCACGGTCACATAGGCCATGTTCCCGGTTTTGACGGAAGTCTGTTTGCCATTGACGACCGGCCGCGCAGCCGCGCAGTAGCTCTCGATCTCGCGCATAGTCTCAAGGACGGCCCTATCATGGGCGGCAAGAATGGCTGGGTTCTTGTCTGTGACAAGGCCGGCAACGCTGACGGATTTCGGGGCGGAGAAGGTTAGGTCGATGCCGATAACCGTCCGCTCGGCACCGCGTTGCCGCTTGTTTTCTAAAAGTCCGAACTTCGGACTTTTGCCGGCGAGGAGGTCTTCGAGCTGCGCCTCGGTGATGGCTTGACCAGGGGTAAAGCCAAGCCGGGCGGCCAGCTCGCCGTTGACGCGGACGTGGTTGTGTGCCCCCCCTTCGCCCTCGGTTTGGCCTTGGGCGTAGTAGTAGTTTTCCTCTTTGGCGTGGTAGGCCGCGAGGGCCTTGGGATTGCCGGTTAGCTTACATGAAACGAGCATCAGGACGTAGTATAACAGAGTAGCTAAGATTTAGCAATGGTGCATGACTTGTTCTGTTGCTGTTGCCTTGGCCGTAGCCGTTGCCGCGATTTTCGTTGCCGTAGCTGTTTTCCGTTGCCGTAGCCACCACAGCCAAAGACTGACCAAAACAAAAAGGGGAATACAACGGCCACGACGGCCTGGAAAATACCGCACGAACAACAGCCGCAACGGCCCGCCGCATGGCCTTGTTTTTTGCGGCGACGCCTTCGGCGCTCCTTGGAGCCACGACAACAGACGGACCACAACGGCCACGCCGGACCGACCTGATTTTTTTGCGGCGACGCCTTCGGCGCTCCTTGGAGCCACGCCAACGGACAGCTCCCAGCGGCAAAACGGCAAAAGTCCGAAGTTCGGACTTTTTGACTTTTCGCCCGATCGCCCCACGTCGGCAAGTCACGACCTCGGCCCGCAAGCGGGCCGGGGCGGCCCCTGCCGGGGCCGGCGGATGGCTCGCTCCGCTACGCCTAAGAGCCGCCCCTGCGGGGCGGCAACGGCAGCCAGGAATGAGGGGAGTGAGAACGACGCGCGCTAAAAGCGCGCAGCCTTGCCCATGTTGGCGCGGATCTCCGCGCGGGCAACAGCCTCCCGGCAGGACCGCAAATGTTGAAAGGCCGCCTGCCGCAAGCGGGTGTTTAACTACCTCGCGCCTTCTCCCCACTGGCTGCCTCTTGGCGTTCTGAGGCCTGGTCTGAGCCGCCGCTCCCTGCGGACGGCTGGGGCGGGTCGTCCGGCGGCCAGAATGGCAGCCGGGCGGCCCGGCACTCCTGGCACCATGATAGCGGGTTTGCTCTGGCAATCGCTTTGCCGTAAAGCTGCCCGCCGCTAAGATCCCGCCGGCAATAGCGCGGCGCATCAGTAGCCATATTCAGTCCTCCCCTGGCAGCATGATAGTCACGACAGGAGCGGCGTCATCACCAGGACCGCAAACAGCGTGAAGCTGGACAGCCTTGGCAAGAGCGCCCGGCGCTTGAACAAACATAGGCGAAAAGGAGACGAAACTCCTGTCCTTCGACTCACGGAGCGCAAAGCGCAGGATCATAAATAGATCCCAGGCGCGGCCGTCCAGGGATTGCCCCTGAGCCCTAAGCTCATCGCCTGGGCTGAGTATCTCCCAAACGCTGCGCGTCACGGCGACCGGGTAGCGAAAGCCGGCCTCTTGAGCCAGCGGCGTTAAGTCAACAAGGACCCCATCCTCGATCGCCTGCCCGCGGGTGTAGGATGAAATGACCTCTCCGAAGTCGCTAGTGTTGTCCATTTTACCGCCCTCCTTTAGCCCGCAGGGTAAAGCTCGCCGCCGCGTCCCCGAACTCCCGGTAGTATTCGCCTGACTGATACTCCGCCTCTGCGCTCTCGTTCCAAGTGACGTACTCTCCGTCGAGCTTGACCGCCAGCACAACGGCCCAACCGCCCGCGTCTATCAGCGAACGCGCTATAATCACCGCGCCGCCGCGGGGCGTCTTACTCCCGATCTCCGGGCGCGTAGTCGTCTTGGTTTTCATGTTATTTCCCCTCCGCGCGGGCGATGGCGGCTTCGTTCGCGGCGAAAACGCGGTTGAACGGGACCGCCTTATGCGCGGGCATGGATGAGACATGGAACTTCGCCCGGAGTAGGGCCTGTGTCTCGAGGAGCGCGGACAGCAATTCCGGCGCACTCGCGATAAGGCGGGCGTTAGCGCGGGCCTGTTCGGGGGGAACACATCCAGTCATCACGGCGCGGGCAACATGGACGGCCCCCGTCCCGATTCCGACGTAGTCGGGCTCATCTCTCCGCCCGTAATGTCCTCCCGGTTGTCTCTCATCAGATGCGTACCACGGCCCCGGCGTGTGCGTCGTCTTGGTTTTCATGTTATTTCCCCCCCATCTGCCGCAGCGCCGCCGCTCCCCGGTAGAACCGAGATTTAAAAGTGGGAAGCGAGATCTTTAAGCGATCCGCCGCCTCTTGATAGCTTACGTCGTCCAAGAGCCCGACGGTGATAGCCTCCCTTTGGTTGAGAGGCAGCCTCGCCAAAAGGTCCAACCGTTCGCCCTTAAGCAGCCGCTCCTCTTGGCTGTCGGCGGGGTCCGCAAGCATATCGCCCACGGTGAAATCTCCCGCCAGGATCTCGTCGAGCGAACAAAACGCCAGGATCTTGCCACGGCGCTTTAAGTCGATAAAGGTATTCCGAATGATGGCGTTCAGCCATGAGGCAAGGCCTGAGCCGCGATACTCTCCGGCCTTCTTAAATGCCCGGAAGCAAGCCTCCTGCACAAGCTCCTCAGCTTCGAGCCAATTCTTTGCCAGCGAGAAGGCAAAGGCTGTTAGCTGCGCCCGTTGCGGGCCGATGAGTAAAGCCGTCATATCCCGCCGCAGCCTCTCCTCGTTGTGCGCCGCGCGGAGATCCGCGATTTCCTGATACACCCTCGCGTGGCAAATGCTCCGGCAGTAGCCGGCGCGGTCCTTCTTGTTGAGGCAGCCGTCGCCGCCGTCGTAAGCCTTAGAGGTTAAGGTTTTGCCGTCCGGCGTCAAAGGCAAGTCGCTGATTTTCTTCATGTTAAATCTCCTCGTCCATCACGATCAACGTCACTTCTTCGCGGGGGTAGTTCCCCTCCGCGTCCGGCGTGCCGAAAAGGTTTTCGCGGATCTCCGCGCCAATCCCCTCGGGGTTGAAATCTCGCGGGCAGAGGATCACGGATTCGCCGCGCTTCTTTAGCCGCGCCGTCGTGGACGCTTTCGCCTCCAAGCCAGCCGTCGCCTGCTCCGCCTTCCCGCCCGATATTGAGTCGTTCATTTTTTCCCACCTCCGAACGCCCGGAGGGCCGAGGCGTCCCGAGGCGAGATCCCCGCCCGAGGATTAAATGGTGGGTCCCCCGGTCGCCCGCAGGCCGGCGTAGGGGCAAGGCCCCGGAGCGGCCGAGGACGTCCGAGAGGGGGGACTGTTTATGCCGGAGGGGCGGGGTCGAGCTCTCCTGGGACGCCGAGCGAACGGTGGGAAAAAATGAACATTCGACCGCCGCTGATCGGCCGGGAAGGCAGGCAGGCTCTTAGGCGTAGCGGAGCGAGCCATCTGTACTCGTTCGTGCGCGGCCGCTTGCGTGCCGCGTGCCGACTTTGGCCGTATTAGGACGCTCCACCAAGCCGCGGGCGCTCAACAGCGCTCGCGGCGCAAGCCCGCCCGAGGGACCGCCGGCGCAGCCGGCGGGATCAGGCCCCGGCCGGATCGGGGCCGTCTCGTGGCGGGCCGGCGGGGAGCTGGCGGCCCAACGGGCCGCCGCGACCACACAAAAAGCCCCCGCCGGGGTTTACCCGGCGAGGGCTTTTTCGTCGTCAGGCCGCGGCGGCTTTGGCCGCGGCGTAGGCCGTGAGGACCGCGTCGGTCGCGGCCTTGCGGGCCTCCGCCGTCGTCGGGTGCGCGACGTCGAACCACCGCGAGTTGTCGGCGCTCTTGCTGAGCGTGGCGGGGAAGACGACGAACGGCGCCTCGGCGTCCTTCTTCACGAGGACGCGCAGGCCGCGGATGACGAAGCTCTCGGCAATCGTCAGGTCCGCGTAAGCCATCAGG
>MGUL01000073.1:7487-11148 GCA_001800005.1 Elusimicrobia bacterium RBG_16_66_12 | reverse complement strand
AACCAGTTGTGGCCGGGCGCGACATATTACGCGATGATGATCAGCTCGGACTCGGCGGCCAATGTCTCCGACTCGGACGCCGCCTCGCGCACCCCGGGGGCCCAGGCGCAGGCCCTCGTCGTCGACGCCGCCCCGCCGGCTCCGACGAACCTCTCCGCCGTCCAGACCGGGACCGCGACCTTCATCGTGACCTGGAGTTCCGTGACGGCCTACGACCTGGACTTCTACCGCCTGTACATCGACTCGACGCCGCCCTATGACTTCGCGGGGTCCTCCGTCGTCGCCATCGACTCCCCGACGACGTCCGTCGCGCTGACGGGTCTGAGCACGGGCGTCTATCACTTCCGAGCGGCGGCCGTGGACATGGGCGCGCCGTCCTACGCAGGCTTGCCGCTGGAGAGCGTCCCATCCGCCGAGGTCGTCGTCGAGCTTCTGCCGGTCGTGCGCGCGTCTCAGGAGCCCTACGGCGTGGCGATCTCGACTGGCGCCGGCGGCGTCAGCCTGCGCTGGATGCCCGTCACGCGCTTCGCCGACGGCACGGCCTTCGTCGTCCCGTCGGCTCCGGCGGCCGACGAGCTCTCCGGCTACCGCGTCTACCGGGCGACCTCCCCGATCTTGGGCGGCTGGAGCGAGGTCGCCGGTCTCTCCACGGCCACGCTCTCCTGGACGGATCCCGCGGGAGACAGCCTGCATTATTATCACCTGCGCTCGGAGAACGTTTCGGGACTGTCGCTGCGCTCGGTCATCCGCTCGCTGGGGACGATGTCGGCCTATATCGTCGCACCTGACGACGTCAGCGTCATGGAGGTCCTCTCGAAGGACGTCGCCCCCATCGAGGGCGTCCCGGCGGACCCGGCCGGCGCCTACCTCGTGAGGGCCTCCAGCCGCCCCGAGGACCTGGGCGGGCGCGTGCTCAAGTCCGTCGAGTTCAAGGCCTGGAAGGGGGGCCAAGAACTCGCGCCCGACTTCGAGATCGCGGGCATGGGCTGGCTGCGCCTGCGCTATGAACTGTCGGGTTCGTCGGTGTCGCCGTCGGCCTTCGCCGCCGCCGCCGTCGCGCCGACGCCGGAGAACATGAGCGTCTACTGGCACAACGGCCGCGGCTGGGTCCAGCTCTACGGGAAGCTCGCCGCCGATCAGACGCTGATCGTCCAGACCAAATACTTCGGCCGCTACCAGCTGCGCAGCGTCGAGAGGACCGGAGGCTTCGCGTTCAACCAGGCCGGCGTCTCCAACAAGCTCGTCACGCCCAACGGCGACGGCAAGAACGATTCCGTCGTATTCACCTACGACAATCCCCGCGACTCCCAGGTGATCGTCCGTCTGCTGGACATCCGGGGCAAGGTCGTCGTCTCGGATCTGACCGCCGGCCCCGTCTCCAACAGCAAGGTCTGGGACGGGATCGCCGGCGGGCGCGCGGTCCCGGGCGGAATCTACATCTATCAGATCGAGTCCGAGGGTCGGGTCTACAGCGGCACGATCGTCATCGTGAAATAGAGCCGTCACCAGCAGGAGAATTCGCCGTCCCGTAACATTGTTTTCGCATCCTCCCTATACACTGACGGGGCATGGCGGCCCTTTCTCGGTTGTCGCTGCTCCTGATGAGCCTGCTCGCCGGTCTGAGCGGCGCCGCTCCGATCGGCGTGCGCGGCTTCAGCTTCATCGGCGTCAGGAATCGTCTGATCACGCCCAACGGCGACGGCCTCAACGACAAGGCGTTCTTCACTTTCGACAATGCTCAAGACGCGGCCGGCTCCCTCAAGATCTACGACGCGCGGGGCCATCAGGTCGCATCCATCGACATCCCGGCCGGCGCCACCTCCGCGTCCTGGGACGCTCGCGCCGGCGGCCAGCAGGTCTCCTCCGGGATATACATCTACGTCATCATGGTCGAGCAGGTGAAGGTCAGCGGCGCCTTGGCGGTGATCCGATGACCATGATCAGTCGCCTGCTCGCCGCCGCTCTCGCCCCGGCTCTCCTCTGCGGGCCCGCGCGGGCGGCCTTCGAGGAGACCGGCTCCGGCGCTCGCGCCCCGGGCATGGGAGACGCCTTTACCGCGCTGGCCGACGATGTCTATTCCATTCACTACAACCCCGCGGGCCTGGCTCAGATCGACAGGCCGCAGTTCGGCGCCGCCTATTCCCGTCTCTACGTCGGTCTCTCGGACGGCTCCGATGTCGGGACCTCCCAACTGGTCTACGCCCAGCCCCTCTCGCGCGGCAAGCGAGGCACTCTCGGCATCGGTTGGGACCGGCTTTCGCTCGGGGGGCTCTACACGGAGCAGACGCTGACGCTGTCGTATGGTCGCCGTGTCCTCGAGAGGGAGAGCGGCAGCCAGCTCCTCACGGGGATCAACATCAAACAGCTCTCCCACTCCTTCGGCCGGACGGCCGAGGCGTCCGCCGCCTGCCTGGATCTCAATTGCAACCAAGGGGCGGATCCGCTCCTCTCAGGCTCCAACAGCAAAGGCGCCTTCGACGCCGACCTGGGCCTGATCTATCGCTTCCCGCGCCGCTTCCAGGGCGGACTCGCCGTGAAGCACCTGACGTCTCCCAACGTGGCCTTCTCGGGCTCCGACAAGGTGGAGAGGGAGATCGACGCCGGCCTGGCCTACAAATCCCTTTGGCTGAGCCTGGCCGGGGAGATGAAGCTCCATAAGTCCGCGTCCGGCGCGATGCAGAGGGACATGATCTTCGCGGCCGAGCGCTTCTTCCCCACTCTCGACTACGGGCAGTTCGGCCTGCGCGGGGCGCTGGGCATCGGCGGCGACGACTGGAGGCAGATCACGGTCGGCTCCTCCTACCGCATCAATAAGATCCAGTTCGACTACGCTTTCCTGCTCCCGGTCGGCGGGGTGAAGGGCCAGTCCGGCTCGCACCGCATGGCCCTCACCTTCCACTTCGGCGCTCCGACGGGAGACGAGGAGATGAGCCGGGACATCCTCGAGCAGGCCCAGAAGCTGCGCCAGCGCGGGCCGGACTACGGCTATGAATACAGCGAGGAACTCAAGCCCCTGAGCCTCGACGATCCGCGCCTGGCCGATGTCCGGGGCTTGATCCTCCAGCGCCGCTACCGCATGGCGCAGAAGGCGCTGGCCGATTTCGCGGAGCACCAGCCCTTGAGCCCGGCCCTCATCCGCCTCTCCAATCGCCTCGGCATGATCCTCTACCATTACGCCGACCTCCCGGAGCCGAAGAGCAAGTTCGATCAGACGCTGGTCGCCGGCATCAGCCGGTTTCTCTTCGGCGAGGACCGTCTGGCCATGCTCCAGACCTCCTACGCATACAGCCTGAAGACGGAGGACGTCCGCCTCGGCAAGCTCCTCGACGACATGGAGAAAGGCCTCGGCCTCAAGGCCGAGCGTCTCCCCGCGGACCACCCCCGTCAGTTCATGGAGGAACTGCTCTACCGCGTGGAGTTCGCCAACACGCGCGGCGATATGGGCAAGGTCGAGTCTCAGCTCTCCGACATCCTGGTCCTCGAGCCGGAACACGTCACGGCCCTCGAGCGCCTGGGTTCCCTGCGCTATATGACCGGACGCTACCCTGAGGCGGTCAAGGCGTGGGAGGCCGCCATGAAGCTGGAGACGCGAGACAACGAACTCGAGTCCATGCGGGAGTACATGCGCCTGGCGCTTGAGCGCGCCGGCGGCAAGGCCTTG
>MGUL01000073.1:0-7421 GCA_001800005.1 Elusimicrobia bacterium RBG_16_66_12 | reverse complement strand
TCCCGCGCGCGGCGCCTCGTCCGGCGCGGGCGACCCGCGCGACGTCGCGAGGCTTTATCAGAAAGGAGTGGAGTACTACGCCCGCGGGGAATATCTGCAGGCCAGTTCCATGTTCCTGCGCATCCTCCGGATCGACCCTGACAACGAGCAGGCGCGCAAGGCCTTGGAGCGCATCGACCGAAGGAAGACCAAGCGGTGAGCATCCGCGTCAAGTTGGCCGCCGTCCTGTGCCTGGCGGTCTGCGTGACGACGATCTCAGCCGGCGCGATCTTCGTCATGTTGGAACGCAGAAGCCTGAGGGCGGCCGAGGATGGAAAGGTCAGGCTGCTCGTCGTGAACATCAAGACGATGGCGGCCGAGTCGCAGTTGGCCCGCGATCCGCTGATGTTGCTCGACTATCTCTCCTTTCTGGGCCGCGACCGCAAGGAGGTCTCGGGCGTGCGCGTGCGTTTCGTCGGGCGCTGGGAGCGGGTCGCCGGCTTGCCTGGGGCCCGCGAGAGCGGGCCGGTCCGAACCGAGTCCGTCCTGGTCCCGGCCCAGGGCGATTCGCCCGAGATCCTGGTGGAGACCGACTTCTCGCGTCGCGTTCTCGATGAGAGCTACGCCGCCTCTTTTCGGGCCATGGCCCGCGACCTGGGCCGCGCGGGGCTGGCCCTGATCCTGGCGGGGGTCTTGATCAGCGTCCCTCTGGGTTGGAGCTTGACCTCGCGCCTGGTCGCCATCGAACGGAGCATGGAAGCGATCGGCGCGGGCGAACCGTCGGAGGCGGTCCCCGCACACGGTTCCGACGAGGTCGCGCGCCTGGCGCGGGGCCTCAACGCGATGGCCGCGCGCCTCAGGGAACTCGACGAGATGAAGCGCACCTTCGTCGCGTCGGTGACGCACGAGCTGCGCTCGCCGCTCTTCGCCATCGAGAGCTATGTCAAGCTGCTCCTCAAGGACTCATCCTCGCTCAGCGTCGAGGAACGCCGCCAGCTCGAGCGCGTCCAGGGCAACGCCGCGCGCCTGGCCCACTTCGTGACGAGCCTGCTCGACATGGCCCGCATCGAGCGGGGCAAGCTCGAGTACCGGCCACGCCCGCTCGATCTCGCCTCTCTCGTCGAAGACGCGACGCTCTTCCTGGGCTCGCGCGCCGCCGAAGAAGGCAAGACGCTCGCCTTCACCGCGGCGCCGGGACTTCCCCAGGTGAACGCCGATCCCGACCTGATCACGCAGGTCGTGACGAATCTCGTCTCGAACGCGATCAAGTTCACGCCCTGCGGCGGGCGGGTGTCGGTGGCGCTGCGCCGCGACGGGCGCCGGCTCGAGTGTTGCGTGACGGACACGGGCCGCGGGATTCCCCCGGAGGCCCTGCCCCGCCTCTTCCAGCCTTTTGCGCGCGCGGGCAACGCGGCGCGCACGGGCGGCACGGGCCTGGGTCTCTCGATCTGCAAGTCGATCATGGAGATGCACCGCGGCGCCATCGGCGTCGAGTCGGTCCCGGGACGCGGCAGCCGCTTCCATTTCACGCTTCCCTGCCGCGAAGGGGGTTGAAACCGGAGCGAACCGGGACTATGATATCGTACCCCCATGCCGATGGAGGCCATATGCCTTTGCGAATCTTGATCGTCGACGACAGCCCCGCGGCTCGCTTCATGCTGCGGGAATTCATCGAGGCCAACGGGCACCAGGTCGTCGCCGAGGAGGAGCGTCTCGAGGGGGCCCTGCGTTCCTACGCGCAGCACAAGCCCGACTTGGTCACCCTGGACCTGTCCTTGGCGCAGGGAGACGGCCTGAGCGTCCTCAAGGCCCTGCGCGAGCAGGACGCCGACGCCAAGGTGCTCGTCATCACGGGCAACTCCCAGAAGAAGGTCCTCGACGCAGTCTACGCGGCCGGGGCTTCCGGCTTCTTGGCCAAACCGATCGATTTCCCCAGCCTCATGGCCGCCATCGTCAGGGTGACCCTGTGATGGACGACGACGGGCAAGCCGAACGGGAGCTGTTGAGGCTGATCGGGCGGGGCGTGTCGGATAGCGCCGACAGATTGGCGAAGATCTCGCGCACCGAATGGGTCACGCAGACGGTGTCGATCTCGATGGCGCCTCTGGCGAAGTTCCAGGGCGTCCTCGCCGGCGACGCGGAGGAACACTTCGGCGCCCACTTCACCCTGCCCGGCGGCGTCTTCCTCGTGATGATCCCGTCGCGGAGCGGCCCGGCCTTCGCCGATGCTTTTCTCCCCGCCAGCAAGAAGCATCCGGAAGGTGTTAAGGACCGCGAGCGCAGCTCCTTGGCGGAGATATCGAACATCGTGGTCAACGCCGTGGCCGCCGTCGTCGCCGACGCCTGCGGCATGGCTCTCATGTTGTCCGCGCCGGAAGTGTCCCACGGCAGGAAGGCCGATCTGCTGAGGGAGGCTCGGGAAATGGTCTCATCTTCCGGTGAGAAGTCCGTGGTCATGGCCTATGTTCACATGTCCTCGGAGGCCTTGTCATCGGATTGCAGCGTCGTCGTCTTGATGAGCGAGGCCTGGCAGGCCCGTCTGTTCGCCGCGCTGGAATGAAGCTCTTCCATCGCTTCTTCCTCATCCTGCTCGCCTTCTCGACGCTCCCCGTGGTCGGGATGGGAATGCTGATGCTCTCCTCGCGCGGCGCGGTGCAGGACAACGCGCGCCTCCTGCACAAACGCCTGGCGGCCCTGACGGCCGATTCGGCGGAGAGGACGATCGAGCAGCTCAACCGCGCGCTCTCCGTGGTCGCCGACCTCGAGGTTTCTCGCGGCCAGAAGCAACTCGAACTTGCGATTCTTCAGCGCGCGGCCGCGGGCGATTCCAATGTGGCGTTGATCGCCGTTCTCGATACTTCGGACCGAGAGGTCTACCGCGCGGCCGATCCGGATCTGTTCCCGGACTCGGTCCCCCGGGGCCGTTCCGACGACCCCGCCGTCGTCCAGTGCCGCCGGACCGGGCATCTCGCGCTGGGAGCCTCCGTCTCCGTCGGGGATCAGACGATGGTCCCGGCGGCCCATCCGTTGACGGACGGGCGCATCCTCCACATGCTCTACTCCCTGAAGGGGCTGCAGAGACGCCTGGGTCGCATGCCGAAGGGCGGGCGGGGGCGCATCCTCCTGGTCGACGAGGCGGGCAGGCCCCTGCCGGGGGTCGGCGACGCGCCTCCGGCGAAGGATTGGACCCTGCCCGCGGGCGACGCGCAGGGGTGGTCCGATCGTCTGCCGTCGAGCGAGGGCCCCCTGGTGGCCGCGAGCGTGAGCCTTCAATCCGTGCCTTGGCGCGCCGTCAGCCTTCAGCCCCGCAGCGACGCCTATGCCGAGTCCGACGCCGCGGCCGCCCAGGCCGCCGTTCTTTTCCTCGCGCTCTGCCTCGTCGTGACCGGGGCCGCGTATCTGCTCAGCCAGCGCCTGTTGACGCCCATCGCGGCCCTGGTGGCGGGGGCCGAGCGCGTGGCCAAGGGAGACTTCGCCCATCCGATCTCGGCTCTCGGCTGGGGCGAACTCGACCGGCTCGGCCAGACATTCAACGCGATGACCGAGAAGGTTCGCCACTACCGGGAGATCCAGGTCGACAGGCTGCTGGCGGAGAAAGCGAAGGTCGATGCGCTGGTCGGCAACATCCCGGACGGCGTGCTGATGGCCGGATTCGACGGGTCCATCATCTTCGTCAACGCGGCCGCCGCGCGCGTCCTCGGACTGCGCGGGGCGATCTCGCGCGTGTCCGAGATCACCACGCTCCCCGAGATCAAGCGTCTCGTCGACTCCGTGAAGGCCGGGTCCAAGCGCGTGGAGGAAGCCGTCGTGGAGACGAGACTCAAGGAAGGAGCGGAGTCCTCCGTCTTCGCCTGCCAGGCCCTCAGCGTGGCCCGCAAGGGGCGCGACGAGGGCGTCCTCGTGCTGATGCGCGACGTGACGATGGAGCGCGAGCTCGAGCGCATGAAGGAGGAGTTCTTCCACTCGGTGGTCCATGATCTGCGCGGCCCCATCTCCATCATCGACGGGATGGTTTACTTCCTGAAGAAGCTCCAGAACCTCGACGAACGCCAGAAGAAATACGTGGACCTGGCCGACCAGGCCTCCAAGCGCCTCAGCGAGCTGGTCGCCAACATCCTGGACATCGCCAAGCTCGAGTCCGGGACCATGACGCTCTCGCTGTCCACCTTCTCGGCGGAGAGCTTCCTCGGGCCCCTGCGCGACCTCTACCGCGTCCCCGGCGAGAGCAAAGGCGTCTCGGTCGAACTCGAGGCGGGCGACGCCGGCGAGCTCACGGGCGACCTGAAGCTCCTGGAGCGCGTCGTGATGAATCTCGCGGGCAACGCGCTCAAGTTCACCCCCTCCGGAGGGCGCATCGTCCTGGGGGCGGCGGGCCGCGGGGCGGAAGTCGAGTTCTTCGTGCGCGACACGGGCCCCGGCATCCCCGCCGACAAGGTCGACGCCGTCTTCGAGAAGTTCAAGCAGCTCGACCGGGACGCGGCGTCGCGCGCGGGCTATGGCCTGGGGCTCTCGATCTGCAAGAAGGTCGTCGAACTGCACCGCGGACGGATCTGGGTCGAGTCCAAGGACGGCGCGGGCAGCCGCTTCGCGTTTCGCATCCCGCGCAGGCCGGCGCCGGGCTCATGACTCAAATCCTTAATCGCGCCGATCGTTCGATGAGCTATCCTTATTAGCGCATGACTGGTCTGTTCTTGGCTGCCGTGATGGCGGCCGCCTCCGCGGCGGCCGGTCCTGTGGAGTCGGATGAGGCGCAGGCGTCTCAGCGCTTGGCGGCGCATGCCCTGGAGACCCTGGATGGGATCCTGGGTCCCGGCCGGGCGAAGGTCCAAGTCGAGATCCGAGGTGGGGGCTCTCAGACCCGCACGGAGAGCGAGATCGTCTCTCCGCTCGATAAGAGTTCGGCCGCGGGCGAGGCCGCGACGCGTATCCTGGACCTTCCGGGCTACACCAAGCTCCGCGCCGAGGCCCGGGAACTGCTCCCGGGAAAGAAGGACGAAGGCGCCGCCGGTTCCCCGACCTTCGTCCAGCGCGATCACGAGCAGAGCCTGCGCGAGACCGGATTCGAGGTCCGCCAGATACAGGCGACGGTCGTCCTGGACTCGGCTCTCGGCGACGACCCCGTGCGTGAGGTCTCCCAGCTTCTGCCGCAGCTTCTGCGCATCGACGCCTCCCGGGGAGACGTGCTGACCATCCTGCGCGCCCCGATGCGGCCCGCGTGGAAGTCCGCCTTCGCCACGCCGTCGGACTGGCGCGCGGCGTCGTACGCGGCCGCAGGCGTTCTCTCGGCCCTGATCGCCGCGCTGATCGTGGCGGCCGCCTTCGTGCGCGGCGCGCGCGCTTTGGGCTCGGAGCTTGCCTCCGGGCGCGGCGCCCTCGAGCCGTCGCCGGCGCCCGCCGCGGGCATCGAACTTCCGCTGCCGGAACTGGTTCCCGGAGGACCTCCCGGCGGGCTCCTCGAAGCCTCGGCGGCGGCAGGCGCCTCCTCGCCCCAGCTGCTTGGTCAGCGCTTCGACTTCCTTCTTTCGCGCGAGCCTTCCGTCGTCGCGCGGGCCCTGGCGGCCGAGACTCCCGAGGCCCTGTGCCTCCTCTTTGGTCATCTCGCCTCCAGCGCCCCCGACCTCGCTTCCCGTCTCTTCGCGGGCCTCCAGCCGGCCGTCCAGGCCGAGGTGTCTCAGTCCCTGGTGAAGCTCAGCGTCGCCGACCCGGAACGCCTCGGCGAGATCGAGGCGAAGCTGCGCCGCACCGTGGAGAACGCAGTGGAAGGCCCGCAGAGCCTGGCCAAGATCCTCAGCCGCGTCCCGGGAGAGGCGCGGGCGGATATCTTCGCGCGCCTGGCCGAGACGAACGCGCGCGCCGGGGAGGAAGTGCAGAAGCATGTCTTCGCCTTCGAAGACTTGGAATCACTCTCCGCCGCGGATCTGCGCCGCCTGCTGACGGCCGTCCCGTACGAGTCGTGGGGGCCGGCCCTTCGCGGGGCGCCGCAGGGGGTCCTCGACCGCGTCTTGGCCGACCTCCCCGAGGGGCCGCGACGGAGCGTGCGAGACGAGGCGCTGAAGCCTCAGTCCCGGGAGAAAGTGGCGGCTGCGCGTTCGAAGATCCTCGACGTTCTCTTCGAGATGGCCGCCAAGGGCGCGCTCAGCATCGATCGTTCCACGATCGGCGGAGGTCTCGTGTGAGGATCTCCTCCGCCGAATCCGCCCGCCGCCGCATGCTCGAAGCGGCGCAGACGCTGGGCGATTTTCGCCGCGTCAGCGGTCTTTCGAACGGTCCACAGGAGCCCGCGTCTGACGCGCCGCCTGTCGCACCCGAGACCGGCCTCCGGGGGGTGCTCGACGCCGTACACGCGAGACTGCTTGAGACCTCCGCCCGGCTTGAGGAGGCGCTGAGGCGTTCCGCCGCCCTTGAGGCGGAGAACCGCTCTCTGCGCGACGCCGCCGCGCGGCTCGCGGAGGGCTCCGGGCGGGCCGCCGAGGAGGCTCGGGCCGCCGCCCGCGACGAGTGGTCCGCGGAGCGCGTCGAGCTGCAAGCGCGGCTTGCATCTCAGTCCGAGCGCTTGACGCTCCTGCAGGCGGAGAGGGTGCGGCTCGACTCTCTGAGACGCAAGGTCGAGCAGTCGGCCGCCGCGTCCGAATCCGATCGCCGGGCGGTCGAACAGGTCCTGAGAGAGGAGCTGCGGACCGCGCGCGCCGCCCTGCAGGAGATCGAACATGAGCGGGCCGCCGAACTCTCGCGCGGGCGGGGGGCGCTGGATTCGATGAAGCTGGAGCTCCTGCGCGCCGAGACCTCGGCCGCGGCGCTTCGTCAGGAGTTGGCCGCGGCGCTCGCCGACGCGGAGCGCCGCGAGCGCGTCCTGCAGGAGAAGACCGCGGCTCTGGAGCGGGAACTCGCCGCCGCCCAGGACGCCTCGGCTGGAACCCCCTCTCCAGGCTTCGAGGTCGCGGCAGAGGCGCCCGCCTTCGTCCAGCCTTCCCTCGAGCCGGTGCTGGACCCAGGCTGGTGCCGGCTGCTGCGCCTGGTGAGGCCTCCGGTCGAGGCGGCCTATGCGCACCTGCGGCGCCTGTCGGCCGCCCCCCTCTCTGCGGGCCACCGCGCTCTCGTGCGCCTGTCCGCGGCTTCGATCGCCCAAGCCGCCGACGCGCTTTCCTCCGTGGAACTGGTCTTGGAGGAGGCCCCGTCTCCCGAGCCCCCCTCGTCGGCGCTGCCCACGCTGGAGTCGGTCTTGGCCGCCTGGGAGAGCGCCTTGCGTCGACAAGGGGTCACCCTGGTCCGCGAGACGGTCCTGCCTCTGCCCGCGGCTGCCCACGAACCCAAGGCCCTGCGCGTGGTCCTCTATCACCTCCTGCGCAACGCGCTGGAGGCGCTGCCGCGCGGCGGGAAGCTGACGGTGCGCGCTTCGCCCTCTCCCGACGGCTCTCTGCGCGTGGAGTTCCGCGACGACGGCC
>MGUL01000072.1:4450-5068 GCA_001800005.1 Elusimicrobia bacterium RBG_16_66_12 | reverse complement strand
GAGCCGCAGAGCTCGATCCTCAGTCTACAGGAGGGGCGCTTTCACGATATCACCCCGGAGGGGCTCCGCCACACTACGTCCTGGCGAGGGCAGCTCCCGGCGGAGAAGCCCTACAGGCTGCTCACCTGCGCCGCGGGTGCAGGTGTCGCGAGGGGCAGGGGTGAGGCAGAAGGCCAGTCAGGGTATGAGGGACTACTCCATCGAACTTCCGAAACGGGGCACTGGCCAGCCCGAGGCACCCCCCGGGGCTGCTCCAAGCGGTGGCTCGGTTTCCCCAATAGGCTGGCGACAGGAAGGCCGACTCGTTGCTTGACAGCGGTGTTAGAATGCTTCCCATGGTGACGCATCGAGCCGTCGCAACCCCGAACGACGACGCTAATCCCGGCGGTGCTCTCGCTGGCGGTTCGGGGTAGGACGCGCTCGGTTTGCAGGCAGGCGCTGCCAGGCCCCAGCCACCGGCTGGGGCCTGTTCTTTTCCCCGCTGCGGCGGGCCGAGGTGGAATCATGATCTCCGATACGCAGCCGATCACCGTCGTCCCGACCGAGGATCTGGTCCCGGTGAGCGACCATTTGCGGCGTCTGGCGCCGATCCCGCCGTCGCGCATGTTCCTGATCAAT
>MGUL01000072.1:2768-4390 GCA_001800005.1 Elusimicrobia bacterium RBG_16_66_12 | reverse complement strand
GGGGACGGCGGCGCCAGCCTGCCCGGGGTCCCCGGCGAGATCCTCGACCGCGCGGCGGCCCTCCAGCATCAGCACGGCTCGGCCTACGACATGCCCTACGGCACGGACTTGTTCCGCAAGGCTGTCGTCGAGGACTACTGGAAGCTTACGCCAGCCAGCGGGCTCGGCCCCGAGAATGTCCTGGCCACCGTCGGTGGGCGCGACGCCCTGGTGCGCGCCTACGACGCCATGCTCGCCCTGGGCCATGGCCGCACCGGCGACCTGATCGTCGTCACCCGCGTTCCGTGGATTTCCTACAACTGGGGCCCTTACGGCGTGGGGGCCAACGTACTCCTAGCGCCGGGCTCCGCCGGGGACGGCTGGGCTTACACCGAAGACGCGCTGCAGGCCTGCGCCGAAAGCGCCGCGCGCCTCGGCCGCAAGATCGCCGGGGTAATCATCACCAGCCCGGACAACCCCACCGGCAAGGACCTTTCGCCCGAACGCCAGGCGGCCCTGGGCAAGGCCGCCCTGCGCCTGGGCGCGGCGTTCGTTCTGTACGACTGGATGTATCACACCGTAACCGACCACGCCCCGATGGACCTCAACGCCTTTGCCGCCGCCTTTGACGCCGGAGAGCGGCCGCGCCTGATGTTCCTCGACGGCCTCACCAAGTCGCTGGGGGCCTCCAATATTCGCAGCGCGCACTTGATCGCCTCGGCCGAAGTCGTCCGGTACCTGACGGCCCGAGCCTCGCACGCGGTTATCCCGCCGTTCTACGGAACGGCCGTGGCCATGGCCGCCTATCAGGCCGGGTTCCTGGAGGTCGCTCGCGCGATCAACGAACCCACCAGCGCCAGCCGGGCGGTGATGCGCCGGTTCGTCGCCGAGCACGGCCTGACCGCCATCCTCGATCAGGGCTACTATGCCTTTCTCCATGTGGGGAAGTGGCTCGAGAAACGCGGCTGGAAGGACAGCGAGCCGCTGGGCGAGTACCTGGCGGAACAGCACGGCCTGGCCGTCGTACCCGGCGCGTACTTCTCGTCCTTCGGCGGCGAGTGGATCCGCTTCTCCTACGCTACGCCGCCTGCGCGGACGCTCGGCGCTGCCCGCCGTCTGATGGAGGGGCTCGATGCCCTGGTCGCAGGCTGAGATCCGGCGCTTCGCCGACCGCGTGCGCCACGCCCGCCAGGCCGCGATCGAGGAGAACCCATCCGGCGGGACGACCGGCCTCGAGATCGAGTGGAACCTGCTCGACGCGCGCTTCCAGCCGCTGCAGCGCGTCGGCGCCGGGCCGGCGGCGCGCTCTTTCGCCGATGTCTTGCGCGAGGACCTGCTGCCGGAATGGCTGGCCGATCGGACGCAGCTGGAGGTCTTCCATTGGATGATCGAGTGGACGACGCGGCCGCACTACTCACCCTGGCTGACGGTCGCCGAGTCCCGCCTGCTGGAAGCCTGCCAGATCAACGCCCTGCACAAGGCCGGCCAGCAGTTCGGCGAGAGGCTGTACGCCTGGCACGGCAACCTGCTGACCCGCGTCCACGTCGGCCACGACTCGATCCCCGGCGGATGGCCGCTGGCCAAACGTCGTTATCTCGAACGCTGCGTCGACCTGTACGGCGCGGACCTGGCCACGGCCGGGA
>MGUL01000072.1:1726-2583 GCA_001800005.1 Elusimicrobia bacterium RBG_16_66_12 | reverse complement strand
ACGCGGCGGCAGGCCGGTCGTGCGCCTGTCGCCTTTCGACTCGCTGCGCAGCCTGACATTCCCCAGCCCAGAGGCGCTCGACCTGCCCGGGCTGTATCGCTCGTACAAGGACTACCTGCGCTTGTCCTACGATCTGGTGCGGCGCGGGGTGCGCTTCGGTAACAACAACTGGACCCCCGTGCGCGCCCGCTCCTTCGCCGAGCCGGTCGAGCGGTTGATCTCGGTCAGCAACGATCAGCTCGAGTCGCTCTACAGCCGGGGGCTGTATGCGCCGGAAGAGGAAGCCTCGCTCGAGGCGATGGCGCGGCGCGTCGTCGAGCAGAACCTGCGCGCCCGCATCGACCTGCCGATGGCACGCGTCGAGCTGCGCACCGACGAAGGCGGGCACCCGTTCGACCTCGATCTGGCCAACCTGACGCTGAAGGAGCTGCTCTTGCTCCGGCTGTACGCCGACCGCTCCTTTGGCCGGCCAGTCCACGACGATGCCGCCGGCCTGCGCCGTTTCCGGAGCAACGAGGCCGCCGCCGCCCGCGGCGGCCTACGGGCAGAGATCAAGAACCCCTTCGACGGCCGCCGCGTCGGGATGCGCCCCTTCCTGAGGTGGACGCTTGAGGCCGTCGCGCCGCTGGCCGAAGCGCTCGGTGTTGTCGGCGACCTGGCGCCGCTCCAGGCGATGGCTCACGGCGAGCCCAACACCGCCGAACGCCTGCGCGCCGAGGTGCGCCAGGCGATGGGCCAGCACGTCGATGTCCCCTGGGAAGTGTTGTGCGATCTGGCCGAGGCGCGCGAACGCGCCGTGGCGGGCGACATCGAGCACATCGCCGCCGTCTTGCCGACGCTCGGCCCCGAAGCCGACG
>MGUL01000072.1:1499-1666 GCA_001800005.1 Elusimicrobia bacterium RBG_16_66_12 | reverse complement strand
TCCGTTTCCGCCCTGCGGCCGGCACGGCGATCGACATCGCCTACCCCGATAAGACGGCCGAAATCATCGACCTGGCGCGGGCGCTGATTCGCATCCCGTCGGTTAGCGGCGCGCCGCCTGAGCGCCAGCGGCCGGAGGCCATTCACCGGGCGGCGACGTTTCTGGTC
>MGUL01000072.1:1173-1491 GCA_001800005.1 Elusimicrobia bacterium RBG_16_66_12 | reverse complement strand
TCTGGTCGACACGCTTCAGACGGCCGGGCTCGATGTGCGCAGCTTCGAGTCGGGCCGCTTCCCTGCGGTCCTGGCCCGCTTCCCGGGGGTCCCACGCCCCGCGATTCTCCTGGCGGGCCACTTCGACGTGGTCGAGTCCGATCCCGACGACTCACAGTTCGAGCCGCGACTGGAAGGCGACTACTTGTGGGGTCGCGGGGCCGCCGATATGAAGACCGTGGTGGCGACCTACGCCATCTGGATGAAGGACACCCTGCGGGCCGGCGGGGAGCCGCCGCCGATCGGCCTGCTGCTCGTCGGCAACGAGGAGCTCGGTGA
>MGUL01000072.1:0-1165 GCA_001800005.1 Elusimicrobia bacterium RBG_16_66_12 | reverse complement strand
CCAACGGCACGCCCCACGTCCTGGCCGCCCTGCAGGCCGAGGAAGGCCATGCCCCGCGCTTATTGGTCGCCGGGGAGCGTACCGGAGAAAACGGTGACGAGCCTTACGGCCAGGTCTGCTTGCGGAATCGGGGGCTTCTCAGGTTGCAGATCACCTTGGGCGGCGCCAAGGCACATACCGGCTTCGGCAGCGCAGGGGACCTGGAGGCGCGCCTGCTGCGAACGCGGCGTGAGATCGAGGCCCTGTTCACCGCCGGGCTGGCACAGCCGGGAGGACCGGGTTGGTCATCACAGGTCGCCTTCCCTTTCGTCCGTCTGGGCGAGCCGGGCATTTTCAACGTCAGCGCCGACCGGGCCGTGTTGGGCATCGAAGTGCGGCCGATCCCAGAGGATCGGGTGGAGCCGCTGGTTGGCGAGGTCCGCAGGCTGTGCGAGGGCACCGGGGCCGAACTGCTTGTCATCGCCGCCGAGGACGGCGTCACCTGTGATGCCGACGACCCCTATGTGATGGCGTTGCTGTCCGCCGTGCGCCAGACATCCGGCCGTGAGCCGGTGCTCGGGCGCAAACTGGCCGCCACCAGTGCGCGCTTTGCGCCGCTGGGACAGGGGATCGTCTGGGGGCAAAGCGGGATTGGTCCGCACGCCCCAGATGAGCGGCACTTCATTCCGAGCGTCGAGCCGTACTACCGCGCGCTCCAGGCACTGGCGGTCGAAGCATCTCGCGTACGGTAGATCGGCAGGCGCCGGCTTCAGCTTCCGCCGCGACAACCGGATAGCGACGGTCTTTTGCATTGACTGCCGAGTTCTCAGACCTCCCCGGGACGCCGCGGGACACGAATCGGGCTACCATTCAGGCCATCGCCGTTCGGCACGCTATCCGGCCCGGCCCTGCGTGCCTCAGGGTGGAGCCAATCCCCGGCATGATTCTCGTGACAGGCGCATCCGGTAAGACCGGCCGGGCCGTTGTGGCCGCGCTGGCGCGCGCCGGCGCGCCGATACGTGCCTTGGTCCGGCGCGCCTCCCAGGTCGAAGGCCTGACCACCCTCGGCACGCGCGAGGTATTGGCGGGCGATATGCGCCTCAGGCCGGACCTACGCCGCGCCGTTGAGGGCATTCGCGCCGTGTACCACATCTGCCCCAATGTCAACCCGGACGAGGTGGAGATT
>MGUL01000071.1:19745-21234 GCA_001800005.1 Elusimicrobia bacterium RBG_16_66_12 | reverse complement strand
GAGAGCCCCCAACGCGCCGCCCCGCCCGGGGAAGGGGCGGGATGGCGGCGGAAGCCGGCCAGGAAGTTCCCCGGCCCTTCCCCAAGAAACGGCCCGTCGGCCGCCGTCAGGACGGCGGCCTTCCAGATCGCCGGCCGGGCCTCTCCGTGGGTGCGCGTGTTTTTGAGGATCGCCTGGCGGCAACCGGGCACGGCCAATCCCAGAGCCAACGCGCCCGCCAAGCCGAGGGCCGCCGCGGCCGACGTCCGGGCGCCCCAGCGTCTCCACGTCCAGACCAGGAGGGCGGCCGCCAGCCCCAGCAGGCCTCGTCTGCATCCTGCTCGCGCGCCCCGCGAGGATGGAGCGCCCAGACCGCGGCGGCCGCCGTCGCGGCCGCGAGGACGAAGACGGTGTAGTTGTAGTACGGCGGGATCAGCCCCGTCATCGCGTTGCGCCAGCCGCGCCCCGCTCCGGTCGCCAGCGCCGCCGCCCCGAGGGCCGCGGCCGCGGCCAGCAGCGTCTTGACCCACTCCTCGCGCTCGGCCTCACCCCAGGCCGCCGCCAGCGACGCGTAGGCCAGGACCGCGCTCCAGCGCGCCAGCACGGGCAATCCAGACAGCGGCGAGGCCGAGAAAAACGTGGACAGCAGCGCCCAGCCCAGCCAGGGCAGCCACGGCCGCGCTGGGCCCATCGGGGGACGATTGATCCATACCGCGGCCCAGACCGCGGCGCCCCCGACGGCGAAGAGGCGAGGGTCGCGCAGGCCGCCCAGCAGGAGGGCGACGGCCAGAAGCCGCACCGTCCACGCCTGGCGCACCCCGAGCATGGACGAAGTCTACAAAACTGATCAGGCTTGGTTATGCCTCGACCAGCGGGACGCCCGCTTCGCGGGCCGCGCGGATGAGCTCCCGGTCGAACGTCACCAGGGCGAGGCCGCGCCGTTCGGCGAGTTCCAGGTAGGCCGCATCATAGGCCGACAGCGCGTGTTCCTGCGCCAGCTGCGAGAGCCTGGCCGCGGACATGGCCCCCGGAGAGGAGTCGGTCTGGAGCGGGAACCGGCTCAGCAGCTCGATGACGCGCGCGCCTTGAGCCTCGCTCAGCCGCTTCCGGCGCCGGGCCATCACGACGACGTTGGCGACCTCATACCACCACAGGGACGGGATCCAAAGGGAACTCTCCTCCGTGACGCGGGCGAGGATCTTCTCGGCGCGAGCGGAATGTTCGTCCGGCAGCGCCCACGCCATGGCGGAGGACGCATCGATGACGAAATCCATCAGCGGCGGCCCTCGCGAACCAGCCCTCGGATGTCGAATCCGCCCCGGAGCTGGCCGCGGAACGCTCTCAGGTCGGCTTTCAGCAGAGCAAGCGCCGCCGCGTCCGGCTTGTCGGCGGGCGGGATCAGCTGCGCGACATCCTTTCCTCGCCTGCGGATCACGTAAGCCGTTCCATTCTCGGCATCGCGAAGCAGTTCGGCGAGGCGCGTCTTGGCCTCGAAGGAGCCGATGTACCG
>MGUL01000071.1:18783-19735 GCA_001800005.1 Elusimicrobia bacterium RBG_16_66_12 | reverse complement strand
TCTTCATGCGACCAGTTTAACAGACTGGTTTGTTCCTGTCAATGGCGGCCCCCGGCGGGGCTCGTCGGACGAGACGCTCAGCGCATGCGCTCGACGCCGGGGAAGCGCCCAGGGGTGACGGGGGCGTCGGTCTCGACCGACGAGGACCTGAGCTGGTTGAGCTCCACCTCGGACTGGATCTTCTCCAGGCTGAGCTTGACCGCCTGCTGGTATTTGGCGGCGTACCGCGGGTTCTCGCGCACGAACTCGTGGTAGGCCAGCCAGTCCGGCTTGGCGATCTTGTGGTCCGCGGCGTACTTCTGGAAGGCGGGGTCGCTGCGCAGCTGCTCGAAGAAGGGGTCCGACTTGACCATCTCGCTGAAGATGCGCTCCCCCTGGACGGACTTGATGTCCAGCACGAGGGAGAAGTCGCGCCCGGCCGCGGGATGGATGCGGCCCAGGTCGATGCGGCCCTCGGACTGCAGCAGATGGACCTGGGACATCTTGTGCGGCTCGATGAGCAGCATCTCGAAATTGGTGTAGCCGCGGAAGGCCTTGGGGTCGAGGCTCTTGCCCTCGCCCTTGAAGTTCAGGTCCAGGCCCCGGCCGCCGACGCGCGTGTCCAGGATCAGGAAGCGCGCCGTGCCCTTGTCGAGGGCCTCCAGGTTCATCTGCTTGGCGACGTTGGCGTCCGGGACGTTGTTGCGCAGGTACTCGGCGTCGGAGAAGACCATGGCGATCTCGTCCGCCTTCACGCCCTGGGTTCTGATCAGGTACTGCCGCACCGTCTTGAGCATGTGGGTGTCCGCGACGCTGAGCACCACCAGGCCCGTCTCCTTCTGGTTGCCGCGCAGGTCGCGCAGCCAGGCCTGGGCCGCGTCGGATTTCACCTCGCTGATGCGCACCACGGCGTTGTCCTTGCCGAGGGCCTTGTTGGCCGTCAGATAGGCGTCGATGGCGGGCTTGACGTCGG
>MGUL01000071.1:10965-18776 GCA_001800005.1 Elusimicrobia bacterium RBG_16_66_12 | reverse complement strand
GGGGATGGCGGCGAGGTTGGGGCGCACGACCACGTGGTCGGCGTCGCCCTGGACGCGCCGCAGGCTCGCGAGCCAATCGCGGACCTCGGCCAGCTTGGGACCTTCGAAATCGCTCAGTTTGAGCACCGCCGGCTCGCGCAGCGGACCGCCGATCTTCTCCGACACGGCCTTGCGCACCGGCTCCGGGGCGTTGTCGAGGGAGCGCACGACGACCTCGCCGCGGCCGGCGCTGCTGTTGGCCAGGGCCTGGTGGATGCGCTTGAAGATGTTGGCCCCGCCCGTCACCGCGTCGAGCTCGACGACCTCGGGGGCCTTGGACCCCGCGCCGACGGTCTTGATCTTGTTGATCTCGAAGTGCTCGCGCAGCTTCTGCCCCGCGGTGCCGGAGAAGGAGATGAAGCGCGCCCTCTGGTCCGTCGTCACGTCCTTGATGGTGCTGATGGACTGGTGCGTGTAGGGCAAAGTCAGATCCACTCCGTATTCCAGTTCCCAGAAACGGCGGGACTCGTTGTCCATCGACTCGAACCACTGGCCGTTGTGGACCACGTTGATGTGCTTGGTCCGCCCGTCGAGGCGGATGCCGGCGGGGTCCTCGAAGAAGCCGTGGAACTGCCGCAGGAGCTCGGTGCGCACCCAGGAGGAGCGCTTGCCGCTGATCCCGTTGGGCCAGAGCAGCGAGGGCGCGATGTTCCAGAACAGGTCGTCGCGCTGGTGGGCGGGGATGGTCGGGTCGGCGGCCAGGGCCTTGAGCAGCTTGGCGGCGTGCAGGCGCGTCAGACCCATATGGTCCACGGGGATGTTGACGTCCTTGCCGCCGAAGACCTGCAGGAGGAGTTTCGGCAGCTTGGGCGCGAACCGGAGCAAAGACTGGCCGTCGACCTGGCGGAGCAGGACCTCGCGGGCGTGCTCGCGGACCTTGGGGTCCTCGCTCTGAAGGGCCTTGTTCATCGCGAAGGAGCGCATATTCTCCTTCATGTCGCCGAAGACGGCATAGAAGGGGTTCTCGTCGCCGGCGAAGGCCGTCATCATGTCCCGGCGAGATTTGAGCAGGCGCGAAGCGCGGTCTTCCCAGCCCGGCTTCGCCTCGCGGACCTCGCCGACGATCTCGTCGGCGGCGTCGGAGAGGCGGGCGCGCACGCCCTCGGCGGAAAGGCCGGGAGAGCCGCCCGCGGCAAGCTGCGCTTTATAGCGGTCGGCCGCGCCGCGAAGAGTCGCGTAGTCGGCCTCGAGCGCCGCGCGGCGGGCCTCCAGTTCCCCGGTCGGCTTGCCGCCGCGCTTGGCCTCGATGATCTGGTCGTTGACGCGGCTGACCTCGCTCCCCGTCTCGCGGATCTTGCGCAGGGCTTCGGCGTGGCCGGCGGCCGCACCCCTGCGCTCGACCGGCAGGCCGGCCTCAAGCCGGGCGGCGTCGGACTTCCAGGCCGCGAGCTTCTTGACGGACGCCCCTTGCGAGCCCTCGGCCGAGGCGATCTTCTCCTGCAGGTTCGCCAGGCGCTTGCCGGGATCGACGCTCTCGAAGCGTTGCGCGGAGGACAGCTCCCTCCTGACCAAGGAGAGCTCCTCGCGCAGGGCCGCCGCCCGCTCTCCCGCGGCGGGGGACTTCGAGCCCTCCGCCTGGGCGATGTCCCCCTCCAGACGCTCGGCCCGGGCCTCCAGGGCCGTCGCCTTCCGGTGGGCCTCAACGGCCAGGCGGTCGAGCCCGCGTTCGGTCGTGATGAGCTGCATCAGGTTCTTCTGACGCGCGAAAGCGCCGTCCATCTCCTTGGCCAGGGCCTGGCGGAAGGCCGCGTCCGTCGCGGGCGCGTCGAGAGCGCTCTTGATTTCCCCGAGGTTCCTGCGCACGGCCTCCACCATGCTCCTCTCGGAAGACGGCAGCGCGTCCAAAAGGGTCTCGAGGCTCCGGGAGCTCTGCCTCAGGTTCGACTCGGCCTGGCGCCGGGAGTCGGGTCCGTGCGCCTTGGACAGCGCCTCGGCCGCCCGCTCCATCTTGACGCCCTCGATCCTGACGGCCTCGCCGCCGGCCCCGCCCAGGTCCGCCATCGCGTAGCCCGCGCGGCGCGCCTCGGTCAGGGCCTTGCTGGCCCCGGCGTCCCGCGCGCGCTCGAGGCGCGCGCTCAGGCCGGCGTCGAGCTCCTCGGCGCGCTTGAAGACGGGGTTGAGCTTGGTCACGCGGCCCGAGACCTCGCCGATGGTCAGCGCCGGCTGCAGGGCCGCGCCGTCCATCTCGTCGCCCATGATCCAGTAGTCGCGCATCGCGTTCTGGCCCTTGGTCTTGCCTTCGGCGATCTTGGTCTTGAAGCCCTCGTAGGTGTCGAAGTCGATCCTCGTGCCGATGAGCTTGTAGGCGATGTACTCCATGCGGGCCTGGGCCTCGAGGTTGGACTGGACGGTCAGGAAAATGGGCTTCATCTTGTGGACCTTGGCGTCGGCCTCGATCAGCGGCAGCAGCGCGAAGAAGGAGACGGCGGTCTTGCCGCCGCCGGTCTTCAGCAGCTGGAAGACCCGCACCGGGTCGCCCCCGCGCCCCTGCTCGGCCCAGGCGGTCAACGTCGACATCAGGCCCTCGAACTGCTCCGGACGCCAGCTGGACAGGGCGTTGCCCTTGGAGTCGTGCAGGATCCACGGCGAGGCCGAGATGTCGTCGATCGCGGCCTTCATCGCCTTGAATTCCGCGGGCGTCATGGTCGCCTCGGCCGCCTTCAGCTCCGACATCTGTTTGGCGAGCATCGAGCGGAAGGACTCGTCCGAGCGCGCTCCGGCCACGGCGTCGGTCTTGGCGTGCTTGCGCGCCCAGGAGTCGAGGGCGCTCGTCAGACTGTCCAGGACCTGGTTCGGGCCCTTCCGGCCGGCATATTCCGTTTTCAGGGCGCCGAGGCCCTCCGCGGCCAGGGCCTGGACGGTCTCGACGTTGTTGAAGTGGTTGAAGTGCCTCTCGAGGGCCTCCACGTAGTCGTACATCTTCGCGAGGACCTCGTGCTCCGGGACGGAAATCTTCCCCTCCGCCTTGAGCGCGGCGGCGTTCTCGCGGAGCTTGGTCACGATCTCCATGTAATCGGCACCCCCGCCCTGCTTCCACGCCTGGACCTGCTCGCGCACCGCCTCCAGGGCCGTCTTGAACGTCTCGGTCTTCGGGGTCTTGTTCACGGTCTGGATGAAGCCCTCGGCGAAGGGCTTATCCTTCATCGTGGCGTCCAGGTAGGGCTTCAGCGCCGCTCCGACGCGAGCCTGGAACTGCTTGGGCATGGCCTGGCCGACCTGGAGTTCGGCGTTGTGGAGGGCCTCGGAGACGAACATCTTGACCTTCGGGGTGACGCGGCCGAAGCCTTCGACGACCGTGCCGTTGGGCGCGTCCAGCACGCGGCCCGTCAGCGCGGGGTCGGCCAGGAGAGACTCGGTGAACTTCTTGTGCGCCATGTTGCGGACGTCGTCGTTGACCCGGAGGTTGACGTACTTCTCGCCGTCGGCCATCTTGGCGACGCGGTAGAAGTCCATCGGCGCGCCCGTCATGCCCTTGCGCATGGCGTCCAGGCGGATCTCCTCGGTGACGATCCAGTAGTCTCCGACGGCGTCGGACTTGATGCTGGCCTCGAATATCCTCTGCGACCAGGGCGTCTTGGGCTTCTCGACGAAGCGCAGGCGCGTGCCCTGCTCCGCGTTGGCGACCTCGTGGATGAGTCCGGCGCTCTCGTACTGCGCCGCGCCCTCCTTGGAGCGCATGTAGCCCGCCGCGTCGCGCGCCTGGTGGGCCGCGTAGGTCGGGATCAGCAGCCAGGCCGGCGACTCCAGCCACTTCTGGGAGATCGCGTTGGCGCCCTTGATGCGGCGCTCCGCCCCCTCCGGGGTGTCCTCGGCGCCGGCATAACGGCTCACGTGATAGCCGTACTGGCGGCCGACGCCGCCCGCGACCTCGCTGAAGACGACGTACTTGGCGATGTTGTCGGCCATGCCCAAAGTGAAGGCCGCGGGCTTGCCGACCCACTTCAGCCCGGCCACGCTCTCGAGGAAGCCGGGCGCGGCCGCGCCCTCCACGGCCGGCGCCATCGCGCCGAAGCGCCTCAACAGGCCCTTGACCCCGGTCGTTGCCGAGCCGAGCACGCCGCGCGTTCCGATAACCTCCATGGCCTGAGAGATGTGCATGCCTCGGAACGCCGTCGACGGCAGGCCCACGTAGCCCAAGGCCGGATGCCAGGACTCGTTGGCCCACCAGATGCCGCCCTTGGCCCCCATCGCGAAAGCCTCGACGGCGCCGTCGAAGTCCTCGTTGAACATCGAGTGGCCGGGCTTGAGTATCTCATGGCCGCCGATGGTGAGGTGGGCCGCGTCCCAGAGGTGGCTGCCCGTGACGAAGGCGCCCGAGATGACCCCCGAGAGGACGGTGAAGGCGCCCTGGCGCATCGCGACGTTGGCGCCGCGGACGGAGCTGGCCAGGAGGTAGCGGCCGACCGCGCTCGAGGCGTGGGCCTGGACCCATTCCCGGCTGGGGTCGAGCGAGCCCAGGCGGGCCGCCGTGTGCCGGAATGTCTCGGAGACGGCGATCGAGCCGCGGCGCACGGTCCAGGCCCCCGTCTTGACGAGAACATTGGCGTTGGCGGGGGCCTCGACGTTGGCGAACTTGCTCAGCTTGCCGGCGGCCCCGTTGAGGGCCCAGCGCGTCGTCGGGGCGGCCAGGGCCAGGCTGACGGTCCAGTTGACGTAGTTGCCGGCGGTGTCGAGCCACTTGTTCGTCTCGAACACCGTGCCGATGCGGTCGCGGTTGACCTTCAGCGAGGCGGCCAGGCGCGCGGAGTCCGTGATGCGCCCCTGCTCGCCGCCGAGGGAGGCTTCCAGGGACATCTTGACGGCGTCCGGATTCATCGCGATCATGGCCTGGCGGGCCCGTCCCATGTCGCCGGGGCGGCTGGAAGCGATGAGACCGGCGACGGCGTCCAGCTTGGCTCGATTGACCTCCATGGCCTTCATGGCCCGCACGTATTCGGAGCCGGGGCGCGCGAAGCGGTAGAGGCCGCGCGTGAGCTTGGAGCCGAAGTTGAGCATGCCGACGTCGGCCTGCTGTCGGCCCAGGAAGGACACCGACGGGACCTCGACGAACATCGCGTAGTCGGCGGAAAGCTCGCCCAGCTCGCGCTGGCTGGAAGACAGGGCCGCGTTGGCCAGGTCCAGGCTGCCCGCGTAGTCGGCGGCGCTCAGGGTGTCGCGCGTGCGCTCCAGGACCGAACGCAGGGCCTTCAGGCGCTCGACCATCTCCCGGGCGCGGGCCTTGTAGTTCGCCCGCTGAGCCGGCGTCAGCTTGGACTCGTCGAGGGCCTTCAGCACCTGCTCGGAGTCCGAGGAGGCGGGGTCCAGGCGCTCGCCCTGGTTCTTGACGTAGAACATCTGGGTCTCGAGCACGGAGAGGCTTAGGTAGCGCAGGGCATACTGCTCTCCCATCACCATGGTCTGGACCTGGGCGTCGCTGATCACGGGCTCGGCCCTCAAGGTCTCCTTGAGAGCGAACAGGTCCTTCTGGTAGCGCCCGATGCCCTTCAGCGACCCGTCCAGGTAGGCCTGCCGCTGCTTGAACTTGGCGTCCACCAGGTCCAGGATGTTGTACTCCTTGCCGCGGTGGTTGTAGGTCTTCTTCCTGGCCTTGGCGATCAGGTCGGCCTCGAGGCGCTTGTCGGTGAACCACATGTCCTCGCGGTACTTGTTGGCCTCGCCCAGGAGCTCCGCGACGGCGATCACGCGGTCGCGGCGCATCCCCTCGACTAAGTCCGCGTACTGGTTCTTCAGCCTCCAGTACGAGAAGTTGAACATCTCGAAATTGTAGCGGCCCGTCTCCGGGACGAAGGCCACCTGGGGCGGCCGGCTCAGGTTGTACTGGCGCTGGGCCTTCTGGAGCTCGCGGTTGTAGGTGGTGGCGTTGTTCTTGTTGATCCGATAGGCCAGCCCCTTCTCGTCCCAGAACTCGTAGCCGTCCTTGGTGCGGACCTGGGTGAGGTCCTCGGCCTTGGGCGGCTCGTTGACCGCCGCGCCCGTCATCAGCGCCTCGCGCTGCGCGCCGCGCAGGAACTGCTCCTCCAGGCTCCCCGCCGAGGCCTGGTCGAGCTTGCCGAACTTCTCCTGGAACAGCTTGTAGGTCCGGGCCACGTTGCCCGCCCGGCGCTCGTCGTAGGGGCCGTTCTCGCGCAGGCGGTCGAAGACGGGCTTCATGCCCGCCGCTTCCTCCGTCGGATTGTAGCGGTTGGACAAAGACAGATAGAGCGCGCGCCCGAGCGGGGTCAGGCCCTTCTTGCCGGCCAGGTAGCTCTGGAGGACGTCGCCCTCCTTGAACACGCCCCAGCGGCGCATCTGCTCCAGGGCGGCCGCGGAGTCGACCCCGGCGGCTTTCCCGACCGCGGCGGGCTTGGCCCCGCCGGCGAAGGCGCGGGGCGGCAAGGCGCCGTGGGCGAGCGCCGCAGCGACGGCGAGCGCGATCGTCTTTCGCGCGAGTGGTTTCATGACGTGCGGCCGCGAGGCCTCCGATAGCTTAACAGAGGAGGGCCCTCTTGTCAGGGCCTAAAGTCCCATGGGAAATGGGGCCAAAGGCCTAGGGCGCCAGCCCGCTCAGAACGCGCCGGCGCGGCAGGCCTTGACGGCGTCGCCCCCGCCCCAGGCGAGGACCGGGCCGACGGAGTTGCCCTTCTTGTCCTTGACGTTGCTGCCGTCCTGGACGGGGAGGCGGTACAGGCACAGGGCGCCCTGCTCGCCGGCGGAGCCGATGACCAGAACCAGCTTCGCGGCGCGGGACACCTCGGCCGACGCGTAGCCTTGGAGGGAATAGCCGTCCGGCAGGGCGTTCCAGTCCTTGCCGGTGCCGAAGACCTGCACGTGCCGGCTGCGCGAGGGGTCCCCGTCGACGACCGCGCGTACCATCACGAACCACCTCTTCTCGCCGGCCGCCGCGTCGTCCAGCCGATACAGCGCCGTGCCGCCGTCCGCGGAAGTCTTCTGCAGGAGCATCTTCTGGGTCGCGTCGAAGGGCAGCTCGTCCTGGAATTCCGCGTCGGGCCCGAAGGAGAACTCCACGACCGTCCCCGGCCCCTTCGGCGCCTCCATGCCGCGGTTGTCGCCGGAGCCGCACTTGCCCTCGGCGGGCCAGACCGGGCAGGTCTTGTCCTCCGTCTCGTTGTAGATCGCGATCGACTTGTTCGCGTCGCCGCTGATCCGGTATGCCCCCTCCGTGTGCTTATTGAGGCGCGACTGGATGATCTTCAGCCTGTCCGCGGGCATCTTCGCGTAGGTCCTCAGCATGTCGATGGCGAGATCGACGTCCGTGACGTCAGTCATGCCGTTCTTGTCGTAAATGCCGGCGGGCTGATTGACGGCGAAGGAGTCTCGCGAGTAGTACTTCTTCGTCGTCGAGTAATCGACGACGCCGTAATCGCCGAACCCGCGCAGCCCGATCAATTTCTCGCCGGGGAGCCTGCCGGCGCAGAGTTGATTGCCGTCGTTGATCCCCGGAGCCAGGAAGAAGCAGGCATGAGGCTCGCTCTTGGGATTGACCAGGATATGCGCGACCTCCCTCATCTCGGCGCTGAAGCCCTCATTGCCGTCCGGGTCGGGCTCCGCGAAGCCGTTCTTCTTGAAGAGCGCCACGACCTCCTCGAGCGTCTTCGGACTCCCCACGGTGTCGCCCCCGCCGGGCTGGCCGGGCTTGCCCGGCTCCTGTCCGGGCTTACCGGGCGCGGGCGCCGCGGGCGGGGCGGCAGGCGGGTCGCCCGGCCCCTTCGCCACCTTCCACACGCCGCCGTCGCCGTTCGGGAACTTCTGGAACTCCAGATGGTAGGGCTTGC
>MGUL01000071.1:10577-10892 GCA_001800005.1 Elusimicrobia bacterium RBG_16_66_12 | reverse complement strand
CCGAAGCGACCGCCTCGACGTCATAAGGGGCCTTGCGCGCGTCGACCTGATCCTTCGAGAAGAACACCAGGGCGCCTTTGATGCCGCCCTGCCCCACCACGTAATACTGCTTGCCGCCGATGTCGACGCTGCCGCGGCCGGCGACTTGGTCCAAGCGCTTCTGCGCCAGGTCCGAGACGGCGATCGTGGTCGCAACACCCTCGGGGCGCTTGATGACGATATTGTCCTTCTCATCCACGGTCAAGGAATACTTCCTTCCGCCGCTTTTCAGGTCGAAGGTCGTTTCTCCGTGATTCAAGGCGATGAACTGAGGGC
>MGUL01000071.1:10238-10526 GCA_001800005.1 Elusimicrobia bacterium RBG_16_66_12 | reverse complement strand
GCCGTCGGGGACCGTGTACATCTTGATCGACAGCGTCCGAAAGCCGTCGTCCTTGGGGCCGCTGATGTCCGCCACCATGGCCCCTTCCTCGTAAAGGTCCTTGAAGCTGAATCCCGAGGCCGTGCCGCCGATGGGGCTGCCGCCGGGCCGGGTCGTGGGAAGCTCGACCGGGCTGTCGTGCCGCTCGGCTTCGCGCCGCGCTTCTTCCGACGCGGCGGGACCGCCGGGATCGAGGACCACCCCCGCGCCCTTGGCCGCCTCGTTCAGGAATTGGGTCAGGCTGTTGGC
>MGUL01000071.1:4311-10205 GCA_001800005.1 Elusimicrobia bacterium RBG_16_66_12 | reverse complement strand
TGCGAGCCGGCGGTGTTGCGCTGGTCCGCGCCGGCCAGATAATTGCCCAGGCGCTCCGGCCGCGCCTTGGACTTCTCGTCGTCCTGGAAGATGGCGCCTCCCTTCGGGTGCTTCGTCACCCACTCCGGGACCTTGCCGTCCTGGGGGCGGGCCACGTAGTAGAGCCGGGCCGCCTCGGCGGGATGCTGTTCGACCCACTTGGAGACCAGCTCGGGGATCGTCTTGGCCAGGGGATCCTTGGGGAGGTCCGCGGCGACGTAGGACCGCCCCTTGAAATCGGGATCCAGCAGAAGGCGCTGGACTCGGGCGCTCACGTCGGCCTGGGCCTTCTTGTTTTTCGCGATCAGCTCGGCCAGGATGTTGACGGCGTTGCTCTCATCCGCGGTCTGCACGGGCGCGGTCTTCGGCACGGCCGCGCCTTCGGCGAAAGCGGTCGAAGGAAGCGTCGACGTCGCGCAGAACGCGGCCAAGACGGCCGCCATGACGGTTTTGAAGGGGTTCATGGCTCTCTCTCCAAAGGCATTGTCTGGAAGTCACGTCAGTTTAGCTTGCCCGGCCCTTTTCCGCCTGGGTCTAAAGACCTATATCCTGATCGACTCCGTGATATGGCTCTTGCCCCTGATCCTGTTCCTGGGGACCGACGCGAGCTCCCGCCTCAACGCCAGCTTGAGGTTTTCCTTGGCTTCCTTCAGGGTCGCGCCGCTGCCGGACACCAGGGAACCCGCCGTGAGGATAAATCCCAAATACTTCCCGTCGCGCTTGCAATAAGTGGCTTCGAATTCCTGTGGAATCTTTCCTCCCTGCTGTGTTCGACTTGGATGGGAAGGGTCTGTACAATATGCGCTCACCCTTGCCTTCAGGAGCCCGGACGCGCTTCCAACGCCGCGATCCGCCGCTCATGATCCTTCAGGCCGACGTGGACATCCGTCAACTCCCGTCCGTGAAGGGTCATGGCGCGTTCGGAGTTCTGCGCTATCCCAGCGAAGGCGTCGATGGCACTCTTGACTTGAGAATTCATGGAGTCCATCTTCTGGGCCAAACGGTCTTCCGACGCGCGCGCCTCGTTCTGCTGGCGCTCAATCTGCAGGGCCAGCTTACGGTGCCCGCCGGCCATCTCCGTCCTGATGGCCTTGTCAAGGTTCGACAAATCCGTCTTCGTCGCCATCGATTCCAGATCCTTCTTCGTGGCCATCAGCCCCAACCTCGCTTCTAAGTCGCGATGGGCCGATCCGATCTTCTCGTCAAGATCGGCTTTCGTGGACATCTCCACCCTGACGGACTCGAACTCCGAATGCATCTCCTCGCGGAAGTCAGACAAATCTTCTTTAGTGGCCGGCGCGCAGACTTTTTTCTTCATCATCGAATCATCCTCACTTCCTGTCGCTCTTCTTTGGAGCCAGGCCCAAGGCCCGTATTATGATACGCAGGACCCCCTCAGAAAGTTCCCTAGAATAATACCTTCTCCCACGGTCTCAGGCCAGGGCCCAAGCAATCAGCAGGCTTCTCTTGGACTGATCCTGGGGTATAGACTGTCCCCCAGTTCTGACGTCGCCACTTCCCTTTCGACACCTCATCGGTGGTTTGCTTTCGCTCGTCTCCTCGACGCTCACCTGACACGATCAAGTCGTGCCTTTTGCCTTAACGCTCACCACACCGGGCATTGTCCCGACGCAGCTTAAGGTGGTTTGAAACATACCGATACGCGCCCCCCCCGAAAAAGTTCCGCGCGTCAGGGTCCGAAGTCCTACGATCTCGGCCTCGTTGTTCCGTCAATGACGTTGAGTCGGTCCTCAAGTTCTCCTGTCGTGGGCAATCCTCCCGCCAGGCCGTCGGGCAGGTCCCGCGTCATCCGATAGGACGAGACGCCGATGGGTCTGCGCAGGTCGCGCAATGCGTACTCGACGACGACCTTGTTCTTCGACTTGCACAGGACCATGCCGATGCTGGGGCGATCGTCGGGATGGCGCAGGAGGTCGTCTACGGCCGAAAGATAGAAGCTCAGCTTGCCGGCGTGCTCGGGCCGGAACGCCCCGGCTTTGAGTTCGATGACGACGTAGCAGCGCAGGACGAGGTTGTAGAACAGAAGGTCGATGTAGAAGTCCTCGCCGCCCACTTCCAGATGGTATTGGCGGCCGACGAAGGCGAATCCTTTCCCCAACTCCAGCAGGAAGCTCTGGGCGTTCTCGATAAGGCCGCGCTCGATGTCCCGTTCCCGCGACCTTGCGGTCGCCAGGAAATCCAGCGCATAGCCGTCCTTCAGCGCCTCCTGGGCCAACTCCGACTGAGGCGCCGGCAACGTCTGAGCGAAATTCGTCTGGACCTTGCCCTGGCGCAGATGCAGGCGGGACTCGATCTGGTGGACCAGGACGTTTCGCGACCAGCCTTGCTCCACCGTATTGCGTGCGTACCACAATCTCTCCGAAGGGTCCTTCACCCGTTCGATCAGAACGACGTTATGGTACCAGGGAATCTGCGTCAGCAGTTCTGGAGCGGGCCGAGGGACAGATCCGCCTTCAGACGGAGGGTAAGCCGCCGGCCCCAATATGCCAGCAACCTGCTGGCATAGTGCGGCTCCTTCAGACCAGGCCCGGTAAAAAGCCCGCATGTATTGGATGTTCTGGCGAGAGAACCCCCTGATTCCCGGGAACTCCGCTCGTATGTCGCGGGAAAGGCGTTCGATGACCCGAGCGCCCCAACCGCCTTGCTTCTGCCGCTCCACCACCTGCCGCCCCAGGTCCCAGTACAACTCGATCAGTGCGCGATTGACCGACAACACGGCCTTGGTCCGGGCCGCGCGGATGCGCGCCTTCAGGTCATGAAGAAAGCGGCGATAGTCGTTGGGCAGGGATTCGAGGGGCATCCATACTGGTACGCGGACCCCCTCGAAAAAGTTCCGTCGCCTCAGGAACCCGGCCGCGCCTCCAGGCCCTTGATCCGGGCCTCGTGATCGCCAAGCTGTCGGCCGTGAGCATCGATCACCTGCGGAAAGGTCTTCGACTCCCGCCAGATCGTCTCGATACGATCGGTGAAGATATCCAGTCCAACAGATCGGTCTTTGTGGACTCACGGAAAAGTTCCGTCCTCGCCTTCAGGAACCCGGCTTCGACTCCAACGCGGTGATCCGCCGCTCATGCTCCCTCAACCCGACATGGACATCCGTCAACTCCCGCCCGTGAAGGGTCATAGCGCGTTCAGAGTTCTGCGCTTTCCCGGCGAAAGAGTCGATGGCTTGCATGACTTGAGAATTCAGGGAGCTCATCTTCTGCACCATGCGATCTTCCGACGCGCGCGCCTCGTTTTGCTGGCGTTCGATTTGGAGGGCCAGCCCGCGGTGCATAGATTCCAGGTCGACTTTCGTAGCCTTGGACTCCAGGTCACGACGAACAAAACCAATATCCTCTTTCAGGTCACTGCGAACCAAGCCGATCGCCTCGTCAAGGTCGGCTTTCGTGGACTCGCGAAGCAACCCGACCGCCTCGTCGATATCGGCCTTCGTCGCTGACGGAACAGCCATTTTCCTCGTCATAGAATCATGCCCTCGCTCTCATTCGTAATCCGGGCCGAAGCCGAGGCCCGCATTATGATACGGACGACCCCCTCGAAAAGTTCGATCCTTGGGACATGATACCCACTCGCGCGGCCGCAGGCCAGGGTCAAAAGTCCCATAAAATTCCGCCCCCTCGGGCCGCATCGCGGCGTCGAGGGCGCGGACGGTTCCCGCGCGGTCATTGTTTCAGATCCGACAACCCCAAGCTCCGGGACTGCTGTCCCATCAGGGCCGGCCCGCCCGCTGTCTTCGAAATGGCGGTGATATCGGCCGCAATGCCCGCCAGCACATCCACCTGGGACTGCCTCGCGGCGGTCACTGCGGTCGGAAGAGCTTCCATTTTCACTTTCACGTCAACAAGCGCTGTCTCTTCGATGGGATTCGTGGGAGGGGTCTTGCAGACCTGACCCAACCCGACCTGGCCGCATGCCTCTTGGATGGCTTTGTCGGCATTCGCGGCGTTATCGACCACTGTCTTGGGTTCCGCTTTGAGGTCTTTGGCGCTATCGCCGACCGGCTTAACCTCGGGCGGGATGATCGTAGGCTTCTTAGCGGTCTCCTGGATCTTATTGACCTCCGTGATCCCCTCGGTCATGGCAACGAACCGATCATTGACATCCACCACCTTCGCGATGCTCGCATTATCACCGACCGCGGTAGCCTCTGCCCTCTTCAGGACGGCCTCCAGCTTCGCTTGGGGGTCGGCCTTCAAGTCCTCCGCGAGCGCCCCGATCTGAGTCTTCGCCGTCGTAGCCTTCTCGTTCAAGGTCAGGTACTGCTGTCCGACGGTCCCGGTCGGAGGCGTGATGACCGCAGCCGCTGCGGAGTTAGCCGCCGAGACGATCAGAGCCTGAGAGGCGTTGAATTTCGTGCGGGCCTCGGAGATGTCGTCGGCGGCCGACTTAGTAGAATCCTTGGAAGCATCCGCGCCAGCATTCACGACGCCGTTCCCTCGCAACGTCTTCGCGCCGTTGCTGATGCCAGCGATGACGTACCGGCGATAGGCATCCAACGTCTCCGTCGGCTGGAACCCGCAAGTCGCTTTACCGGTCAGCTGGACCCGAGCTTTAGCGATCGCATCCAAGGCCGACTTGACGGAGTCCAGATACGACTTCTCGCCGCCTTGGTATGTCGCCTCCGTCTTTACGCCACCGCTGGCGGGAGCCGCCGCAGCCCCGGCCTTGGGCACCAGGGTTTCGTACAGATTACAGGCTTCCGTGATGCCGTCGACGCCGGAGTATTTACCAAGCGTCTCCCCCAACGCACCGTCGGTGCGGTCAGCGACCTGCCCCTGCCCGTTGCCCTTACTACCATCATCGGCCATTGTCTTTTGATTGCAATCTGCCCCCAGCACGGGATCGACCGCTCTCTGTCCTGAACATGCGCGAAGATTTTTGGCGCCATCCAATTGATAAGCCGTCATACACTTCTCACTGGCCGCGGGACTGACTTTATCCGGTGCGGCCGTGAAGCCATTGCTCGAGCAAACATACATCTGCTTCGGCCCCGCCCGCTCCAGCGCGTCCTTGATGTTCCCGCCCGCGACGCCAATGGCGCCCTTGACCATCTCGGTCATGAGGGTCTTCAGGCCCTCGTTGCGCATCTGGCTCCAGAGCAGGCCCCAGTCGTCGAGCTCTTTCTTCTTGTACTCGAGCTCGAGGTCCTTCTCCATGCGCGCTTTCTTGTTGATGAAGGCCAGCGACTCCCCGACGGACTTGCTCCCCTTGTCCTGGTTACCGCCGAAGCCCTTGTCCTCCTTGCCCCCGCCGGGCCCGCCGCCGGCCCCGCCGCCGCCGCCCGACGGGATCGCCGTCTGCGCCGCCGCGTTGAGGTCGGTCGCCGCCCCCGTGCCGCGGTTCATGTTGTCGGTCTGCTTGTCCGCCGCCGCCTTCAAGGCCTCCATGCCGCCGCCGCCCGAGGTCTGGCCGCGCGCGACGCCGCTGTAGCCCTTCGTCGAGCGCACGTTCCCCGTCGAGTCGCCGCCCGCCGACCGGTTGGGGACGTTGCCGGCCGAGATCGGCCCGAGGCTGGCCGAGGCGCTGGAGCCTCCGCCCGCGACGCCCAGGCCCCGCAGCCCCGAGCCGCCGAGGGCCACCTTGGGCACGGGGAGCGAGGCCTTCTTGGCCGCCGCGCCGATGCCGCGCGCCGAGGCCGCCAGGGCGTCTTTCAAGTCGGAGTCCGAGCGCGACGAGGACGCCGGAGGCGTGGCCGGCAGCGCCGAGTTCGTCGGAGGCTGCTGGGCCGCGCCCGGGCCCATCACGAGAGCGCTGGGGTCGCGCACATTGAGAGGAGTGATCACGTCCGAGCCGCCGCCCGTCGGAGAGCCGGGAGCCAGGCCGTCGGTGCG
>MGUL01000071.1:3057-4273 GCA_001800005.1 Elusimicrobia bacterium RBG_16_66_12 | reverse complement strand
GCCGCCGCCGCGGCCGCTCCAGCCGGGCTGCAGCGAGCCGTCGGCCGACTCGGGCGCCATCATGAAGTGCTCGGCCAGGGGGGCCATGAACAGCACCCCGAGTCCCGCCAGGATGAAGGCGAGGTCCTTCTTCTTGAACTGCTTGAGGCGCTCGGCCAGCGTCAGGCCGATGCTCATGCCCCGGACCTTCACCTGGGGTTTCTGGGAGTCTTTGAGAGTGGGGATCTTCGGTTGCTGGTCCATGGGATTTTCTCCTCGGTCGGCATAGTTTAAGGGGGGCTTGCGGACTTGTCAATAGAAGCTGAGCCCTTTAATCGGTTTTTTACCATCTCACCCCAAAACCATCAGAGGCGCCCAGGTCCCGTCACTGGCAGGGATTGTAGGAAAACCAACAACAGGGGGCGCCGTACCACGGGTAGCCCTCGCAACTCATCATATCCGACGCGCAAAGGTCCACGCCCGCCTCGGCGGCCACGGTGGAGGGGTCGGTGATGCCGTGGATCTCGCAATCCGCCGGGACGCAGGACTCGTCGAGCTCGGCCAGAACGGTCTGCATCTCGCCGCCGCAGATGGACGCCATCTGGCTCTTGAGATCGTTGCAGCCTCCGCAATCGCATTTGTTGAGGCAGGCCACGCTCATCTGAGTGAGAAGGCCGTTGATCTGAGTCTGGAGTTCGCCCAGGCGCTGCATGGGGGTGGCCTTGTCCTGCAGGCACTGCTGGACCTTCGTGGAGCATTCCGCCAGCTTGGCCGCGTCGCCCGCTCCGCCCGTCTCGTCGACGGGGACGGAGGGCGGAGTGTCCTCGGCGCCGGAGAGGACGCCGACGTTGTCGAGGGTGTTGCCGTCGTAGATCGCCCCGACCTGCGCGGCCGCGAACTCGTTCGGGCAGGCCGGCGGGACGCATTCCTCCGTGACCAGGGTCGCCCGGCCCTGGCCCTCGGCGAGCTGGGTGAGGGACAAATTGGTGCCCAGGGATTTCGCGGCCTTGCCCCCCGTGAGGGCGCGCGTATTGATCTCTTTCGCGCGCGCCGACGAGAGGCGTCCCGCGGTTCCGCCCGCGATGCTGCTCCTGGGGACATTGACCTTGCCGACGCTGGCCATGCCCGCCCGAGCGCGGTCGTCGGCGCGGCCGCCCGCGCCGGCGCTGCCGCTGAAGAAGCCCTTGCCGGCGAACGCCCCGCCGGAGAGCTCCGCGTCGCTGCCCCCCCCGCCGAA
>MGUL01000071.1:363-3041 GCA_001800005.1 Elusimicrobia bacterium RBG_16_66_12 | reverse complement strand
GGCCCTTCATCACGCCGCCCAGGAAGCCCTCGCGCTCGCCGGCCAGGTCGCCCTCCGAGATCGCCACGCCGTCGGCGCCGCGCATGGCCTTGGCGTCCGCCGGCGTCAGCACGCCCTTGACCGCCCCGGCGCCGGCCGGGCCGCCGGCCAGGCTCTCCAGGTCCTTGCGGCTGCCCTTGACCATGTCGACGGAATTGGGCGTGCCGCCCTCCGGGGGGCGGCCGAAGAAGGTCCCCCAGCCGATCGAGCGCGCGGAGCCGGCCGTCTTGGCCGCGCGGAATACGGTCATCAGCTCGCTGAAAGACCTCGTGCCGCCCAGTCCCCAGCCCGAGGTGTCCACGCCCGCCTTCTGGGCGGCCCACGCCACGACCGCCGCGAGGCGCGCGCCGCCCGGCAGGTCGATGAGGAGGTAGGACGGCGTGGCGACGAGCGCGGAAGCGAGCATCACGATGAGCAGGAGCAGCGGAACCGTCTTGCCCCGGCGCAGGAGCAGGAGCAGGGCCGCCAGCAGGCCTTTCTTCTTGTTGCGTTCGAGGAATTTAGGCGCCATGGTCGTTTCTCCTCAATCCTCGGTGGCTTCCTCGGTGATCACCTTCTGCGTCTCCAGATCGGCCGCCGTCTGTTCCTCGACCTTCTCCTCGGTCTTTTCGGCCTCGAGGCTCCGGCAGGAGTCGACGGAGGAGAGGTTGGCGATCGCCTGGTCCACGCACTCCTTGACCACCTCGCTCTGGAACTCTCCCGTGCGCGCGGCCAGGGCGTCGGCCATCGCCTTCGCCTTCTCCTTCATCTCCTCGGCCTTCTGCAGCTGCTGGTACCCCAGGTAGCAGAGGAGGGTGCCGATGGGGATGAGCCACGCCGTGAATACAGTACACCCGAGGGCGATGAGGAGGAGTCCGATGCCGATGAGCCACGTGCCCATCTCCTTCATTTCGTTCGCCTGATCGACCAACGCCTTGATCTGATCCAACATGGCCTGGACGTCGTCGAGGCTGATGGTCTCGGGAACGGTCACATCGAAGCTGCCGCCCGAGGAGGAGGACGTCCCGGTCGTCCCCGTCGTGCCGGTCGTGTCGGTCGTGCCGCTGTCGGTCGTCAAAGTCCCGGCGTCGCTCGTGGTCTGGTCGAAGGCGCCGGCGGCCGCGGCGGCCGCTTCCTCGGCGGTGGTGACCTGGGCGCCGCGAACAGACTGCCCCTTGGCAATGTGCAGCTGGCCGATGGCGCGGCCGGAGCTGTTCCTGGCGGCGCCGCGGGCGCCGGCTCGCGCGCGGACGCCCCCCGCCCTCATGGGGGCCAGCTTGCCGCCCTTCGCGGCGAACTTGGACGCGTTGTCGCCGAACTTGGGCGCGCCGCCGCCCGTGCCCGAGAAGATGTTCTTGCCGCCGAACTGGCCTCCCAGGCTTCCGGAGAGCTTGGTCCCGCTCAGATTATGCTCGAGCTTGTCCTTGGCCTCCGCGACTTCCTTGGCCGCGTCGGCGGCCGGGACGTCGGGCGCGGCCCCCGCGGGCTTGGCCTCCTCGGCCTTCTTCTCGGCCGGCTTGGCCTTCGCGACGGGATCGAAGGCGATCTCGCCCTTGCTGTTGATGCCGATGCGGTCGCGCCCCCCCGAGCGGACCTTCACGGAAGATGAGATGCCTCCCAGCTCCGGGCTTCCCACGCCGGCAACGGGGGCGCCGCCTCCGAGCAGGGCCGAGGCGATCAGGCCCGCGCCGCCCAGCATGACGACGACCGCCGCGGCGGCGGCGATCTTGCCCATCAGGCTGAGGGCCGCGATCCTGGCGAGCAGTCCGGCGCCCGCCTGGGCGCCGCCCGCGGAGGCCGCGCTGGCCGCCGCGCGGGCGGCGCCTTGGAGGGGCGCGCCGGGCGCGCGCGCGCCGCTCCAGGCCGCGCCGCTGCGCTTGCGCTCCTTCTCCTTCCTCTTCAGGTCCGGGATATCGACGGAGGAGGCCCCGAGGGCGGTCTGATCGGCTTCATCGTTTTTAGGCATTGTCATCCCCTCCGGCTAATCGTTCTTCGGCGCGCCAGCAGAGGCCGCGGTCAGACCGCCGACCGCCGTCGCAATGAGGGTCTCCGCCGCCACCGTCACCATCCACTCGCCGGCGGTCTCGACGGCAACATTGACCCATGCCTGATAGGCGACATAAGCGCCCGCCGCCCCGCAGATGGCCCCGATCATGAAATCTCCGCCGTCCATCGTCGCGATCTTGATTCCAAGTCCGCAAATCACGGCACCCATGGCCACAATCGCCCATTTAAGGGCAGTGGCCACGGTGGCCAACCACGCCATGTACTGTAGGACAGAGGCAATCACCGCGCAGATCGCGATCGCGATGAAGAGCGCCTTAATGAGGTCGAGCTCTTTCTGGTACTTGCAGGCGTTGTCGGTGTTGGGGGTCGTGGTCGTCTGGCATTGGCCGTTCGCATCCAGGTACTGGCCGCTCGGGCAGTCCGAGGTGCCTCCGACCGAACTGCCGTCGTCGTTGGCCGTCATCGCGGCGTCCGTCCCCTGGGAGACGCCGCCGGAGGTCGTGCCGGCGCCCTCGATGGCGATCCCCGTCGGGGTCCCGCCGTCGAAAGCCTCGGCGGCCGACTCCGATGAGGTCTCGGCCTTGCCCGTGCCGACGGCCGCCCGGGAGAGCTTGTTGGTGTTGAGCAGTTGGCGCTTGGCGAAACCGCGCGAG
>MGUL01000071.1:0-264 GCA_001800005.1 Elusimicrobia bacterium RBG_16_66_12 | reverse complement strand
CCCCTCTTCGCCTTGCCGGCGGACGGCGCGGCGAAGCCCCGGCTCACGCCGCCGGACAGGCCCGGCCCGCCCGAGAGCTTGGAGCCCCCGGCGGCGCCGCCGAAAGCGGAGCTGAGCTTGTTGAAGCCCTTGAGCCCGGGCTTGCCGTCCTTGCCCGCGCCGGCCATCAGGGCGGCGGCGTCGGCGGGGATGGCGGCGGGCATGGCGGCCTCCTCATCGGCCTTCTTCTGGGCCTCCTCCTCCGCCTTGCGCGCCGCGGCCTCC
>MGUL01000070.1:10388-11530 GCA_001800005.1 Elusimicrobia bacterium RBG_16_66_12 | reverse complement strand
GCCCCTCAGGGCGATGCTCTCCTCGGAGACGCGGGGTATTCTATTTCTTGGGTGGCGGGTCTGTCAGTCTTGTCCGAGGATCAGGGGCCTCATCCCGGCTGGACGGCGCAGGGCGTTTGAGCTACAATGTTGTCCATGAAATCTGAAGCCACGCCCCAGAAGCTCGAGGTCACTCCCGTCGCGGACGGCGTCATGCGCGTCAAAGTCCCACAGGGCAAAGGCTTCTTCAAGATCATCGTCGAGAAGCGGCACGGCGAGGCGAACTCCCTGCTCCTCGAGGTCAACGGCGCTCGCAAGTTCGAGGTCGGCAACGACTGCGACACCTGCCATTTCTGGTTCAAGATGCTCCAGGAGCCGCGCCTCCCCACCACCCGCAAGATCGCGAACCTCCCCAAGACCATACAGCTCCCCCGCCCGGTGGACGAGTCCTTGGTCCTGGAGCTGGCCCCCCTCTTGGAGCTCATGGAGAAGGGCGAGTACCTGGTCTTCGAGACCTCCGTCAATCTGGCCGGTCCCTACGACTCGGAGGACGAATCCTCGTATTTCTTCCAGAACGAGTTCATGGAGCTCTGGGACATCGAGGACCCGAAGGAAGAGGGCCTGCTCTCCGGCTGGGAGCACTACGAGGGCCAGCGGCCCCGCGTCTACCGCCATGGCGAGAACGGCGTCGTCGAGAAGCAGTTCGACTTCGTCGTCCCGCTCGTGCCGCGCGCGGCCCTGAAGGAAGAGTACGTCAAGCTCTATCAGCAGATGATCATGAACGGAGACCGACCTCGCGTGCTGATGCTGGGCATGTATCAGCGCGGCATCCCGGAGTCCGTCAAGAAGGGGACCTCCAAGACCCTGCATTCCTTCATGGCCGGGTTCCTGCTGGACGGCCACCACAAGGTGGCGGCGTACCGGCGCGCCGGGGTCCCGGCCAAGTTCCTGGTCATCCTCTCCCCGAAGGCGAGCAAGTACCACCTGCTCAAGGAAGAGAGCGGCAAGGCCCAGCAGCGCTTCGAAGAGCGCCTTTCCACCCTCAAGCCGGTCTGAAAATAAGCCTTGAAAACCCGGGGGTCCGGGGGTATGCTACCCCTGACCCCTCGGAAAGCCTAGGCCTTTAGGCCTAGGTACCGGCGGGTCTCCGGGCCCTGACCGCA
>MGUL01000070.1:6016-10375 GCA_001800005.1 Elusimicrobia bacterium RBG_16_66_12 | reverse complement strand
GATATGCTTCTCCTTATGAGGACCCGCCGTCCAGCGCCTCTCTTCGTCGCGGCCGCGCTCGTCTGCGCGGCGCTGGGCGTCTCTCTCGGCCCTGCCCGCGCGGCGCCGCCCTCCAACGGAACCGTCCGTTTCAGCGACGCCGGCAGGAGGCTCCAGGACCAGATAGCCGCCCAGGAGGCCGACATCGTCGGCCTCCTGACCGGCGGCAAGCCGTCGACCTTCACGAAACTCAAGGCCCGGCACCAGGAACTCAAGGCCCTGCTCGGCCGCACGGAGGGTCTGAACGACGCGGAGCGGGCCGGCCTCACGGAGACTCTGCGCAAGCATGAGCTCCTGTTGGCCCGCGGCGAAGCGCTCGCAGGCAGCGGGGAGCGGCTGGATCCCCGCCTGGAGGCGGTCTTGCGCAACGCGAGCGCGGCCCAACCCCAGGGCGCCCTCAACGCGCTCGATCAGGTCACCGGCCAGCTCGTCAAGGCCGCCGCCGATCCAGCCGAGGCGAGCAAGGTCTTCGACAACCTTCGCGCCAGCACCGCGATGACGCCTCAGGCCCAGGAAGCGCTCAACGCCGTCCGTCTGGATTTCGCCGGCAAGAAAGAGCCCCTCGTCTTCACCGACCCGTCCTCCCCGCTCTACGGGCGCACGAATGAAGGACGGCTGAAGATCAAGACGACGCCGCGTCCGGCGAAGGCTCCGAAGACGAAGGCGGACGGTCCCTCCAAGTCCGCCGCCGCGCTGACGAACCTGAAGGCCGCCGCCGGCGCGGCGTATCAGCCTTTCGTCTCGAAGTTGAGCTTCGGCGAAGCGGCCGATTTCGGCAAGAGCCGCGCGGAACTGCTGGAAGAGCTGGCCCGCCTGGCGCAGACGGCCGAGCGCAGCCAGGGCCGCGACCCGAAGGCCTTCAGCTTGGACGAGCAGGTCGCGCACCTGATGGCGGACGAATCCCGCGAGGCCATGGATATGGGCTTGGGCGCGGAGGCGGACCTCTCCCGTCTGGAGGCGCGCCTCTCCGCGCTGCAGGACCGCAGTCCGGAACTGGCCGCGTTCACGGGGGCTCTCTGGCACTATCGCTTCTTCCTGAGCGCCGCGCTGGCCAAGCGGCAAATTCCGGGCAAGGCGTCCTTCAAGCCCTGGGAAGTCCACCCCCAGGGCCGCGGCTACGCCGGCGTCGAGGTCGATGGGATCTCATACGACGGCGCTGATTTCGTCGGGCTGCGCTTCAACCGGGCCGACGGGACCTCGGTCTTCCAGGCTTACGCCGAGGACGGGGCCCGCGCGATCACGCTCGAGCGCAAGGCCCGCGGCGCGCAGGAGATCGTCAGCCAGGACTTCGACGGTGACGGCAAAGTCCGCTCTCAGACGGTCGAGCAGCTCGACTCCGCCGGCCGGCGGCTGAAGAAGCAGAGCTACGACCCGGCCACGAAGGATGTCGTGAGCACCTCCTACGACCCGAACGGGAGGGTCCTGCGCGTCGAGAAGGGCAACGCGGAGACCGGGGAGGGCGTCATCACCCAACTCGGTCCCGGGCCGCATTTCACGGCGAAGATCTTCAAGGACGGCCGCAGGGAGATCCGCTTCGATGACGAGCCCAAAGCGCCCTATCAGCTCCAGGTCGACCGTGTCAACGCCGACGGAACCATCGAGCTTGATTTCCGCGTCCTGAAAGACGGCCGCACGCTCAAGCAGGTCTCCGCGCACGTCCAGAAGGTCACCAATAAGGGAAAGACCCCGGGCAGCTGGGACGTCGACGTCGCGTCTCTGCCCTCAGGTCCTGCGGCCAAGCGCAAGGCGGCCGCGCTGGCGCTGGCCAAGGAGACACTGAAGACGATCGGAGAGGAGGACCGCACGGGGAGCAAGGCCCGCGCATTCGCCGATTTTCTAAACGAGAGCGCCGTCATCGGCCCCGGGATGGGCGCCCAGGGCGGCGAGCCCGCCATCCGCCTCTCCATCAGCATGGAGGCGCGCAAGGTCTTCACCCTCGTCCTCCAGAACGCCGACGGCACCCGCACGGTCTTGACGGGATATTTCGGCGCGGGCACGAAGGAGCCGGGCAAAGGGGCGGGGCAGGCCTTCCTCGTGCAGAACGAGGTCGACTACGATGCGGACTGGAACATGAAGTTCCCGTCCAAGGACCTAGCGGACCGTGAGCGCGCCGCCGGCGAATACCAGAAGCGCGCCGCCAAGATCGCCTATGAATACCTGGGCGACGGCGTGCGCATCTGGCGCAAGGGCGTCGAATCGGAACTGGTTGACCAGTACCGGGGCGGCAACTTGAATCCGGGCAACTGGCTTGCCAGCAAGAACGAGGTCCGCCACCACTATTTCGAGCGGCAGGCTTATGACGCGTCCAAGAAGAGATGGGCGGCGGCGTCGAGTTGGGAAGGCAAGTCGGAGATCAAGGAGAAAGAGGGTTCGGCCCCCGTCCTGAGCGCCGCGCAGGGCATCGTCGGCGTGTGGGGCGCCCGCCACGTCCTGGAGGCCTCCAACGAGGTCAGCAACTTCGTCTACACCGGCGCGGTCAATCTCGTCGAGAGCGGCATCTCCGGCGACCTCGCCAGCCTGAACTCCCTGGCCACGCGCTCGCGCAACCCCGCTTGGTTGCGCTCCATCGCGGGGGCGGAACCCGACGGGCGGAAGGATCCGGAGAAGTACGAGGCCTGGGCCAAGAAGCTCCTCGCCGAGCTCCCTGCCGGCGCGCGCAAGATCCTTGACGAGCGCGTGATGGCGCTTCGCCCCGAGAGGCTTGCCCAGATGGGCCTCACCCCGGAAGAGGCCCCGGACGCCTACGAGAAGGCCATGAAGACTCGTCCCAGCGTCTTGGAGGCGTATTTCACTCTTTCCGAATTCGGCGCGGGGACTTACGGCAAGCAGCTCGCCCGCAGCGGGCACAAAGGTTTGGCCGTCGTGGCGTCGGCGGCAGAAAGCGTGGGCCAGCTCGCCACCAACCCGCTCACCTGGGCCATGCCCTACGCCTTCTCCGGCCTGGGAAAGTTCGCCACGAGCATGACCGGAAAGGCGGCCGTCGCCGCCCAAACCGGAGCCGCCGGCGCCAGCCGGATGCTGTCGATGACCGCGGCGGCGGGGCGCTTCGCGCAGGCCTATGCGGGCTTCACCGTCGGAGCTCCCTTCATTCTCGACACATCCCACACCTCGTTCGTGGCGGTCCAGAAATTCGGCACGGAGGAGGGCAGCGTGGCCGCGGGCGAGGCCATCGTCAACCTGGCGTTCATCTACGGCATGGGCAGGTCCCTGCGCGAGTCGGCGGGAGGCCTCCGGGACGGCGGCTTGATGAAGCGCCTGACGGATCGATTCCGCCGCCCGGCCGAGCCCGTCGTTTCGAAACCCGTTGTCGAGGCCGCCCCGAAGGTCGAGACGGTCACGACGCAGCCCACGCAGTTGGCCTTCGATTTCGGCGACAAGACCTGGACGCGGACGGTCAAGAGCAATCTCAAGTCCGCTTACGACGGATTCCTCGTCGCCAACCATCTGAAGGCGGACGCGGTCCGGGGTTCGGCCGATGTCGCCGGCAAAAGGCTGGGCGGGAGCAACGGCAAAGCCTCGCTCGCAAATCCGGTTCACAACATGAAGGTGGAGGCCAACGCCCCCCCGGCGGGCAAGGCCGGGGGGAAGAGCGAGAGCGTCAAGGCCGGGGTCAAGGCGTCCGAGGGGAAGGCCCTGGAAGGCAAGGCGAAAGAAGTCTCGGTCAAGGAGGAGAAGGTCGCGCCGAAGGCGGCCGAGCAGTTGGAGTTCGATTTCATGAAGGACAAGCCGCAGGCCAGGACGATCAAGATCGACGAGGTCAATCCGGAGAAGACTCTGCGCCGCAATATGAGACCCGAGGAAGCCGCCAAGCCCGAGGGCGCGCGCGACGTGAAAGTCGAGCAGCGCGCCGCCGAGACGGCCGGGCAAGGGAAAGCTTTCAACGAGCCGACGCGCTTCCAGCGCTTCGGCCGCCATCTGATGGAAGGCGGCAGGTCCGGCCTCGCGGCCGGTCTCGTCCCCCCCGAGAGTCAACCGGTCCCGCATCTGCGCTCCGGTTCGGAAGATTCGGCGGAGGTCGTGCCGGTCAAGGACGGCGGCTCGAAGACGCCCGAGGACATTCCTTCGGATGAGTCGGAGGTCTCCGACGGGGAGTCGGGCGACTCGTCTCGGGGGGGCAGGACGAAGGATTCCAAGGACGCGAAGGGCCCCGCGACGACGAACGCTCCTGACGGCGGCGGGAGTACGGGTTCGAGCGCGGGCGCCGGCAAGGAAGAGGCGAAGGACCCAGGTGAAGGCAAGCACCCCAAGGTCCCCAAGCCCGGAGGTTTCGGCGGGGGCGGCGGAGGAGGAGGCGGCGGCGGTGGCGGGGCGGGCGGCGGC